>NZ_VZQO01000006.1:0-229590 GCF_014397665.1 Paraburkholderia sp. UCT2
CCGCCGATCACCGCGCCGGTGCTACCGCCCACCGCGCCGCCGACCGCCGCGCCAGCGACGCCACCGAGCGCGCCACCGAGCATGTTGTTCATATCACCGGCGAGTGCCGGCAACGACGCCGCGGCGCTCAATGCAGCCACGGCAACCATCTGGATGATCTTCTTGGACATATCGGGTCTTTGTTTTAGTGAGACGGCGCCGAGTATAGCGGGGCTTCGGAAAGGGCTTTGTAACCTTGACAGTCCGTGGCGGTAAGACGTGTAACAAAATGAATGGGGCGTTGTTTTTTGCGGTGACCGTGAAAAAACAAGGGCCGCTCGTGATAAGCGGCCCCTGGAAATTGAATGCCGATCAGTGAATCAAATCTATCCTTCTACCCGCGCCGCTTCTTCTTCAATTCGATCGTCTCGAACAGATCGTATTCCGGTGTCGGCGTCTGATCCGCGCCCGGCGCGTGGTAGTAGTTCATCGTGATCGTGGTGTCGCCGCCCGGCTGCCCCGGATCGTAGTCGAACACCGCGATGCCGTAGCCGGTGCCGGTGTCGCGTTGGGCGGACCAGATCGCGTCTTCGACCGCGTCGGCGCTCGCGCGCACGAACGTGCCCGCGGCCGTCGACGGCACCGGGCGATTCGGCTTCGTGAAGATGCGCGCCTGCGGCAGGCCTGTGCCAGCATCGACGCCATACACGTCGAGCGGCGCGCTCGTGCCGCCGCCGCCGAGAATCAGGTGGATCGTGCCGTGGCTCGTATCGAACGTCGATGCGCCCGCCGATACCGCCGACATGATCGGCTTGGGCTGCAACGTATCGACCGGGTGCCCCGTCGCGATGTCGGTGCCCTTGTTGTGATTGCAACCGCGCACCGGATAGCTGCGCTCGTAGTCGTGATCGTGACCGCACAGCACGAGGTCCACGCCATAGCGATCGAACAGCGGCAGCCACGCTTCGCGAATGCCCTTGTCGGAACCGTTGCCGGTCTTCGACGAGCTGAGTGCGTCCTGATGCATCTGCACGATGATCCAGTCCACGTCGTTATCGTGCGACGCATGCTGCAGCACTTTTTCGAGCCAGCGTGTCTGCTCGCCATCGCTATAGCCGCGCACGTACAGCGACGTGCCCGCCGGAAGCGGCGGATTGCCGGTACTCGCGATCGGCGTCAGCGGCGCGGGACCGGCGACGAAAGCGGCGGCATCCTGATAGACGACGTCGTCCGCATCGAGCGAAATGAACAGCACCGAGCCGACGCGGAAGCTGTACCAGCGGCCCGGAAAACGCGTGTGGTTATCGGGCAGCACGTAGCGCGACAGATACGACGCAAGGCCCTGCTCGCCGTTGTTGAATTCGAGCTCGTGATTGCCGGGACACGGCATCCACGGCCGGTTCGACGCCGACGTCTGCGCGTTGTTGCCGAAGTCGCGCCACACCTCGGGCTGCTGCGTCGGATTCAGATTCGCATAGCAGAGGTCACCGTTCAGCAGATGGAAGAGCGGCTGAAAGCGCTCGACGGCCGCCACCGCGAAGCGGCTTTGCGGCGACGACAGCACCCAGTTCGTATTCGGCGTCGCGAGATCGCCGTAGCTCGTCCAGCGAAACGGCGCGCGGCCGCGCGGCGCAGTACGAAAACTCGCGGTGAAGGGTTGCGCTGCGTTGCCGTCGTTATCGGTCGTCACTTCGTACTGATAGCTCGTGTCGGCCTTCAACTCGCGCACGCGCGCGTGATAGTTGAATACGACCTCGCCGTTGATGCCGTCGGTGTAAGTGCTTTGCACCGCGTGCACCGTATGTTTCGCGTGGTCCCCGTTATTGGCGCCGCTTATGCGCACCTGCGGATTGACCGCGGGCGCGAGCGACGACCACGACACGGTAATTTCGCTCGTCGGGTCGCTGCCCCAGGTCAGATGGATCTGTTCGGGCGTGCCATCGGGTGTGCCGCTATTGGCGCCGCGCGCGGTCGATGCGAGCGCGCCCGCCGCCGTCGCGAGACTCGATGCGCCGGCGAACTTCAGAAAGCCGCGACGCGAGACGATCGATGCGCCGTGCTCATCGGCAGGCGTTGTCTTGACGATTTTTCTGTTCGACATGTCCGGTATGGTTGTTCAGGTGGAATAATGCCAGCGCAAAACAACGCCCCGCGGGGCGAGCGCGGACGGAAAGTGACGGACAATCGTAGCCGGACGGCGATGACAGCCCGATGAAACATCGGGCGAATAGCGGAAGGAGCGTTCGATATCGAAAGGTTTATAAAAACAGATTGCCGGTGCAGCGCGTGGTTCGATCGCGCGCATGCAACCGGCAATTCGCTTGACGTCCGTTCAGGTCTGGGAGCTTGTATCGTCCGCGGCTTGAGCGTTGTCGGCGTCGTCCTGTTTCTCTTCTTCTTTCTTTTCCACCAGCGATTCCAGCTTTCCAGCGCCTTCGAAACCGGCGATAGCGGCCACGCCTTTGGTCAGCAGACCCGCTTGTGGATCGACTTTCTCCGCGGCTTCAACGGCGGCAACCGCACCGGCAATCTTGCCCACTTCGTCCAGAAGTCCCATGTCGCACTCCCACAAAAATAAGTGAAATTGCATCGTCTCACGAACTTCGCGGCATGTCCTCAAATGTTAAACCGCTTGACCATGAAGCTTTCGGACTGAAATTTGAGCGGCTGCCTCACGCGCGCGCGGGCGGCTGCGGATTGTTCCCGGGATTCGTGTCGTACCGTGACACGCGAACAATACCGTTCGCGTCGATCAGCTTCGACAAGCCGGCCTCGAGGGCATCGGCGACGTCCTTGTCATAGACTTCGTCGCCATTCACATGGAGCGTGAACGACTGCAGGTACTTCGCTTTCTTCTCCGGGTTCTCGATGGTTTGCCGTGTCCATTGATAAAGCGGGTAGTTCTCGATGTCCATTCTCTGCGCTTCGCTCACGTAGTCGGCGAATGTATCGAACTGGCATTTGAGCGTTGCGTGATGCGTTTGCAAAATGGCACGTAGCGCTGGATGCGCGGCGCACGAAGGGTCCGCGCGCAGCGAGTTGGCGAGTTCCATCGACGCGGTGATTCGCAGTTGATATTGCAAGGGAGACGACATCACGACCTCGATCGCATCGGTAACGGATATCAAAAGTCCGCAGGCGCGGCCTTGTCGGCGACACGCGCGTCGAGCACCGCTTCGCACTGCTCGATTTCTTCGTTGCACATCGGCTTGCCGAGCAGATAACCCTGCGCATGCGTGCAACCGCATACGCGCACGAAATTGAGCTGCTCCTGGGTTTCGATGCCCTCGGCCGTGGTCGGCATGCCGATCTCGCGCGCCAGCGCGACGATGCCGCGCACCACGGCCGCCGATTCGCGCCGATGCACGGACTCGCGGACGAACGAACTGTCGATCTTCAGCTTGTCGAACGAGAAGCGCACGAGCGTGGACATCGTCGAAAAGCCGGTGCCGAAGTCGTCGAGCGCCAGCCCGATACCCAATGCGCGCAATCTGGTGATATTGCGGCGAGTCACTTCGTCGTCGTTCAGCAGTGCCGTTTCCGTAACCTCGAGATTGAGCCGCGTCGGCGGCAGCCTCGTTTTCCGAAGTATTGCCGTCACCGTCGATGCGAACGATTCCTCGCGCAATTGCACCGGCGATACATTGACCGCGACGATCACCTTGTCGCGCCACGCCGACGCCGCCGTGCACGATTGCAGCAGCACCCATTCACCCAATGCGAGGATCAGGCCGGTGCGCTCGGCGGTCGGAATGAACGCGGACGGCGACAACTCGCCGCGCGTCGGATGGGCCCAGCGAATCAGCGCCTCGCGGCCCGCTACCGCGCCGGTATGCAGATCGATGATCGGCTGATACTCCATGCGCAAACCATTGAACGACTTCAGCGCGCCTTCGAGGTCGCTGCGCAGCAGGCTCAGGCTTTCGTCGGATACGTGCTTCTCGGCATCGAAAATCGCGAACGCGCTTTTGCCGCTGCGCTTGACGCCGTACAACGCGCGGTCCGCGCAGACCAGCAATTGCGGACCCGTTTTCGCATGTTCGGGATAGAGCGCGATGCCGACGCTCGCGCCAATATGCACGAGCGCTTCGCTCAACACGAACGGCCGCGCCAGCGTTCTGACGATGCGATCGGCCAGCACGCGCACGTCGCGAAGCTGCCCGGCGTCGTCCGAAATCGCGACGAACTCGTCGCCCGCCAGGCGGCCAACGTGGTCGCCGCTCGGCAGCAGATCGCGCAAACGGGATGCCGCTTCCTGCAGAATCTGGTCGCCGGCGGCATGACCGAGACTGTCGTTGATCGCCTTGAAACCGTCGAGGTCGATCAGCAGCACCGCGAACGCCTCGCCCTGCCGCGTCGAACTCTCGCCGGTGCGTTCGATCAGCAGCTCGTTGATACGCGCGCGATTCGGCAAACCGGTCAGGCTATCCTGGCGCGCGAGGCGATGACTGTTTTCCCGCGCGAGCAGCAACGCAACGGTGTCGCGATTACTGCGCAGCGCGACCGTGAAGAAGCCGGCCGCGCAAAACGGAGCCTGAAATAGCAGCACGAGCTTGCCATTGCCCGGCGACATCGCCGCGCCGACACTCAGAAAGCCGAGAATAAAAACGATCTGCAATAACGCAAGCCGCGGCGTGCCCGCATTGCGTCCGGCCAATCCGCCGATCACACCGACCGCACAAACGTTTCCAAGCAGAAAAAGCGCGGGACTTCCGCTGATATTGCACAGGAATGTGCCAAACCCGAATAACGCGCTCCACAACAGACTCGCGAAAATAAACGCGGAAGTCGGCGTGGGCAGCCCAAGGGCGGCCCGCGTGCGGCATAACCAGATCAGCGTGAGCCGCGCGATCAGCAATGCGACGACCGCAATGCCCCACGCGGCATATAGAGGAATCGGATAAAGATAATACGCGGTTGCGCAAACGCTGATTTCGCAAATCGACGCGAAAACGATCGATGCGGTTCGCGTGAACAGGTTGGCAAGCAGAATCTGCCGGTTGTCCGGACTCAGGTTCTGGGCCGAGGACACGACCCACCTGGAAAATGGAGACCTTGGTTCGGTAAAAGCCATGACCTGCGCATTCGACGGTGGGTGGGTCCGAATCGGCATGCGAATGGACGGCTCGTGCAGCGATTACATCAACATAAAGTATCAGATTAATGCATGCAATGGCGTGAAATGACCGGCAGCCGTGGATCAAAAGCCCTGCATGAGCGCGAATCACGACTTGCTCGACGGAGTACGAGCGTTCGGATTACATGTTGTTGCGGCGCAACGGACCGCTCGATATAGCGCGATTCCGAAGTTGCGGAACGGCAATAAAAAAGAGGAAGATCGTGGCTCTCCCTCTTTGATGATTGTCGCAGCCTCGGCTTCCCGAGTCGCGATCGCCGGCCTCGCTTAGTCGTACAGCACGGCTGCGATCTTCGGATCGTTGATGTTGGTCTTGTCGTACCAGTAGAAACCGGTGTCGATCTTCTTCGGCAGCTTCTCGCCGTGCAGCGCCTTGACCGCCGAGTCGACCGTGCATTTGCCGATACCGACCGGATTCTGCGTAATCGCGCCGGCCATCAAGCCCGACATGATGTTCTCCTTCTGCTCCTTGCCGGAGTCGAAGCCGATCAGCACGAGTTTCTTGCCCGATTCCTTGACGCCGATCGCCGCGCCTTCCGCGGAACCTTCGTTTGCACCGAAGATACCCTTCAGGTTCGGATTCGCCTGGATCATGGTCTTGGCGATTTCCGCGGACTTCAGGTGATCGCCGGCGCCGTATTGCACGGACACGATCTTGATGTTCGGATGCTTCGACTTGATCTGATTGACGAAACCGTCGCGGCGATCGACACCGGTGCGGCTCGTCTGGTCGTGCACGATCACGCCGACTTCGCCGGAATTGCCGATCAGCGCGGCCATCTTGTCGGCGGCGAGCGCGGCGGCGGCGACGTTGTCCGTCGAGCAGGTCGTCAACGGAATATCGCTGTCGACGCCCGAGTCGAATGCAATCACCGGAATCTTGTCGTTCTGGGCGCGTTTGAGCAAGGGGATGGCCGCCTTACTGTCGAGCGCCGCGATGCCGAGCGCCTGCGGCTTCTTCGCGAGCGCGGCCGACAGCATGTCGATCTGCTTATCGACCATCGCTTCCGTTTCCGGTCCCTCGAACGTGATCCTGACGTTGTTCGCTTTCGCGGACTGCTCGGCGCCCGATTTGACGGCTTGCCAGAACTGATGCTGGAATCCTTTCGAAATAAGCGGAATATACGGCTCGTCCGCATACGCGAGACTACTTCCGCCGACGAGCGCACCGACACCGACCACGATACCGATTAGTCTTCTCTTCAACATGGGGCCTCCTCCAATGGTTGGGCTATCAAGCCGCTATCGAGCTTTCGAGGGAGCCTTCACGTGCCCTCTCTCTCCTGCTCCTGCGTTCCCTGCTTATTTGCTGCTGCCTTGCTCCTGCGTCAACTTCTCCGGCTGCGCCGCAGGATGTCCGCATACACCGCCAGAATGATGATCAAACCCGTCACGACGATCTGCCACTCCTGCGCGACCGACATGATGCGCAGTCCGTTGGTCAGCACGCTCATGATGAAAGCGCCGATGATGGTGCCGAGTATCGTTCCCGAACCGCCGCTCAACGACGTGCCGCCGATCACGACCGCCGCGATCGCATCGAGCTCGTAGCCTTGACCGAGCGCCGGCTGCGCCGAATTGAGCCGCGACGCGATCAGCAGACCCGCGATGCCGCAGATCGCGCCGCCCACGCCGTAAATCGCGATCTTCCAGCGATCGACATTGACGCCCGAGAGCCGCACCGCTTCCTCATTGCTGCCGAGTGCGAACGTATAGCGGCCGAGCGCGGTGCGATTGAGCGTAATAGAGCTGACGATCGCGAGAACGAACAGGATCAGTACCGCATTCGGAATCGGCATGCTCGGCAGGAAATAGCCGATCAGCGAATCCTGGGAAATACGGTAGAAGTTCTCGGTATCGGTGAAATAGATCGGCTTGTCCGCCGACACGACGAGTGAAAGACCTTTGAGCAGCATCATCATGCCGAGCGTCGCGATGAATGGCGGGATCTTCATTTTGGCGGTCAGCGTGCCCGATACCGTGCCGCATACCGCGCCCGTCGCGAGTGCCGCGAGCACGCCCATCCACATCGGCAGATGCCAATACGTGAGAAACACTCCGCAAATCACGGCGGTAAATGTCATCAACGTACCGACCGACAGATCGATGCCGCCCGTAATGATCACGAACGTGGCGGCGATCGCCAGCACGCCGTTCACCGCTGTCGCCTGAAAAATGCCGAGGATGTTGTCCATCTGCATGAAGGACGGCGACGCGAAGCTGAAGAACACCAGCAGCAGGATGAGGCTCGCGAACGCGAGCATCTTTTGCACGGCGGTCGGCGCGAAAATTCGCGCTTTCAGCCCGGAAGTGCGCCTTTCGTCGTCCAGCGCCGCGGCATTCGTTCGCAATGTCATGTCGTAGACCTCTTCAGGCTTGTACCGTTTTCTGGGTTTCGCGCAGCGTCGCGAGATGCATGATGCGCTCCTGCGTCGCTTCGCTGGCGGACAGCTCGCCGGTAATGCGGCCTTCGCACATCACGACGATGCGGTCGCTCATGCGCAGAACTTCCGGCAGCTCGGAGGAGATCATCACGATCGCCTTGCCTTGCGCCGCCAGCGAGCGCAGCAGCTTGTAGATTTCGCTTTTCGCGCCGACGTCGATGCCGCGCGTCGGTTCATCGAAGAACAGTACGTCGCAATCGCGCTCGAGCCATTTCGCGATCACGATCTTCTGTTGATTGCCGCCCGACAGGAGCCGCACCTGCTGCGTCGCCGAAGGCGTGCGAATCGCAAGCAGCTTGATGAAGTGCTGCGCTCTTTTGCGAATCTGCCCGCGACGCAGAAACATATTGATTGACAGGAACTTGCCGAGATCGGCCATCACGATGTTCGATTCGACGTCCATTCCCGTAGCGAGGCCGAAGCGCTTGCGATCTTCGGACAGGTAGCCGATGCCGCGCTTGACCGCATCACTGGGCCTCTTGATCGACGCCTTCACGCCTTTCACGAGTATCTCCCCCGATTCGACCGGATCGGCGCCGAACACCGCGCGCGCGACCTCCGTGCGGCCCGCGCCCATCAAGCCTGCGAAACCGAGTATTTCGCCCTTGCGCAATTCGAAACTGACGTCGCGCACGAGCGGACCTGCGACGAGATTTCTCACTTCGAGCGCGAGTTCGCCTTTCACCGGCGCGCTCTCGACCGGCGTCACGTCGCCCAGCGTGCGTCCGACCATCATGCCGATGATCGTCTCGACGCCGGTGCCCTCGGTCGGCACGGTGGCCACATACTCACCGTCGCGCATCACGGTCACGCGATCGGTGATCTGCTTCAACTCGTCCATCTTGTGCGAGATATAGACGACCCCGACGCCGCGCTCTCTCAATTGACGGATGATCCGGAACAGCTCGGCGATCTCGGCATCGTTGAGCGCGGACGTGGGTTCGTCCATGATCAGCACGCGCGAATCGAAAGACAGTGCTTTCGCGATCTCGACCATCTGCTGACTCGCGACGGTCAACGTGCCGACCATCGTGTGCGGATCGAGCTTCACGTGCATGCGGGCGAGGATCTCGCTTGCCTGTGCATTCAGTTTGTCTTCATCGAGAAAGAGGCCAAGACCCTTGCGCGGCTCACGGCCGATAAAGATGTTCTGCGCGATGCTCAGATGATTCATCAGTTGCAGTTCCTGATGAATGATGCCGATGCCGACAGCTTGCGCGTCGCGCGGACCTTGAAAATCGACGGGTTTGCCGTCGAAGAGAATTTCGCCGGAATCGCGCGTATAGACGCCGGCGAGAATTTTCATCAGCGTCGACTTGCCCGCGCCGTTCTCGCCCATCAGCGCATGGACCTCGCCGGCCATGAGTTCGAACCGGACGTTATGAAGCGCTCTTACGCCCGGAAAGCTCTTGCAAAGATTGCTGACGGAAATGAGTGGGTTCATGTGCTGATCTGTCGACGGCTGCCTATATCACCAACGTTTTTACGGTGGAGCTTTTTACGGCTTGAACAACGGCTTTCATTCCAGCTTTCATTCAAGGCGCGAACAGGTCGGGCCGCTCTTTTGCGGACCGGTGCAATTCGGCGACGACCTGGTCGAGATGATCGTGCATCGCTTTCGCGGCCGCATCGTCGTCGCCGGCGCAAAGGGCCTTGAAGATGCTTTCGTGCTCTTCCAGCGTATCCATGAGCCGTTCTGGACTCGCGAGCAATTGTCTCGCGCGGTCCAGCGCATTGCGCGACACCGCGACGATCTCCTTCACACGCGGCAGCTTCACCGCGTCGAGCAGGATTTCATGGAAAGCCAGATCGAGCGCGTGAAACGCCAGACGTTCGCCACTTCCAGCCAGACTGCGCTGCTGATCGAGATTGCTTGCCAATGCGTCGAGCGTCGCCGTGTCGTGCATCAGCGCGACCCCACGCACCGTCTCGACTTCCAGTGCGCTGCGGATGAACAGATGCTGGCGGATGTCGTCGAGCGCGATCGGTTTGACGCGCGTGCCGCGTTGCGGCAAAACCTCGACGAGACCTGCATGCGCAAGCCTCGCCAATGCGGATGACACCGGAAAGCGCGACACGCCCATCCGTTCGCACACGGCCATCTTGTCGATCATCATGCCGGGTTCCAACGCCAACGTAACAATCGCTTCTCGCAACGCCGCCTCGACCGCGTCGGTCAAGCTGCCGCGCTCGCCGCCGCCGACTTTTTGCAGTGCGACATACGGGTCCCCGGCGGCATTCTCAAGTTCGGTCGAGGAATTCACGAAGGCCTTGATTTCGAGAAGACATGCTAGCATGCTAGAAAGTGAATGCCGTGTTGTCAACGCGTACAAATGCCTGGAAATACTTGGGGATGCTTGGTATCTGGCAACTCCGGGCTTACCCGTATGCGCAGCAGGAACGCGCACACAGAGAACGTGCGCAAGAAACCGATCCGTCTGCGTCCGCAGACGACAAGCCGATAGCCACAGCCCCGGAGGGTGCGCAGATGACAACGATCACAAGGCTGTCCGTTCGGGACATCCGGTTCCCCACCTCACGTTCGCTGGACGGCTCCGACGCGATGAATGCCGCGCCGGACTACTCCGCCACTTACGTCACGCTCGAAACCGACACGCCGAATCTCACCGGCCACGGCCTCACGTTCACGATTGGCCGCGGCAATGAAATCTGCGTGACCGCCGTGAATGCACTCACGCCGTTGATCGTCGGCAAGAAGCTCGAAGATATCGCCGCGAATATGGGCGCTTTCTGGCGCGCATTTACTTCGGATAGCCAACTGCGCTGGATTGGCCCGGACAAAGGTGCGATTCATCTTGCCACCGCGGCGGTCGTCAACGCGGTGTGGGACCTGTGGGCGAAATCCGTCGGCAAGCCGGTCTGGAAGCTGCTGGTCGACATGAGCCCGGAAGAACTCGTGCGCTGCCTCGACTTTCGCTACGTGACTGATGCAATCACGCCGCACGAAGCACTCGCGATGCTGCATCGTCATGCGAAGACCAAAGGCGAGCGTGAAAAGGAAATGCTCGCGCACGGCTATCCGGCCTATACGACATCGGCGGGCTGGCTCGGTTACGACGACGACAAGATTCGCCGTCTCGCGCGCGAAGGCGTCGCGCAGGGATGGACGCATTTCAAGCAGAAGGTCGGCGGCGATCTGCAGGAAGACGTACGGCGCGCGCGCATTCTGCGCGAAGAGATCGGCGAGAACCGGAAGCTGATGATGGACGCGAACCAGGTGTGGGACGTCGATGAGGCGATCGCGAACATGCGCCGTCTCGCCGAGTTCGACCCGTGGTGGATCGAGGAGCCCACGAGTCCCGACGACATCCTCGGTCATGCGGCGATTCGCCGGCGGCTCGGTTCGATTGGCGTCGCAACCGGCGAGCATTGCCACAATCGCGTGATGTTCAAGCAACTGCTGCAGGCGCAAGCCATCGACTTCTGCCAGATCGACAGTTGCCGGCTCGGCGGACTCAACGAAGTGATCGTCGTACTGCTGATGGCCGCGAAGTTCGGTGTGCCGGTGTGCCCGCATGCGGGTGGTGTCGGCTTGTGCGAGTACGTGCAGCATATTTCGCTGTTCGACTATATCTGCGTGTCGGCTTCGCTCGAGAATCGCGTGCTCGAATACGTCGATCATTTGCACGAGCATTTCGTGGATCCCGTGGTGATCCGCAACGGGCACTATATGCCGCCGCAAAGGGCCGGGTATAGCATCGAGATGCTCGAAGGGACGCTGGACAGGTACTGGTATCCGGAAGGAGAAGCGTGGCAGGAATGATGCTGGAGGGTAAGGGTTGGTGTCGTCGCGCAGATCGTCACGGCGACGGGCGACCGGCTCGAGCGCGTGGTACGCATCGTGCGCCTGAACGTGTTCATCGCGAGCACGCCGGCATTCAGTGCTCAAAGCACGGTTGCCAATGGCGCGTCGGACGTGATCGTGCAGATCTTCGGTGACGCCGGCCGTCACGCGCGCAGCGCGGTGGGTGTTGCGTCGCTGCCGGCAGGGGCCGCCGTCGAAGTCGAAGCGGTTGTCGCCTTGAAGAACGTCTGAATTCAACTCATACACTCGGAGCCGCCAATGTCTTCTCCGCTGTCGCCCGCTGTCATCGACGCAATGCGTGCCCGCACACCCGGTGTGCGCAGTACCACGCACTTCAATCATGCGGGCGCGTCGCTGCCGTCGGCCGCCACGCTCGAAGCGATTCACGCGCATCTGTTGCGCGAAGCCTCGATGGGACCCATGGAAGCGGGCGCGGCTGCCCGCGAACAGACCGAACGGGCGCGCACGCTCGCCGCGCGACTGCTGAACGCTCAGCCCGCCGAGATCGCGTTGACGACGGGCAACTCGCCGGGCTGGGGCGCTGCTTTCGCGGCATTGGGTCCGTGGCGCGAGGGGCAACGCATCCTCGTTGCGCGGCACGAATGGGGCGGCAATCTCGCGACGATGCGTCTTCTGGCGCAGCGCGCGGGCGCATCGATAGAGACGATTCCTTCCGATGAGAGCGGCAGGGTCGATCCTCGCGCGCTCGAAGCGATGCTCGACGACCGGGTCCGACTGATTGCGCTGACGTGGCTGCCGGCCAATGGCGGACTGATCAATCCGGCCGCCGCGATTGGGCAGATAGCACGCCGTCACGGCATTCCGTATTTCATCGATGCGGCGCAGGCCGTCGGACAGCTTCCGATCGACGTCGTCGAAGTCGGCTGCGATGTGCTGGCCGGCGCGGGCCGCAAGGCACTGCGTGGACCGCGCGGCACCGGGCTGCTATACGTCCGGCGGGATTTTTTGCCCCGTTTGACGCCGGCCTTCGTCGACACATATTCCGCGCCGCTCGACGCCAATGGCGACCCTGTACTGCGCGACGATGCCGTGCGTTTCGAATCATCGGAAGCGTCGCTTGCACTGCATTGCGGATTGGCGAATGCATTGGACGAAGCGCTGGAAATCGGCATCGACAACATCCGCGCGCAGATCGATCGGACCGCGCAGACATTGCGCGAGCGGTTGGCCGCGATGGAGGGCGTGTGGGTGCTCGACCAGGGTGTCGAACGATCCGGTCTGGTGTCGTTCAATGTAGCCGGACTCGATGCCACGTCGGTGCGACGCGCGTTGGCGGCACAGGGCATCACGATCGGCTCGAATGGCGTCGCGTACACGCCGTTCGATATGAACAGCAGAGGGCTGACGCAGATCGCGCGTGCATCGGTCAGCTATCTGACCACCGACGCCGAAGTTGATAAATTACTGGCTGGGATACGGACGTTGACGCATTGAGCACTCGAGTCAAAGAGAACTTTGCGTCAGTCAAATGAATTGAAACCTCTCTTTCAACTCAATCGCCCGCACACGACCATGAACTCCGCCTCATCGCACCACCTCGATTTATCAAAGTTTCCGCGCCATGCCCTTCTCGAAGGCCCGACGCCAATTCAGCACCTTGCGCGTCTGAGCGCTCGCCTCGGCGGGGCGGACATCTACGTCAAAAGAGAAGATCTGACGGGACTAGGTGGCGGCGGCAACAAGTTGCGCAAGCTCGAATTCCTGATTGGCGAAGCGCTCGCGCGCGGCGCGGACACCATCGTTACCGTCGGCGCGCGGCAATCGAATCATGCGCGCCTCACGGCGGCCGCGGCGGCTCGCGTCGGACTTCGATGCGAGCTGGTGCTGACGAGAACCGTGCCACGTTTCGACCACGACTACATGGAGAACGGCAACGTGTTGCTCGATGCGCTATTCGATGCGCGCGTGCATGATCTTCCCGGCACGGCCAACGCATTGCAATTCGCCGAGGAACGCGCGAACGAGTTGCGCGCGCAGGGCCGTAACGTCTATGTGTGTCCGTTGGGCGGTTCGAGCCCGGTCGGTTGTCTCGGCTACGCGGACTGCGCAGCTGAAATCGTCGCGCAATCGCAAGCGCAAAACGTGGCCTTCGATCGCATCGTGGTGCCGAATGGAAGCGGCGGCATGCATGCGGGGCTGCTCGCGGGTTTTGTTGCACTGGGCCTGGATCCGTCGCGTGTTGCCGCATTCACGGTGTATGGGGATGCTGGCCACGCGCGCACGGTTACTTTGGATAAGGCGAATCAGACGGTCCGGCTGATCGATCCAGACCTAAGCGTGAGTGATGACGCCATCTCGATCGACGAAGCGCAGCTCGGACCCGGCTATGGCATTCCAACCGATAACATGCGCGCGGCTGTTCGGCTGATGGCATCGACGGAAGGTCTGTTGCTCGATCCCGTGTATAGCGGCAAAGCATTTGCGGGTCTTGTGGAAAACGTGAGCAACGGGAAGTACAGTGCCGGACAGAAAATTCTATTCGTGATGAGCGGCGGTGTTCCGGGGCTATTTGCCTATCGGAACGAGTTCTGAGCGCAGAAGCGGGACAACGCGATGGTCTGATACGGCCGCCGTTGTCTGAAGAAAGCGCGAAGCGCTTGAAGATTCGAATCGACGATTCGAAATGGTGCCCAGGGCGGGATTTGAACCCACACGCCTTTCGGCGCTACCCCCTCAAGATAGTGCGTCTACCAATTTCGCCACCTGGGCAGAGGGGCGCCATTGTATCAGCCTGATTATTTTTTTGAAGCCCCTTGCGTGATTTTGTCCTGCAGTTGCAATACCGGTCGAAAAACCGACGAGGCGTTCTCCCCGTATCGCTGCCCGGCGACCGATTCGAGCGCGGCCCGGCGCCTCGCAAGAGCTCGTAAGGTCTGACGCTTGTCGCCCGCTACTCGGGTGAATGCGACAAATGGCGGACCGCTATGCTCGTACGCTGATGCGCTGAAAGAGCGCCCTTCACGCCGAACATATCATGTCACCACGACGCACATCTTCTTCGCGACTTCGGTATCGTCTTTTTCTCGCGTCGCTGCTGACGTCGATAACGCTGCTGCAGGGTTGCGCAACGACGGCGGAGAACCTTGCCGTAGGATTTGGTCTCGGCGCGGTCGGCACCGTGTCGGCGTTAGGCTGCCTGCTCGCCTGCGAGATGGCCAATCCGCACTGGTGAAAGGCTGCACGGCGCGCGACGAGCAGCTAGTATTCGAAGTTCGACATCGATGACTAACGAAAACGGACCCCTGTGGCACACCCGCCCTTCCACCTCTACACCGACGCCCAATTCGCTAGCCCCTACGCGATGTCCGTCTTCGTGACGCTTCGCGAGAAGCGCTTGCCGTTCGACCTTTCGACCGTCGATCTCGCGAACAAGGCGAATCACGCCACCGACTATGCGGCCCGCTCATTGACGCGGCGCGTGCCGACCCTGATACACGAAGACTTTGCGTTATCCGAGTCGTCGGCGATCACCGAGTACCTCGAAGAGACTTTCCCGGACACCCCGGTCTATCCTCAAGATCGGCGTCTGCGCGCGCGAGCGCGCCAGCTGCAGGCCTGGCTGCGCAGCGATCTGCTGCCGGTTCGCCAGGAGCGCTCCACCGAAGTCATTTTCTACGGATCGCGCGGCGGCCCGCTTTCCGCCAGCGCACAAGAAGCGGCACAAAAACTCTTCGCCGCCGCCGATGCATTGCTTACGGCCAATTCGCCAAATCTGTTCGGCGAGTGGTGCATCGCCGATACGGACCTCGCATTGATGCTCAATCGCCTCGTGCTGAATGGCGATCCCGTTCCGCACAAGCTCAAGGAGTACGCCACGCAACAATGGCAGCGCGCCAGCGTGCAGCAGTGGGTCCAACTGGAGCGTCCACCGCTATAAAGTCGACCAGCGTGGCTGCCGCCACGCCGAAAAGTCATCGATAGAAGTGACAAAGACCAGCAAAAATAGCTGAATACGAAAGTATTAAAAGATGCAGTAAACGCGAATATTACATTCGCGTTTTATCAGAGCTTCGCTGCTCCGCCATGGCCCGATTCCGCGCCCGCTTCCTTTGCCGCCTCGCGCGTACGATGCTGACAACGATCAGCACGATCGCAAGCAATGTCAATTCGATCATTGCGGGAATTCGGATGGGATCATGAAACATGGCGGGCCTCCGTCACATGATTTCGTCATAGTACGCCGGGCAGGTAAGCCTGAAGTATTGCGCCGCACCATTGCAGTCTTACCGTCGCCATTACACCGGCCTTTATTCCGCCGGCAAATGCCTCGAGTGACAAATTGAAAACATTCTGTCACGCAAAAACTTACAGGATTCAGATAGCCGTCCCTAAAACAGTTTATTTGCGCTAGAGTACATGAGCGATCAGTTGGATCGTGAGCCGTCCCGACAATTCGAAGGCGTTATCTGTCACGCGTTTTCTTGCGTGTACTAAAGAAGCACCTGGACTCGTTGAAGACATCGCCCATGCCATATTTTCCTGTCGCCTACTGTGGTCCCGCGGCTGTTCCTGAAAGCTTGTGGCTGCGCTGGAATACGGATCCGCCATTGCTCGTCGCGCTCGCGGCGCTCGCATGGTTCGTGGCCAGCAACCGCTCGGCGAATGCACGGGCGGCATGGGGCGCCGTCGCATTGATGGCCCTCGTGTTCGTGTCGCCGCTCTGCGCGTTGTCCTCGGCATTGTTCTCCGCGCGCGTCACCCATCACATCATTCTGATCGCTGCCGTCGCCCCCCTGCTTGCCCTCGCGTTTCCGCTGCCGCGCCTCGCGCATCCGCCGCTCGTGCCGGTGGTCGCCGCGCATGCAGTGATCATCTGGCTGTGGCATGCGCCGGGGCCGTATGCATGGGGACTGTCGACCGTACCCGGCTACTGGCTGATGCAAATTACTTTGCTTGGCAGTGCATGGCTCATGTGGCGCAGCATCTTCTCGCCGTCGCTGCCGACCGGCCCCGCGCTGATGGCGCTCGTCGCGACGATCGGCCATATGGGATTGCTCGGCGCGTTGATCGTGTTCGCGCCGGTGCCGCTCTACGTCGCGCACTTCGCGACCACCGCCGCGTGGGGGCTCACCCCGCTCGCCGACCAGCAACTCGCCGGACTGTTGATGTGGGTACTGGCGATGATCCCTTATCTCGCGGCAGGACTTTCGCTCGTCTGGTCAAGCCTGCGCGTCAGAGAGCCCGCGCTGTGACGACCCTGCTGAAGTTCATTCATCTGGCCGCGATCGCCGTCTGGTCGGGCGGTTTGATCGTGCTGCCGTATCTGTTCTGGCAGCGCCGCGGGCTCGCGGCGGGCACCGAACTCGACCGGCTGCACCGCATCACGCGTCTCGTGTTCGTGGAGTTGACCTCGCCCGCCGCTTTCGTCGCGATTGCGAGCGGCACCGCGCTGATTTTTCTGCAGGCCACCTTCGTCGAATGGTTCACCGCGAAGATGGTGTTCGTCGGCATCATGGCGATGCTGCATGTGCTGGCCGGCCTCGTACTGCACGATCTGTATCTGCCCGACGGCAGGTTCAGCCGTGCCTCGGCGATCGCGCTGACCATCGCTTATCTGATCGTGATCGTCGCGATCATCTGGATCGTGCTGGCCAAGCCTCACATCGACTCGAACCTACTGGCCCCGCATCTGTTCGAGCCCGGTGGACTTGGCCGCTGGCTGCATCACTCCTTCGGCGAAACGAGAATTCCGACGCCATGATCGAACACGAGCTTGCCCCCATGCCAGCCGGCGAAGCCCGTCATCACCGAGCTGAGCGCCGACAGCACGAGCCCATGCGGCAGGATCTCATCGGGGTAATAAAGGCGCACGCCCCAGTTCGCACCCGCGAGCGCGACGAGCGTCATCGCGGCGACCGCATGCGACCAGCTCGCTTCCTTCAGGCGGATACCGCGCACCAGCAGCAGCTCGGCGGTACCGACCACGCTCGCAGCCACGCCGCTCCAGAACGCGAAGCCGGCGGCCCACAAGCCGACGCGAATCCAGAACGGGTCGCCCGTCCACCAGTAGATTACGTCGACGCCCAACGTCGCGACGACGAACGCGATCGGGAAATGCACCATCATCACGTGAATCGGATGACCGACGAGCGCCACCACCGACCCCTTGTCGAGCCGCAACAGCTCGAGCATCACTTCGCTTCGCGTCTCGTTTCCAGCATTGCCTTTGTTTGCCATGATGGTGTGTCCTCGCATCGAATGCCTGGTGATGCAAACCATCATAGCTGCTTGCGCCTGGCCGTCCAAGCCGGATCGCTCGCCGCGTTGTCCGGCTGCACCGGGCCGCTCTCGACGCTCGAGCCATCGGGTCCGGCCGCCGCATCGATCGCCGGGCTGTGGTGGGTGATGCTGGCGGGCGCCGCGATCCTGTTCGCGATGGTGCTCGTACTGTTTCTGATGACGGTCTTCCGGCCCGGCTGGGGCTCGCACGTTTCGCCCGCGCGCTGGATCGTGCTCGGCGGTCTCGTGCTGCCGGCAGTGATCCTGATCCCGTTGATCTGCTACGCGCTGTACGCGGGCGAGTTGCTGCTGCCGCTGCGCGCGCATGCGCCCGCGCGCATCGAGGCGATCGCGCAGCAATGGCGCTGGACCTTCCGCTATCCGGAACTCGGCAACGTCGAAACCGGGAACGTGCTGCATCTGCCAGCGGGTACGCCGGTCGATATCGTCGTGACGAGCCTCGACGTCGTGCACGCGTTCTGGATTCCACGCTTCGCGGGCAAGATCGACGCGGTCCCTGGCCACCACAACCTGCTGCGTATCCAGGCCGATCAGCCCGGCCAGTACGCCGGACAATGCAACCAGTTTTGCGGCATCGGTCATGCGGGAATGCACTTCACCGTGATCGTCGATCGTCCGGAAGATTTTCCGGCTGCTGTCAAAAACGCCGCCGCCAACGGGGAGGTGAAGAAATGAGTGTGCCCGTCGAGCCGCCATCACAGGGCATCACCGCGCTGCGGCTGCATCGCCAGCTTGCCGCGATCTGGGCCACCGGGCCAGGCGTGCAGAGGCTCGCCGCGGTCAACCATACGGTCCTCGGCTTGCGCATGATGATCACGTCGTTCGTGTTCTTCGCGATCGCCGGGATTCTCGGCATGCTCACGCGCGTGCAGCTCGCGACGCCGCATGCGGCCTTCATGGACGTGGAGACCTATAACCAGGTCTTCACGATGCATGGATCGATGATGCTGTTCCTGTTCGCGATCCCGATGGTGGAGAGCTTCGCGGTCTATCTGACGCCGAAGTTTCTCGGCGCGCGCGACTTCGCGTTTCCGCGCCTGACCGCTTACGGCTACTGGTGCTATCTGTTCGGCGGCACGATTCTGACCGTGTCGCTGATTCTGCGCAGCGCGCCCGACGGCGGCTGGTTCATGTACACGCCGCTCAGCTCCAACGTGTACACGCCGGGGTTGAACGCCGACGTGTGGCTGCTCGGCGTCACGTTCGTCGAGATTTCGGCGCTGTCGCTCGCGATGGAAATCGTCGTGTCGATCCTGAAGATGCGCGCGCCGGGCATGTCGCTGGATCGCATGCCGATCTTCGCGTGGTACATCCTCGTCACCGCGATGATGATGATCGTCGCGTTTCCGCCGCTGATTCTCGGCTCGATCCTGCTCGAGGTGGAGCGCGCGTTCAACCTGCCGTTCTTCGATCCGACGCGCGGCGGCGATCCGCTGCTGTGGCAGCATCTGTTCTGGCTGTTCGGCCACCCGGACGTGTACATCATCTTCCTGCCGATGGCCGGCGTGCTGTCGACGATGATCCCCGTGTTCGCGCGCCGCAAGCTCGTCGGCTATCGCACGATCGTCGTCGCGATCATCGCGCTCGCGTTCCTGAGCTTCGGCATCTGGGTGCATCACATGTTTACGGTGGGCATTCCGCATCTGGCGCTCGCGTTCTTCTCGGCGGGCTCGGCGATCGTCGCGGTGCCCACCGCGATCCAGTTCTTCGCGTGGCTCGCCACGCTGTCGCACGGCCGCCCGCGCTGGGACGTGCCGATGCTGTACATCTTCGGCTTCTTCTTCGTGTTCACGTGCGGCGGGCTGACCGGCGTGATGCTCGCGATCGTGCCGTTCGACTGGCAGGCGCACGACACCTACTTCGTCGTCGCGCACCTGCACTACGTGGTGGCCGGCGCGCTCGCGTTTCCGATGCTCGCGGCGTTCTATTACTGGTTGCCGCTGCTGACCGGGCGCACCGCCGTGCATAACCTTTCGGTGCCGGCGTTCTGGCTCGTGTTCATCGGCTTCAACATGACGTTCTTCCTGATGCACCTGACCGGCCTGCTAGGCATGCCGCGGCGCGTCTTCACCTATAGCGGCGACGAAGGCTGGAACTGGCTCAATCTGCTGTCGTCGGTGGGCAGCTTCGTGATGACGATCGGCTTCGCGCTCGTCGTGATCGACATCATCGCGCAGCTGCGTTTCGGCCAGCGCGTGCGACGCAATCCGTGGGACTCGACCACGCTCGAATGGGCGATGCCGATTCCGCCCGCGCCGTACGCATTCGCGTCGATCCCGCACATGGACGCCGAAACCGAACAGGTGCCCCCTGGCCAGCTAGCGACCTCTCTGGCGCGCGGCGAGGGTTACCTCGGTTTCACGCGCAACGGCTGGCAGGAGACGCTAGGCGTGCATATGACATCGGGCGAGCCCGAACAGCTGATCGTGCTGCCGAACTCGACGTATCTGCCGCTCGTCACCGCGCTCATGACCGCCGCCGCGGTGCTCGCGATGCTGTTCAAGTTCTATCTGCTGTCGGTCGCATTCGCATTCGTGACGTTTGGCCTCTTCATCTACGCGGGCCAGAGCGCGGGGCACGCGCGCGATTACGGCGCGCTGCCGGTCGGCCGAGGCGTCAGCGTGCCGCCGCATACCGAGGTCGCCGGTGCGCCGTCATGGCTTTCGATGATCTGCGCGCTGATCGCGAACAGCACGCTGTTCACCTCGCTGATCTTCGGCACGTTCTACCTGTGGATTGCCGCGCCGAACTGGCCGGCAGCCGTGACGCCGCATCCGAACCGCGTGCTCGCGCTCGTCGCGGCCGTCGCGCTCGCGGTGGCCGCAGCCGCCACGCGTGGCTCGTTGCGTGCGGCGGCCGCCGAGCGCAAACCGCACGGCACGATCGGGCTGAGCGCGATCGCGCTGATCGTCGCGCTCATCGCCTGCGTGATGCTGATCAACGGCGTGACACCGAATCCGCGCGAGCACGCGCTCGGCGCGACGGCCGCGGCGCTGCTCACGTACATCGCAGTTCACGCGGGCGTCGGGTTGTTGTTCCTCATCAGCAACGTGCTGCGCATCGGCGCGGGCTTCGTTTCCGCGCGACGCCTGACCGATCTGCGCCTCACCCGTCTGTGGGTCGATTACACGCTGGCGACAGGCATCATCGCGCTTGGACTCGTGCTCGCGCTGCCGAGCCTCGTCGCCGTGCTGGGAGCCAGACCATGAATGCGCGTCCGCTTTCGCCGCGACGGTTGTGGTGGCTCGCCGTCGGCTTCACGATCTGGTGTCTCGCGTTCGTGATCCTGTATGCGCTGCACGCGATCGGCTGCGCGTTCGCGTGGCCCACCGGCCCGCTGCGCGCGAGTCTCGCGATCATCCTGCTGCTGCATCTGATCGCGATCGGCTGGCTATGGCGCTATCGCGCCGCGACCCGCGACCCTGGTCCCGAACGCATCAGCTCGTTCATGCATACCGTCGTCGTCTGGACCCTGATCGCGGCGCTGGTCGCGACCGTGATCACGTTCGGGCCCGCGCTGCTGCTCACCACCTGCGTCTGAACGCGGACTGAGCACGAGCGGGACCGCCGCACCCGGCATGGAGAAGCACCGATGCAGTCTCGAGATCTCGTGCGCAAGGCCGTCTGGTCGGTCATCTATCTACTGTTCATTCTCGCGCCGCTGTTTGCGCTGCTGACCGGCACGCTCCCGCCCGCGCGCAACTTCGGCACCGAATTCTCGGTGGCGCTCGGCTATTCCGGACTCGCGATGATGGGCCTGCAATTCGGCCTCACCGCGCGCTTTCGTCACGTGACCGAGCCGTGGGGCGAAGACGTTATCTATCATTTCCATCGACGCGTGTCGCTGCTCGCGGTCAGCCTGGTCGTCGTGCATCCGCTGATCCTGTTCGCGATCCGCTCGGACAAGGTCGCGATGCCCGACTCGCTGCTCGAGGTTCCGTGGGGTGCGTGGTTCGCGTTCCTGTCGATCGGCTCGGTGATCGTGCTGGTGATCACCGCGCTATGGCGCAAGCAATTGAGGATTGGTTACGAGCTGTGGCATCTGTCGCATATCGGGCTCGCGCTCGTCGCGATCTTCGGCGGCGTGCTGCATATGATCGGCTGGGGCTTCTATCTGACCGATCCGTTCAAGCGCACGCTGTGGATCTGCATGACAGTATTCTGGGTAGCGCTGCTGCTGTACGTGCGTCTGTTCAAGCCGCTCTTCATGATCAGGCGTCCGTACCGGATCGCGGAAGTGCGCGCCGAACGCGGCGACACGACGACGCTCGTGATGCAGCCCGACGGCCACGCTGGCTTTCGCTTCAAGCCCGGCCAGTTCGGCTGGCTCAACGTGTGGGGCAGCCCGTTCAGGATCACCGGACATCCTTTTTCGTTCTCGTCGAGCGCCGAGGCCGCGAACGGCCGCGTCGAGATGACGATCCGCAATCTCGGCGATTTCACGAGCCAGGTAAAGACGATCGAAACAGGTCGGCGTGTGTATCTGGACGGACCGTATGGCGCGTTCACGATCGGGCATCCGAC
The DNA here is from genome assembly GCF_014397665.1 of Paraburkholderia sp. UCT2. Classification (NCBI taxonomy): domain Bacteria; kingdom Pseudomonadati; phylum Pseudomonadota; class Betaproteobacteria; order Burkholderiales; family Burkholderiaceae; genus Paraburkholderia; species Paraburkholderia sp. UCT2. The sequence goes on from NZ_VZQO01000006.1 coordinate 22,172, forward strand.
CGACATGCACGTGCTGATCGCGGGCGGTATCGGCATCACGCCGATGATGAGCATGATCCGCACGCTCGCCGATCGCGGCGACCAACGTCCGCTCGTGCTACTGTACAGCGGCAAGACTTGGGACTCGCTGACTTTCCGCGAGGAGCTCGATGCGCTGAAAGCGCGGCTCGATCTGCGCATCGTCTATGTGCTGTCGGACCCGCCCGAAGGCTGGAGCGGGGAAGTCGGGCGCATCGACGCCGCGGTGTTCCGGCGACATCTACCGCCCGAGTTCGCCGATCACGAGTATTTCATCTGCGGCCCGGACTCCATGATGGATGCGATCGAAACGGCGCTCGGCGAAATGAGAGTGCCGCGCATCCGCTACCATTCCGAACGCTACAGTTTCGTCTAGGAGACTTGCGATGCGCCGACTGTTGGCCAACCGTCTCGTCGTTGCCACCGGCGTGATCGTCGTGGCGTTGTCGCTTCTATTCGCGTATCTGCGGGTCGGTTCGCTGCATTAGGGCCCGGTTACGCCAAAGACGGGCTCGCGGCGCGCTTTTCCTCATGCTCGAAGGTTGAATCGATATGCCCTACTTTTTTGGAATTGGTCTTCACGTTTTCATCGCGATCTTTTTCGCCGTCCACGCGATGCGCAATAACCAGGGCATCTACTGGCTATTCATTCTGTTTGCTTTTCCGCTGCTCGGCAGTGTCGTGTACTTCTTCGCGATCTATCTGCCGGGTCTGCGCCACTCGCGCGGCGCGCGGGTGGCCACGCAGGCGATCACGCAATTCGTCGATCCGAATCGCGCGCTGCGTGAAGCGCGCGCCGATTTCGACCGCGCGCCGACCGTGCAGCATCGGATGCGGCTCGGCGAGGCCTTGCTCGCGGCCGGCAATCCGCGCGAAGCGCTCGAACATTTCCAGACCGCGGCGAACGGCCCATTTGCAAACGATCCTGCGCTGCTGCTCGGTCTCGCGCGCTCGCAGTTCGCGCTCGGCGACTACACGGCCGCGGATGCGACCTTGGCGGATCTGTTCTCGGTCAATCCGCGGGCACGCAACCAGGGCGAGCCGGCGCTGCTGAACGCGCGCACGCTGGCCGCGCGGAATGCGCCGGGCGCACGCGCGGCATTCGAACAGGCGCTGACCTGCGCGACCGACGTCGCGCCGCGCTGCCTGTTCGCCGACTGGCTCGCCGCGCAACCGGAAGATGCGGACCGCCGCCGCGCCGGCGCGCTCTATGCGGAAATCGTGCAGGACGCCAAACATTGGCCGCGCCACGCGCGCGAGCATAATCGCGAGTGGTTGCAACGGGCGCAGGCGGCGTTGGCGGCCGGCGCGGCTCGAACGTGAGCAAGCCGAGGAGAACTTCGATGCGACGCACGACCCGGTCTTTTGCTTCGGCGCTGTGCGCCGCGTTTGCGGCGATTGCATTCGGTGCCGGTGGCGCTTCGACTTCCGCGCAGGCTGCTGGCATGGACAAGCAGTTCGAATGGCCCGCGTCGTTCGTCGTGCTCGGCGATGGCTATCCGCACTCGGGCGATGCATGTCGGCGGCTCGGCGAGTCGGCCGCGACCGTGAACTATCTCGACCATATGGCGATGCTGGTCGGCTGTCCGGGCTCGCGCGACAGCGCCGCCGTGCGCGCGATCGTCGGGCATCAGCGGCACGCGCGCGTGGTCGGCGAAGCGGAAGGCGTGACGCTGATTTCGATTTCGACTGAAAGCGCTCAGGCCGGCTCGCAGAACGGCCACGGGCCCGTGAAGGAATCGCCTATCAGCGCGAGCGGCACGTTGCCGTGCGAGCGTGGCAACGGACAGACCAAAACGATGTGCAAGTTCGGCGTCGTGCATCACAGTGATCGATCGACTACGGTCGTGGTCTACTGGCCCGACGGCACGACGCGGGCGATTTTCTTCGGCGTCGACGGCCGGGTAGTCGGCACGGCCGTGTCCGCGAGCGATCGGCCGATGCCCGGCGACACGCTGACGCGCAAGCATGCCGGCATCAATCTGATTTCAGTTGGCAATGAGCGCTACGAAGTCGAGGACACGGTTCTGTCCGGCGGTTGAATTGCGTTGAAGCACATCGGCGCAAGCCATCCGCGGTCGAACGCCTGATTCGACGCGCGTCACGATTATTTCTATCCCCTTCGCTTCTCGGTAATGTCCCCGCGACGCTGACGCTGAACCAGGACGGCACGGAATCGCTCACCGTACAGAACGGCAGCAAAACGACCACCGTACCGGTCCTCAACGGCTTCGCGACGATCACGCTGCCCGGCACCTCCGGCGCCTTGACCGTTCAGTTGGCGCAACCGCCAACCGCCTTGACCGCGCAGGCGCCGACGCAGCAACTGACGATCGGCAACGACTTGCCCGCGCTTACCGGCACGCCGGCCCAACTCGCTCTCGTTACGACGAACGGCGTGCAGATTCCTGCTCTCGGCACCTTGGCCGGCCAGGCCTATCGCAAACGTTTCGGCACGATGAACCAGTCGAACGGCGGCACCGCCGTGCCCGCCACCGACATCTCCGGCGTAAATCGCGGCGCCGCGATGGTCACGAGCACGAATGGTTCGGCCGTGTCGAACATTCACGAAGTGATCCGTGTGCAGGGCGGCCAGTCGTACACGTTCACCGACTACGTGCTCGCCACCACCAACGCGACGGTGTTCCCCGGCGGCTCGATCCAGACCGACGACCCGAGCGGCACCGAGTTCGGCTGGGTGCTGAACACCAACACCGGCGCGATCGTGCGCGGCACATGGGGCGCGGGGCAAGCGACGGCGCTAAGCGCGGTGAAATCCGGCAACTGGTGGAAAGTGACGATGACGCTGACGGCACCGGCGGGATCGAACAACGCGCAGGTATTCATCGATCCGCCGACGTCGAGCAGCGCAGGCGTGCGCTCGCAGCAGGCCGCGTATCTGAGCGCGACGCACTACTGCCCGAGCCTCGCGATCCTGAGCGGCGCGAAGTCGTAAGCACGGTCAGCGCCACGCAGTTATCGATGATTCGTTGACGCGTCGCGCAATCGAAGGCACACTCGCTCACTATGCAAGCCCTCAAGTACCGCCCGACTGCAAAGCATCATCATGCGCATGCCCGCGTGGGACTGCCTGTGGGGACTCGCATACGCATACGCCTCTAGACATCATTCGCAGCGACATGCGCCAGAAAGCCCCGCCGGCAACGACGGGGCTTTTTGTTTTCCACGACCTTTTCCGCTCATCGAACGAAGGATTGCCGCCATGACACAGGAAGCACAGACGCCTGCCGTATCGAAGCCCTTTGCGACGCCCATCGATCTATACCGCGTGCTTGCACGCGTATGGGCCGGCGATACGTCGAGCCCCACGCACGCGTGGTCGTCGACGAATCCCGCGCAGAATCATTGCAGCGTTACGTCTCTGATCATGCAAGACTATTTCGGTGGCGAGATTCTGACGACGCGTACGTCGGGGGGCACGCACTTCTACAGCCTGATCGACAGCAGCAGATGGGATCTGACGGTCAGCCAGTTTGCCGAGCCGATTCCATTCGACGATACGCGTTCGAGTCGTGAGGCGGCGTTCGCTGATACGTCGCGGGAGAAATACGAACTGCTGAAGTCGAGGCTCGCGCAAAGCCAGCTGAAATAAACGCTCAATCAAACACGCGTGGCCGAACTGCATCGATACGCGGTTGGCCACGCCATGTCACTTCAACCAATCACTTCCTGCTTCCCCGGAATGCCTTGCCCGCGCAACGAACACCCGCGCGTTTCAGGCACGTAGACCAACGCAATCGCCCCCACGACGCACGCGGCCATCATGTAATAAGCGGGCACCAGCGCATTGCCCGTATGCGCGACCAGCCATTCGTTCGCCATCGGCGCCGTGCCGCCGAAAATCGACGTCGACACGTTATACGCAATCGCCATCCCCGCGTAACGGACCTGGGTCGGAAACATCGCGGGGAACATCGCGGAGATGCTGGCCAGTTGCGGCACGTACAACAGCCCGAGCACCGCAAAGCCGATGAACGCGCCCGCCACGCCGAGCTTCATCAGCAGGAACATCGGAATCGCCGCGACGAACAGGCCAATCAGCGAAAACCACCAGACGTTCTTGCGTCCCACGCGATCCGAGAACGTGCCCGCGAACGGCAGAAACACCATCATCGCGAGCATGCCGATCAGCGGTACGAGCAGGGACATGTTGTCGCTCATGCCGAGCTGCTTCTGCATGAAAGTCGGCATATAGGCGAGCAGCACGTAGTTGACGATATTCAAAGCAACCACGAGTCCACCGAGTTGGATCAGCGGTTTCCAATAGTCGCGCAGCAATGCCTTCAGCGTGACGCAGCTATGCTGCTCCTTGTGCATCGTTTGTTCGAGTTCGCGAAAGACCGGCGTGTCTTCGAGCCTGGAGCGCAGATAGAAACCGATCAGGCCGAGCGGCGCTGCAATCAGAAACGGCAGACGCCATCCCCACGCATGCATTGCCGTGTTGCCGAGCACGACGGAGCAGCCGAGCATCAGAAACGCACCGAGCGAGAAGCCCGACAGCGTCGCGAATTCGAGGAAGCTGCCACAAAAGCCGCGCTTATTGTCCGGCGCGTATTCGGCCATGAAAGTCGCCGCGCCGCCATATTCGCCGCCCGTCGAAAAGCCCTGGATCATCCGCAGAACGACGAGGATAACCGGTGCCCACCAGCCGATGCTCGCGTAAGTCGGCACGAGTCCGACCAGCAGCGTTGCGACCGACATCAGGATGATCGTCAACGCGAGCACGTGCTTGCGGCCGAGGCGATCGCCGAGCGGCCCCCAGAACAGGCCGCCAAGCGGACGCACGAGAAACGAAATGGCGAACGTCGCGAGCGCGAACAACGTGGCCTGCGCGGTGCTGCCGGGAAACAACGCGGCCGAAATATAGCTCAGGCCGTAGGCGTAAATACCGTAGTCGAACCACTCGGTCGCGTTTCCGAGTGCCGACGCCGCGATTGCGCGTCGCAGCAAGCTGCGCGCCTGCGGTTGCGCGCTCTGCGCGGTCCATGAATGTGCGTAGTGCATGTCTTCTCCTGGGATGTTTCTATGCGACACAGGCAACGTCGCCCGAATCCACGATACCGGCGACCCGCGCCTGCAACGATGTTCTAGGACGATGCAGGCATCGGGGTTTTCCATAAAGCCTGCAACGGCTGCGGTAATCCGTACGCGTGCGTCGGCGGCGCGTCGCGCGCGTTCGGGAAAAACAACATGATTGGCGTCGCGCAGTGCTCTCAGCGCATCAGCAACGGCAGCGTCATCAAACGACCCTGCTGTGGCCTCGCCTCGTTCTCGCCGCAAAGGTCGAGCGCGCGCCTCTCGGCCGACTCACGGCTCTCGCCCTTCGTCAGCATCGGCGCGAGCGTCACGTTGTCGAGCACGCTCTTGTGCGGAAACAGATTGAAGTGCTGAAACACCATGCCGATCTTCTCGCGCATCTTTTGCAGATGCCGTTCGTTCGCGGGCACCATCTGGCCGCCGCGCGGCATATGGAACAACTGTTCGCCGTCCACTTCGATATGACCGCCGTCGATCGTCTCCAGCGTCATCAGGATGCGCAGGATCGTCGTCTTGCCCGATCCCGACGGACCGATTAGCGCGAGCTTCTCGCCGGGCATCACGTCGAGCGACAGTTCGTCGAGCACGGTCAGCGCGCCATATCGTTTCGTGATCCGGTCGAGCCGGATCAATGGCTTGCTCGCCGGGCTTTCGTCTCGGCGCGCCGGTGTGCTTGCGGGGGCGACCGCGCGCTCCTCGGATGAATGACTCGCCGGGGCGATGCCTGAAGCGCTCAGCAAATCGGTGACTCGCGCGGTGTTCATATCGATTCGATCCCGTTCGTCGTACGTGTGGTGCGAACCAGAATACGCAGCCATATTTGCGATCCAGATTGCTCTAGAACAATTCTTTTCTACATGCGGAGAGGGGCGGCGCAGCGTGCACTGCAACAAACATCCAGCGTCCGTCGATAACGTCGCGAACATTGAACTAGCACATTCAGCGGCGTTTTTTCGCGGCATTAGACTGCGGCGAGAGATACCCGTGGCGCCGCATTCTCGTGCACCGCGCGCCACTTCCCGCAACGACGTCACGCTCAGAGAGAGGGGAAGATGTCAGATACGACGCTACACGAATCGCGAATTGAGGCGCCCGTCGTGCGCCTGCCGTTCGAACGCGACGAATACGCCGCGCGTCTCGCGAAAACGCGCAAGGCCATGCAGGCGTCCGGCATCGAACTATTGATCGTGTCGGACCCGACCAATATGGCCTGGCTCACCGGCTATGACGGCTGGTCGTTTTACGTGCATCAGTGCGTGCTGCTCGCGCTGGATGGCGAGCCGGTCTGGTTCGGTCGCGGTCAGGACGCGAACGGTGCCAAGCGCACCGTCTTCATGCAGCACGATCAGATCGTCGGCTATCCGGATCATTACGTGCAATCCACCGCGCGTCATCCGATGGACTACCTCGCGCGCGACGTGATCGCCGCACGCGGCTGGGCCAACGCGAAGATCGGCGTCGAAATGGACAACTACTATTTCAGCGCCGCCGCTTATCGCTCGCTCGTCGCGCATCTGCCGGACGCGAAATGGCAGGACGCAACCGGCCTCGTCAATTGGCAACGCGCGGTCAAATCCGCGCGCGAGATCGAGTACATGCGCGTGGCCGCGCGCATCGTCGAGAAGATGCACGCGCACATCGTCGAGCGAATCGAGCCGGGCATGCGCAAGAATGACCTCGTCGCGGAGATCTACTCGGCAGGCATTACCGGCATCGACGGTTATGGCGGCGACTATCCGGCGATCGTGCCGCTGCTGCCGACCGGCGCCGACGCGGCCGCCCCGCATTTGACCTGGGACGACACGCCGTTCGCGAAGGACGCCGGCACGTTCTTCGAAATTGCCGGCTGCTTCAAGCGTTATCACTGCCCGCAGTCGCGCACCGTGTACCTCGGCAAGCCGCCGAAGCATTTCATCGAAGGCGAACGCGCGGTGGTCGAAGGGATCGAAGCCGGGCTCGCCGCGGCGAAACCCGGCAATACCTGCGAGGACATCGCCAATGCATTCTTCGCGGTGCTGCATAAATACGGCATCGAGAAGAACAGCCGCTGCGGCTATCCGATCGGCGCGAGCTATCCGCCGGACTGGGGCGAGCGCACGATGAGCCTGCGCCCTGGGGACAAGACCGTCCTCGAACCCGGCATGACGTTTCACTTCATGCCGGGCCTGTGGCTCGACGACTGGGGCCTCGAAATCACCGAGAGCATTCTGATTACGCGGACCGGCGTCGAGCCCTTTTGCAAGACGCCACGCAAGCTGTTCGTCAAACCGTGATTGCGCGGGCGTCGTGCCCGCGTGAACTCGCGGAGCACGACGCCCGTTTCAACGAAAGGGGAAACATGCTTCCGAAAACGATGAAGGCCGTCGTGCTGACCGCGCACGGCGGCCTCGACAAACTGGTCTATCGCGACGACGTGCCGGTGCCCTCGTGCGCGGCTGGCGAGGTACTGATCGACGTCACCGCATGCGGTCTCAACAATACCGACGTGTGGGTCCGCCAGGGCGCCTACGGCACCGACGACGATCCGCAAGCGGTGTCGACGTGGCGACGCGGCCGCTCGACGCTGACGTTTCCGCGCATTCAGGGCGCGGATATCGTCGGACGCGTGGTCGCGGTGAGTCGCGGCGTCAGCGACGCGCGTATCGGCGAGCGCGTGATCGTCGACGCGTCGATCTACAACCGCGACGACGACAGCCTCGCCGATATCGACTACATCGGCCACGGCCGCGACGGCGGCTACGCCGAATACACGGCCGTGCCCGCGGAAAACGCGCATCGGGTCGACTGCACCTATTCCGACGCCGAACTCGCCACGTTCTGGTGCGCTTATCACACCGGCGAGCAGATGATCGAGCGCGCGGCCGTCAAGCACGGCGAAACGGTGCTGATTACCGGCGCGTCCGGCGGTGTCGGCTCGGCCATCATCCAGCTATGCCGCGCGCGCGGCGCGATTCCGTATGCGGTGGTCAGCAAGGGTAAGGAAGAGGCCGTGCTAGCGCTCGGCGCGCAAGGGGTGATGCTGCGCGACAGCGGCGATTTCGTCGGGGACGTCGAACGGATGACCGAGGGGCGGGCCGTCGATGTAGTCGCCGATCTTGTCGGCGGGGCGCTGTTCGGCAAGCTGTTGAACGTGTTGCGGCCTGAGGGACGATATACGACCGCGGGCGCGATCGCGGGGCCGGTCGTGCAGCTCGATCTGCGCACGATGTATCTGAAGCAGTTGCAGTTGAATGGATCGTCGCAGGGCACGCGCGGTGCGTTCAAACGCGTGCTGGACTATATTCAGAACGGGACGATCCGCCCGGTTCTGGCGGCGACTTATCCGCTGTCGAAGTTTCACGACGCGCAGACGCGGTTCATGGAGAAGCGCTTTGTGGGGAATATCGTTGTGATTCCGGATCGGCATTATGGCGAGGAGGCCGCGGATTAGTTTTCGGTAACTCCCGGTGCAATCGGAACATGCGAGCCCGCCCAGCAAGGCGGGCTTTTTTTTCGCGCTTGGCAAGTACTGGAATTGTGAAAACCTGTCAAAGCGGCTTTATCTCAATTTAAAACCGTTGACCTTGTCGTGATTTTGATGGTTAATTCCTCGACTGTGTTCTGAACAATCAGCAGAGGTCAAATGGAACAACGGAAACAGGATGAAACCGGGGACAAGGAAGAGTGCCAGCTTTGCCGCATCACCTATTCAATCTACTCAAACTTCCCGACAATGCCGTCGGCAATGGCGCTGAACGCCGAAACCGGCGAGTGGTTTCCGTTCGATAGTCTGAAGTCCTGTGCAACCGGTTACGAGATGGCCGAAGCCCTGGGTTACGCATGGGCATGCGATTGTCGCGGACGCGCCCCTGATGCCGTGCAGAAAAAAGGCCCGATATCGCTCGACGGCGCAACGCCCCGGTCGGTGCTTCCGCAGTCGTCCATCTGTCTCGAATGCATGATCCACGCTGCCGGGCAAGGCGCGATGACCCTGGAGCGCTGATGATCCCCGCCTCGGTCAATGAACAGCTTCGCAAGAACGGGGAACGGCACTTCAGTGGCCACGTGCTGGCGCTGGTGGACGGTATCCAGTACCAGCAGCATACCGGCCAGCAACTGATGCCCGAAAACGATAGGACGGTTTCGCTGTTCGCGGGCACGAGCGACATGGCACTCGCACACGCGGGGCCGTGGCTGTTTGATCCGAAGACGACGCCCGATCATCTTGCGGAGCTGCGCGAACTCGAACAGGCCCGCCCTGGCGTGATCTGGCTGATCACCTCAGAGACCCTGGAAAGGCAGGCCGCAAAGCTGCGCCCACACCTGAGTATCCGAATACCGGACGGACGATCCGCCCTGCTGCGCTTCTGGGACCCCAGGGTGTTGCATGCGCTCAATGTGGTATGCCACGGTAAGAGCGAGCGCGAGCTTTTCAGGTCTGCCGACGCGTGGCACTACCTCAACGAAGGACGACGGTTCACCATCAACGACAATGGAATTTACTGAAGGACAATGGGCGCTTCTGAAAGACTACGAAGACCGTAACTATGTGGACTTTATCCGTGGTCATATCGTGCGAGACTATCCCGCGCTGGCCAATGATCCGACCTTGCGCGACCGGCTTAATGCGGCCTTCGCGCAAACCAAGGTACTCCGCTTTACGCGTGACGTGCCGATAGTCGATTTCCTGTATGCGGAAGCCACCACGCCGGGGTTTTACTCGCTTCCGGCGGTCACGGCATGGCTGCACAAATCAGGCGTTCCGGCTGAACAGCAATTCGAAATGCTGCTACAGGCGACGGGTAAAAGACAACAGGAAATGAAGGAGAAACGCTGATGGGTATTCCATTCCCGGCGACGCTCGCACGCGCAGCAAACGCAATGGCGCAGGCAATGCCTATGCCTGTTCCGGTCCCCACCACCGCACCGTCTGCTGGTCCTGCGGGCAGCAGCGGCACTGGCGCGGGTGCAGACGGCGGATGGGGCGAACTGCCGCGTGACCGGAGCCGCGAACGAGAAAGACCGTGCAAGTGCCCGCCTGAAAAGAGCGGTGAAAAAGTGCGGCGAAACCACAATATGAATCCCAAGCCGCGACGTTACCAGGCCCGCATAACAGCGTTTGAGTATGGGATAGTCGCGGACGGAAATGGCAAGGAGACCAGCCAGGGCTGGAGCATGGAGTGGAGTTGGCTCGGCACAGACTTCGATGGGTTTCAGCCCTCCCAATGTCTCTTGCAGGAAGCCAAGGGGAACTATGACCAATTTATCGGAGGGAATGATAAGCCAAAGCCGTTTTTCGCGGGCTTCAAGAAAATGGCGGACCAGATAATAGACCAAGGGGCTAAAGTGCGCGCCAATCCCCCGGCAAGGCTAATGTGGTATTTCCAGACCCCAAAGACGAGGCAATATATGCTTTCGACGCTTCGGATCGCCGGAGTGCCGTCTGTCAATCAACCTTGATTCAATCATGAATCTATTCGCACAACATCGTGATAGCGGCGCCGTTTCCTCTTCGGCCTTTGAATTTCACATTCGCCGGCTGCGACTTCTTGTTGATTTAATCTCACAAAAAGACAGCACCTTGGCTAATTGGTATATTCAAGCTGATACGATCGTGGAGGCGTTGCAGTGCAACGTCTACGAGAACAATGAGCCATCTAAGGCCGCGATTCTCGCATTGTCCAATGAATACAAAAATGTAAGTCAGAGCGCGACAAAATCGATCGGAATTTGGAATGGCACCGAATCAGAGGAAGAAGGAGCCACCGCTTACGTTTCGTTCGATGGCGGGGGGGAAATTTCCCAAATGATTGATCTGGAGATGAGTGAGAAAAATTGTCACTCATCTAGATTGGGCGATTACAAATCCGTTGCTGAAGTTATAGCGAGAACGGTAGGAATTTATGAGTCGCTTTATGTGACGTTTGGACCGCGTAAGTACGCTACTGAAGCTGTTTTCGACGACCGCCCAGGCGTAAGCTGGATGCTCTACCTGCCGCACGTTCTCACGCTGGCCCAGGTGCCAGAAGCGCGCGCCCTGATTCAGGTCGTGCGCGACGGAGGACAACAAGGCACGATCATCGTCAGCGTGACGGATGAAGTCTTTGACGTGAACAACCGGGAGCATGTCAAGGCGGCAAACGATATCGAAATCCGCCTCGCCGATCAGAACCTGTTGCCGCGTTTCGTTGATCTCTGAGTCCGGCTTGCTACCCCGATGGTTTCCGCAGGATCGGCTTCGGTCGTATTCGACCGGTTACGCAATGGCCAAAGCCCTGGGTTACGCATGGGCGTGCGATTGTCGCGGGCGCGCGCAACAAGCGGACGACGTTAGCATGGCACGCTCGCAATATGGCAGCAGCCCGCCCATACCGCAGAATCTGGGCAATGCCCAGCCGTTCGAGTATTCTGACACTTCGACAGGCGGAGATGTGACGATCCTTGGTGCACGCGGTGTGGCGAACGGCAAGAGATCGAGTGCGAGATGGAATATGAGCGCAATATGATCGCGTGCAAGATGCTGTCAAAAACATACGGCGGCGATTTGAGAACTCGCTTTGCGTGCGAGCAACGTGCTTTTGAAACATACAACCAGTGCAGAGGCTATTGATGGTCCGAGACCTTGCTGTCGTCTTTATCTACGACGACGACACGAATACGCTCAAAATGAGCAACGTGTCGCGTCGTGCTATTCAATCAACCCTGGATCGGGCGATGTTCCTCGATATTCCTGAAGCACCGGAAACTCCATTGGATGACGAATCGGCCCGCAAGCTTGGAGCGATGGCACTTCGATGTCTAGGCGAAGCGCATCCGGATCTGGCCGCGCGACTGAATCTTTCAGCGCCAAAGTAGCTGTTCTTGCGATCTCAGGTCGCGCTATTTTTCGGCCTTTTCGTTCTGTCGATCTATTATGTCCACCCATACCCCTATCCGTGGACGGAAAGCGAGGCGCTCGCATGGTGGCGTGCTTCGGATTCTATATTTCGTAGTGTGGATGACTATTGAATTGATCGTGGCAGCGCTTGCCTACGTGACGATCATCAAGCTATGGCGGTACTACCGCACGAAGCAAATAAAAACCCCGACCGCATGACAAGACAGCAGCCGGGGTTCTCTTTCACCTCACTTGATCAAAGCGAAGCAGCCGGCGCAAACACCTGCGACGCCACCTCATCCACCGCCTCGCGCGTCAGCTTCACGATCTCGTCCACGTCGCCGCGCGACGTCACCAGCGGCGGCGCAAAGCCGAGAATGTCGCCGTGCGGCATCGCCCGCGCGATCAGTCCGCGCTGCATCGCGGCAGCGGACACACGCGGCCCGACCTTCAGCGCCGCATCGAACGGCGTGCGGACATCCTTGTCGGCCATGAACTCCAGCGCGGCCAGCATGCCCACGCCGCGCACTTCGCCGACGAGCGGATGCGAGTCGAACGCCGCATGCAATTGCTCCAGCAGATAAGCGCCGGTTTGCGCCGCATTCTGCATCAGGTTCTCGCGTTCGAGAATATCGAGGTTGGCGAGCGCCGCCGCCGCGCAGATCGGATGGCCCGAATAGGTCCAGCCATGCCCCAACGCACCCGATTCCTGCGATGCCTTATCGATCACGTCCCATACGCCTTCGCTGACGATCACGCCGGACAGCGGCGCGTAAGCACTCGTCAAACCCTTCGCGACAGTGATCAGATCGGGTTGAATGCCGTAGTGCTGCGCACCCATCTTCGAGCCGAGCCGGCCGAAACCGCACACCACTTCGTCGCAGATCAACAGGATGTCGTGCTTCTTCAGCACCTGCTGGATCGCGGGCCAGTAACCGGCCGGCGGCGGTACGATGCCGCCCGTGCCCATCACCGGTTCGCCGATAAAGGCCGCGATCGTATCGGCGCCTTCGCGCGCGATCAGTTTTTCGAGTTCGTCGACGCAGTACGCGACGAACTGCGTTTCGTTCATACCGGCCGGCGCGCGACGATACCAGTGCGGACACACGGTATGCTTGACGCGCTCGATCGGCAGATCGAAGAACTGGTGGAAGCTCGGCAATCCCGTGAGACTGCCGGTGACGATGCCCGAGCCGTGATAGCCGCGCTCGCGCGAAATGATCTTCTTCTTGTTCGGGCGGCCCTTCACATTGTTGTAGTACCAGACGAGCTTGATCTGCGTTTCGTTCGCGTCCGAACCGGACATGCCGTAGTACACCTTCTTCATGCCCTGCGGCGACCAGTCGATGATGCGCGACGACAGTTCGATGATCGTATCGGTCGAGTGGCCGACATACGTGTGGTAATACGCGAGCTTCTTCGCCTGCTCGTAAATCGCTTCGGCCACTTCGGTGCGGCCGTAGCCGATGTTCACGCAATAAAGGCCGGCAAATGCATCGATAAAAGTCTCGCCTTGATGGTCTTCGATACGGATGCCTTTCGCGCCGGTCACGATCCGGCCCGGCAGCGCGCCGCTCGCGTGATCGTGCGCGTGCGTCGACGGATGCATGAAGTGCGCGCGATCGGCGCTAAGCAGTTGATCGAATTGAGTCATGGGTCGCTCCTTCGTGTGATGTCTGGATGAATGAATCGGTAGGTTCAGGCCGTTGCGTCCGTCGCCATCGCATGTGCAGCGGCACGAGCGGGGGCGCTGTCGCTGACCGGCAAGCCAAGCTGGCCAAGGCAGAAATAACGTGTCTCGACGAACGGCTCGAAGCCTTCGACGCCGCCTTCGCGTCCAAGCCCCGACGACTTGATGCCGCCGAACGGAATCGGTGCGCCGGTGAATTTCGCGCCGTTGATGGACACCATCGCGAAGTCGAGTCGGCGGATCAGTTGAAACACGGTGTTCAGATCTTTCGCGCACACGTAGGCGGCGAGTCCATACTCGGTGTCGTTCGCGCGTTCGACCACTTCGTCGAGCGAATCGAACGGCGTGACCGCCGAGATCGGCGCGAAATTTTCTTCGTCGTAAATGCGCATGCCGGGCGCCGCATCGGCGACCACGGTCGGCTCGAAGAACCAGCCGCCGCGCTCGTGCGCCGCGCCGCCTACCGTGACGCGCGCACCCTTCTCACGCGCGTCGGCGACGCGCTGCACGGTCGTGTCGAACGCGGCCTGGTGCATCAGCGGGCCGACGTCCACGTTCGGGTCGAATGCGCCGCCCACTTTCAACGCCTTCACGGCATCGCTATATCGCGCGACGAACGCTTCATACAACGAACGCGCGACGAAGATCCGGTTTGCCGCGCAGCAGTCCTGGCCCGAGGTCTGGAACTTCGCCGCGACCGCGACGCGCACGGCCTGTTCGAGGTTCGCATCTTCGGTCACGATGAAAGGCGCGTTGCCGCCCAGTTCGAGCGCGGTCTTCTTGATGCCTGCCCGTGCGGCCGTTTGCATCACTAGCGCGCCGACACGCGTCGAGCCGGTGAAGCTGACCGAGCGCACGCGGCTATCTGAAACCAGCATTTCCATCGCCATTTGCGGCTCGCCGAGCACGACGTTGAACACGCCGGCCGGAAAGCCCGCTTCTTCGGCGAGTTGCGCGAGCGCGAGCGCGGAGAACGGCGTCTCGTGTGCGGGCTTCGCGACCACTGTGCAACCGGCGGCGAGCGCGGCGGCGGCCTTGCGGGTGAGCATCGCGCACGGGAAATTCCACGGCGTGATCAGCGCGGCCACGCCGACCGGCTCGATGATCGTGCCCAGATGAGCGCCATCGATATGCGTCGGAATCGTGCGCCCATTCAGGCGCCGCACCTCATGCGCGAACCATTCGACGAAGCTCGCGCCATACGCAATTTCGCCGCGCGCTTCAGCAAGCGGCTTGCCCTGTTCGAGCGACAGAATCGCGGCGAGATCCTGCTGATGACGCAGAATCAGTTCATGCCAGCGCAACAGCAGCGCCGAACGTTTGGCGACCGGCACCCAGCGCCACGTGTCGAACGCGCGCTGCGCGGCATCGACCGCGGCGGTGATCTGCGCCGCGTCGAGCATCGGCACATGGCCGAGCACTTCCTGATTCGCGGGATTCTGCACCGCGACGCTCGCGGCGCTCGCGCTATGAACCCAGCGTCCATCCACGTAGCACAGCGATTTGAATAAGACCGGATGACCCAGCAACATGACGACCTCCTGTGTGCGATGTCTGCTATCACTGTAGGTCCGGCGGCACTGCGGTTTTTTTTGTTGTCGCTTCTCGAAGGCTACGTTTTTTCTGCAATTCGCCACATGGTTATCGTTTTTTCGGGTGGGGCTTTTCGTCGTACTTCGACCGCATGTAGCGCGCCACTCAGCCGTTCTCGCCAATCGACTGCTCCGCCCATTCGGGCAAGCCTTCGGCCCCGCTTTTCACCACCTTCGTGACGATATAGGTGAAGTACTTTTCGATGCCCAATTCGTCGGTCAGCAACGTATCGATGAAGCGCTGATAGTGGTCGATATCGCGCGACAGCACCTGCATCACATAGTCGACACCGCCACCCGTCGCGAGGCATTGCACGACTTCGGACGCGGCCGCGATGCGCTCCTCGAAGCGCCGCATGTCCGGCGCGGTATGACGCGCGAGCGTGACCTCGACCACCACGCGGCTGCCTTTGAACGCGCGCACCCAATCGATATCCGCGCGATACCCGCGAATCACGCCCTCTTCTTCGAGGCGCTTCACGCGCTCCCATGCCGGCGAAATCGACAGATTGATTTCTTCGGCGAGGCTCGACTTCGTGATGCGTCCATCGCTCGCGAGAATGCGCAAAATCGCGAGATCGTAGCGGTCGAATTTCATCGCGTGTTCAGACCGTTACCGGTATGCCTCGTTCGAGCACGTCGGCGACCACCGCAACCGTGTCGCCGCTCTGCACGAGCCCCGGAAAATGCCGCGCGGCCAGCATGCCGCCGCGTCGCGCGCGATATTCGATCGGCGCGGCGCCGGTGCGCTTCGCGTCGTAGATCCGCGCGATCACCTCGCCGCCGTCGACCATGTCGCCGAGGTCCTTGCACAGTTCGAGCAGGCCATCGTGCTCGCTCGTCGTGTAGCAGGTGCCGTCGGGCATATCGAGCAGCGTCGTCGTGCGCGGCGCGCTCGCGCTCGAGTGACCCCTTGCTTCGCCTTGCCTGATGATTCCCGCATGCTGCAGAAAGCCGCGCACACCACGCTCCGTAATCGCCACGCTCTGCACGGTCGCCGTGCCGCCACCCCCGAGTTCGGTCGACACGAACACCTTGCCCGCTTCTTCGACGGCCGTGTCGTAAAGGCCGACGCTATCGAGTTCGAGCATCCGCATCGAGTACGGCGCGCCGAATGCACGCATCGCTGCCTCGCAGCGCGCCTGCTGCGTCGCGTCGGGCAGCACGTGAATCGCGGCGAACGGCACGAAGTCGAGCGTGCGGCCACCCGCGTGCAGATCGAGCACATAGTCGGCGAGCGGCAGCAGATAGCGCTGAAAATAATCGGCGATCTTCTCGGTCACGGTGCCGTCCGGCTTGCCCGGAAAGCTGCGATTCAGATTGCCGCGATCGATCGGCGACGTGCGCGTGCCCGCGCGAAACGCCGGAAAATTCATGAACGGCACGATGATCACGCGCCCGCGTACGTCACTCGCCTTCAACGTGGCGGCGAGCTTCGACAGCGCAATCGGCCCTTCGTATTCGTCACCGTGATTGCCGCCCGTTAGCAGCGCGGTCGGTCCCTCGCCGTTGCGGATCACGGTCATGGGGATCATCTCCGCGCCCCATGCGGAGACGTCGTGCGAATGAGGCAGCTTCAGGAAACCATGCTGTTCGCCGTCGGCGTTGAAATCGACCGTCGGTTGAATCGGGGATGCCCGCATCTGTGCTACTCCTTCTTGAGCCGCTGGCGCGGCGTATTGCCGTTCATCGCGTGTCATTTAGGCGGCGCGTCATTGCCAAATGTCGTTCCCGCCTTCGCGGCACGCGCGCGCTGCAATGCGAGCGCGGCGATAGCGGTGTCCTGCGCGCCGGTTCCGGTCAGATCGCAGATCGTCACGTCGGCGTCGCTCGTGCGGCCCGCGGCCTGTTTCGCGATCACCTGGCCCAATTCGACGATCGCCGCATCGTCACGCATCGTGCCCGCGGCGAGCGCGTGATGCAGTTCGCCGAGCACGCGCGTTTGCTGCGCGCGGTCGCATACGTAGCGCGCCGCCGCCAGCGCGGCCGGCGCGATTTCGTTCTTGTGCTCGGCGTCGGAACCCATCGCAGTGATGTGCAGGCCCGGATGCAGATCGGCCGCTTCGATCAGCGGCGTGCGGCTCGGCGTGGTGGTAATCGCGACGTCCGCTTCGGCGAGCGCATCATGAACGCTGGCCGCGACATCGCATCGCACGCCGGGCGTGTCGTTCACTTCCGCGGAGAAACGCAGCGCGCTCGCCGCGTCGCGCGCCCAGACGCGCACGTGTTCGACGCGGCGCACCAGCATCAAGGCCCGCAGTTGCAGACGCGCCTGCTCGCCCGCGCCGATCACCGCGACCTGCGGCGTGTGCGCTTTCGCGAGCCAGCGCGCCGCGACCGCGCCGGCGGCCGCCGTGCGTATCGCGGTCAGATAGCCGTTGTCGAGCAGCACCGCTTCGGTCAGCCCGGTCTTCGCCGACAACACGAGCATCAGACCATTCAGGCTCGGCAGACCGAGCGACGGGTTGTCGAAGAAGCCTGGACTGACCTTGATCGCGAAGCTGTCGAGGCGCGGCAGCCACGCGGTCTTCACGTCGACTTCGCCGTTATGCGCGGGCAGATCGAGCCGCAGGATCGGCGGCATCGCGACCGCCTCGGTCGCGAGCGCGACAAAGGCGGCTTCGATCTGATCGATGGCCGCGAGATCGAGCGGCACGAGTTTGCGGAGCTCGGCTTCGCCAAGGAGCGTGATCGAGGTCATGATGGGGTGTGTGAGTTCGGTGACGGCGCGGCTTGCGAGGTTTCGTTGCCGATGATCCGCCGATGCAGATCCATATCGATGTTCGCGCCCGTCACGACGAGCACGAGCGGCCCGCGCGCGATGCGTTCAGCGGGCAGCGCGTGATCGAGCACCGCGGCAATCCCCACCGCCGCCGCGCCTTCGACGACGAGCCGTTCCTGCCGATACGCATGCGCGATGCCGCGCGCGATCGACGCCTCGTCGAGCAGCACGGTCTCGTCGATCAGATCGCGCGTCAGCGCATACGTATAGCGGTTTTCGAGTCCGATGCCGCCGCCGAGCGAATCGGCGAGCGTGTCGACTTCCTCGACCAGCACCGGCCGTCCGACCGCGAGACTCGCATGCATCGCGGCGCCGCGCGCCATCGTGACGCCGGTCAGGCCAATCGTGGGATTGGTGCTTTTCGCCGCGAGCGCGATGCCGGCAAACAGCCCGCCGCCCGACAACGGCACCACGATGTTCGCGACATCGGGCAAGGCCTCGACGATTTCGAGCCCGATCGTCCCCTGTCCGGCGATCACGCGCGGATCGTCGAATGGCGGCACGTATGCATAGCCTTCTTCGCGCGCGAGCCGCAATGCTTCGTGCTCGGCCTCGTCCTGACTTTGGCCGGTAATCCGCACGTGCGCGCCGAGCGCCCGTACCGCGTCGACCTTGTTGGCGGGCACGAGGCGCGACAGACACACGGTCGCGTCCATACCGAGCGCGCGCGCCGCATGCGCGAGCGCGCGGCCATGATTACCGGTCGATGCGGTCACCACGCGAGTGCAGCCCTGCTCGGCCAACTGCGCCAGCGCATTGGTCGCGCCGCGCAGCTTGAAGCTGCCGGTCGGCTGCACGGTTTCGAGCTTCAGATAAACCGGCGTGCCCGCGTGCGCCGACAGGCTCGCCGATTCGACGAGCGGCGTACGGCATACGCGAGCGTCGATACGGCTGCGCGCGCGGTAAATGTCGGCTAACGAAAGATTGGCTGACGATGGAACGGACATGCATGAGGCCCTGCATCAAAGAGGTCGATTCGCTATTCGATGCGGGCACGGCTATCGCAGATAACCGCAGTGACTCGCGACCGCATCGCTTTCCATGCAGCCCAGTCTAGTGTTCTAAAAAAGGATTTCTATTGTCCTAGTTCATTTCGGTCAGCGTTACGCAATTCGCGCACCGGCGCGATCAGGTGAAATCGTGCACCTGCGGGTACTGCTCGAACACGTCGCGCATCGTTTCGAGCGCGGCTTTATAGGCGTCTTCGCTGACCTCGGCGCCGACGCAAACCCGCACCGCGTTAGGCCGGTCGGCGTCGCGCACGAGAAACGGATCGGGCGACGTGACTGCGATGTCGCGGTTGCGCAGTTCGCGCACCAGCCGATCGGTGCGCCAGTGATCGGGCACCCGCAGCCACGCCGATAGCGCCTGCGGATGCGCGCCCAGGACATATTTACCGAGCGTCTGCTGCAATTGCGACTGACGCCGCCCGAGCCGCTCGCGCTGAATTTCGACGAGCCGCGCGGCCGTGCCGTCGACGATCCAGCGCGTGGCGATCTCGGCCATCGGCGGCGTCGCCATCCAACTGCTCACGCGCAGCACGCTCTCGGCGCGCAGCGCGAGCCGGCGCGGCGTCGTCATATAACCGATGCGCAAGCCGGCCATCACCGACTTCGTAAAACTCGTGCAGTAGAACGAAAGATCCGGAATCAGGCTCGAAATGGGCGTGGAATGTTTGGCCGGCAACGGCCCGTACACGTCGTCCTCGATCACGTATACGCCATAGCGTTCGGCGATTTTCGCAATCGCGCGACGCCGTGAATCGGGCATCAACGCGACGGTCGGATTGTTCAGCGTCGGTGTGCAGACGAGCGCCGAGATGCGCTCGCTGTCGCACATCTCCTCGAAATGCTCGGGGTGAATGCCGTACTCGTCGATCTCGAGGCCCTTCAGCGTGAAGCCGAGCACGTTGGCCGAACCTATCACGCCGTGATCCGTCAGGCTTTCGCACAGCACGGTGTCGCCCGGCCCCACCAGCGAAGCGAGCGCGAGAAAAATGCCGTGGGCGGCGCCGTTCGTGACGAGCAGCGTATCGGCCGAAGCCGGCATGCCGAGCGACGCGAGCCATGCAATACCCGCCTGGCGATGATGCTCGAAGCCCGCGATCGGCCGGAACGCGCGAATCCACGGCTGATCGTCGAGCGTCGACAGCGTCGCGCAGACCTTGCGCCACATCGCGTCATGCTCGGACGTGTGAATGATGCGCGCGATCGAAAAGTCGACCACCGAACGCTCGGCCGTATCGAGCATGTAGCTCGACATCGTTTCGGTGACGCGAGCCGTGACGAAGCTGCCGCGCCCGACCTCGCAGCGGATCAGGCCTTGCCGCTCCAGTTCCTTGTACGCGTTGGTCACGGTTTGCACGCTGATCGCGAGTTCGGCGGCGACGTCGCGCTGCGGCGGCAGGCGCGCGCCCGGCGGCAGCGACGTGTTCTCGATGTCGCCGGCAATCGCCTTGACCAGCCGCTTGTATTTCGATTCCACGCCGTGCACCGCGCGCACGGCCTCGCGCCACTGCTCGATCACCGCTGCTCCTATGTTGTGGTGGATGCTGGCGCCGTGAGGAGTCGGCGTCGTCTCGCCTGATCTCCCATAGTGCGGCAGAAACGGGGGAGGAAATTAATGTCCTAGGGCATTTAACGCGAAAAAATGTGGGGCAGGATCTCGCCAAGCGGCGCCATCCAAGGATGACGGTTGAACGAGGCCACCTATTCCAGCGTCGCCAGTTCAACATGGAAAACGCGTGAGTGGACGTTATGCGGCTTGCGCGAGGTGGCGTGCGGCGGCAGAGAATTGGCGACCATTCGCGGGTGTGAGTCCTATCATTCAACCATTCACAATTCGCGAATCGCGATGCACATAGAGCGGTCAGCTGGTGTTTTTGTATTCAACTCGCGAACAGGAGGATAAGGTGTCGCCCCGTGTTTTCTGGCGGGCAACTCAGACCCGCGTGATCGTCATACTGGCAGCGCTGCTGGGGTTGGCATGTTTCGCCGATCCGGCGCACGCCGATCCTCCC
This sequence comes from Paraburkholderia sp. UCT2, assembly GCF_014397665.1. Lineage (NCBI taxonomy): Bacteria > Pseudomonadati > Pseudomonadota > Betaproteobacteria > Burkholderiales > Burkholderiaceae > Paraburkholderia > Paraburkholderia sp. UCT2. The sequence goes on from NZ_VZQO01000006.1 coordinate 43,187, forward strand.
AGGAACCCTGGTGTACCGACCTCCGTCGCCATTGGGCAATCGGTCACATGTCAGCCCGTCTCCACGACCCGGCCGCAGCCGGTGCTTCCAAAGGGATTTACGGAGCGGATTTTATACAGCGGTTGTCTCAATCAGCCGACGGCAATCAGTTTCAACGCAAGCCAGACCAGAGTCTTCATCGCCGAAAAAGGCGGCAGGGTTTGGAATTGCGACCTGGCGACGCCTACCTGTACGTTGATCGCCGACCTCAGCAATGAAGTCTGCAACGATGTCGACCGGGGACTTCTCGGGATTGCGGTCGATCCTCGGAACGACGGCAAAATTTACGTGCTTTACACGACGCCTCCAGCTACAGGGGCCTGTAGCGGAAACGTTCTGACTCACGGCCAGCTTTCGCTGCTGACAACGGCGGGAGCGGGCACGACCGAAACGAAGATCCTCCCTCCCGCAGGGTCAGGCAATCAAACGTGGTGTTTTTTCTACACGTCTCACAGTATTGGCGGACTAGTCTTCGGAGTTGACAACAGAACGCTGTACGTTAGCGCTGGCGACGGCGCGAGCTTCGATCAGGTGGACTACGGACAGTTGGATACTGCGTGCGGCGATGGCACGAATCTGCCGCAGGGCGCGTTTCGCAGTCAAGGCGTGTCTCCCTATAGCGACGGCGCTGTTCTCCGGATCACGAACCCGGGTTCGACAACTCAAAGCGTTGCCCTGGTTGCGCAAGGCTTACGCAATCCGTTCCGGTTCGCCCGCCTGCCTGGTAGTACGGACGAGCTGTATATCGGCAATGTGGGCTGGAACAGTTGGGAGGCAATCGATCATGTCACTGTCGACGGCCAGGACTTCGGCTGGCCGTGCTACGAAGGATGGAGCCCTGGCGCCAACTTCGCTGCGGCTCCCGAGCCCGACTATCAAAACACGGGCTACTGCGGAAAGTTCGCGGGTGCCACGGCGCCGTTTTATGCGTACGCTCACACGAGCTACATTTCAGCCGATGACAGTCGTGGAAGAACCTGCGGCGGCAAGCCGAACGGCGGAGGGCCGGACCGGAACGGCAGAGGGCCGGACCAGAACGGCAGTGTCATCTCTGCGATCGGGTTTACCGACGATACGAGCCCAACCTACCCTGCTCAATTCAAAAACGCACTGTACTTTGGTGATCTTCTGCGGCAATGCATCTGGACCATGCAACCTCCGAACAACGTGCCCCAGACTTTCGCAAGGGGTCTGCAGGGAGGACCGGTGGATCTGAAGGCGGGCCAGAATGGCGACCTGTTCTACGTGGATCTCGTGACCAGTACGATCAGGCGAATTACACACAACTAGGAAGAAGTATCGGTGGCGCGCTACAGCAACCCCGCAAAATGCGCCACCACGAACACAACCGCGCCGCCCGCGATCAGCACCAACGCATTGATACGCGTCGTCATCACGAGCACGGTCGCGATGGCCGCGGTGAGCCACGCAATCCACCCGCCTTCGAGCTCCTTGAGCAGCACATAGACGGCCGCGAGAATCAACCCGGCAGCCACCGGCCGCAACCCGGCCTGCAACGCATTCAGCCAGCGCGCGCCTTCGTGCCGGTTCCATACGTGCACGACGCCATACATCAGAAACGCAGTCGGCCCAAATAGCGCGACGGTCGCGACGAGCGCGCCACCGAGTCCGCCGACCTGATAGCCAATCAGCGTCGCGAGCAGCGAGCCGGGGCCGGGCGCGAGCCGCGCGATCGCGAAGTCGCTGAGAAATTGCGCATGGGTCATCCAGTGATGCACGTCGACGACCTGGCGCTGCACTTCGGGGATGATCCCTTGCCCGCCACCGACGGTGACGATCGACAGCGGCGCGAACACCGAAAACAGGGCGATAAGAGTTCTGAGCACGGCAGAAGCTTTTGTGGAGTTTGACTAGCGGCGATAAAAGCCGATCAGGGCTGGCGCGCCTCGCGCACGTATTCATAGCCGACGCTCAACCCGCCGGCGATCAGCACGGTCCACACCAGCGATACGCGAAACACCGCGGCGGCCGCGAACGTCGCGAGCAGCACCAGATACGGAAACACGCGGCGCGGCAGCCGGCGTGCGGCGGTGATCGCCATCGACAGCGACAGCCCGATCGCGCCGGCCGCGGCGCCAGCGAGCGCGATATGCGTGAGCGGAAACGATGCGATCGCCGAGAAGAACGCGCCGAGCAGAATGATCACGACGGCCGCCGGAAAGATGATGCCGCAGAATCCCGCAACAGCGCCGCGCCAGCCGAGCAGCCGGTAGCCGATCCAGATCGCCAGATTCTTCACGTTGACACCGGGCAGCGCCTGCGACAACGCGAGGCCGTTGAGAAATTCGTCTTCGCTCATCCAATGGCGGTCGTGCACGAACTCGCGCATGAACCATCCGCTCAGTCCGCCGCCGAAACTCGTCAGACCGATGCGGGCGAAGATCAGAAAGAGGCCGAGCGAGGTCACTTCGCGCGGCGGCGGTGCGTGGTGTGGCGCGTCGTCTTCGGGTGTCGATACCGGGTCGCTGACGTCTTGCCCGTGGATGCCTTTGGCCAATGCTCGTCCTTAGTCGTTTTGATCGTGCCGCACTGGCCGCGCGCCCGGCATGATAGCCGCAGACGTAGCCGATGACGTAGCCGATGAAGCAGACGCAGCCGAAGGCGAGGAAGCCGAAGAAGGTGCCGTGGATGAAGCCGCCGCCGGATGCCGCGGATTATGCAGCTCATCGGTCGACCACCCGCCGCCCAGATCGCCAAACAACGACGCCGCGTGCAGCAAGCGCGATTCCTGCACGTTCAGCGCGGTCTGCCGCGTCGTCAATTGCGTCGCTTGCGCAACCGCGACCGTCGTGTAATCGACGGTGCCCGCCTGGTATTCGTTGAACGCGATCTCCGCGCCACGGTCCGCGTCGCGCACCGCCGTTTCGAGCACGAGCGCCTGCTCGGCGAGAATGCGCAGGCCGGACAGATCGTCCTCGACGTTCTGGAACGCGCCCAGCACCGTGCCGCGATAGTTGGCAACGGCCGCGTCGTAGGCCGCCTTCGCCGCGTCGACATCCGCGCTGCGCAGGCCGCCGTCGAACAGCGTCTCGGTCGCGCTGCCGCCGAGCGACCACACGTAGTTCGCGGCCTTCAGCAGACCGGACAGCGGCGACTGGGTGAATCCGGCCACGGCCGACAGCGAGATGTCCGGGTAATACGCGGCCACCTCGACGCCGATCGCCGCATTTTGCGCGGCCATCCTGCGCTCGGCGGCGGCGATGTCGGGGCGGCGTTCGAGCAGCGTCGACGGCACGCCGACCGGCGCCGACGGCAGCGCCGGCATCGCGGTGCTGTGCGTGATCGACAGCTCTTCCGGGTTCTTGCCGACCAGCACCGCGATCGCATGCGCGTTCTGCGCGCGCGCGACGCCGAGCGCGATCAGATCGGACTTCGCGGTATTCAACTGGCTGCGCGCGGTGATCACGTCGCTCGGCGGAATCGTGCCCGCGCGATCCTGCTCGGTGACGACGTCGAGATAGTGCTGATACGCGACGACCGTTTGCTGCAGCAGGTCGATGTTCGCGTCGCTGGTGCGCAGCTCGATGATCGCGGTCGCGAGCGCGACCTGCTCGGAGAGCGTCGCATTCGCGAGCGTCGCTTCGCTCGACTGCGCACTCGCGGCGTTTTCCTCGACGGTGCGGCGCACCTGGCCCCACAGATCCGGCGCCCAGCTCACGTTGCCTTCCAGCGAGCCCGAATTGACGATGCGCGTCGCCGTACCATTGACGAAGCTTCCGGATGCACTGACCGAACCGCTGCTCGCGCGTTCGCGCGTCGCCGAACCGGTAGCGCCGATGGTCGGAAACAGGGCCGCGTGCGCGGCGCGCACTTCGGCGAGCGCTTGCTGGTAGTTCGCGTAGTCCACGCGCACGGTCTGGTTCGACACCGCGACGAGCGGTTCGAGTTCGTCGATCAACGGATCGTTGAACGCGCTCCACCATGTGCCCTTCGGGCCGGTCGCGTTCGGCTCGGCCTGGGTCCAGCCCGGCAGTTCCGAGTACGTGGCGGGCACGCTGACCTGCGGCCGGTGATAGTCCGGGCCGACCATGCAACCGGCGTTGAACAGCGCCAGCAGCGCGACGGCGAGCGTCGCGATGCTCGGCAACCCGGCGCGAGACCCTGTCATTCGTTCAGTCGCAATCTTCATCGTCATGCCTTCGTATCCGCTTGTCCCGGCTTCGCGTCGCGGTTCCAGCGCAGCCCCGCGGACCATCTGACCAGCCGTGCACGCAGACGGTCGAGATACAGATAAATCACCGGCGTCGTATAGAGCGTAAACATCTGGCTCAGGATCAGCCCGCCCATCACCGTGATACCGAGCGGCTGGCGCAGCGAGCCGCCCTGGCCCATGCCGACCGCAAGCGGCACCGCGCCGAGCACGGCCGCGAACGTCGTCATCATGATCGGCCGCAGACGGATCAGCGCGGCCGCGTGGATTGCGTCGCGCGCGGGCATCTGTTGCTGGCGCTGCAACTGGATCGCGACGTCGACCATCATGATGCCGTTCTTCTTGACGATACCGATCAGCAGGATGATGCCGATCATCGCGATCACCGAGAACGGCGTGCCGAAGATCAGCAGCGCGAGCGTCGCGCCGATGCCCGCGGACGGCAGCGTCGACAGAATCGTCAGCGGGTGGATCGAGCTCTCGTACAGCACGCCGAGCACGATGTAGACGACGCCGAGCGCCGCGAGAATCAGCAGCGGCACCACGCCCATCGACTGCGAATAGGCCGCCGCCGCGCCCGCGAACGAGCCGTGGATGCTCGCGGGCATGCCGATCTCGCGGATCGTTTCGTTGATCGCCGCGCCCGCCTGGCTCAGCGACCCGCCGGCCGGCAGGTTGAACGAGATCGTCGCGGCGACGAGCCCGCTCTGGTGGTTCACCTGCGTCGACGTATGGCTGTTCCTATACGAGGTCAGCACCGACAGCGGCACCATCGTTTCGGCAGCCGTGCTGTCCGCGCTACCGGTCGAACTGCCGCCCTTGCTGTTGGCGATGCTGTTGTTGGTCGCGTTCGACTGCGCGTCCGAGTTGCGCGAGTTCGTGTTCGACGACGTGCCGGTCGTGGTCGCGGTAGTCGTCGTCGCCGACACCGTGCCGCGCGGCATCTGTGTCGCGGCCGTGCCGGTCGGATTGCCGGCGGACGTGCTCAGATAGATCCGGTTCAGCGTCTCTGGATACTGCCAGTACTCTGGCGCGACCTCCATCACGACGAAGTACTGGTTCAGCGGGTTGTAGATCGTCGACACGGTGCGCTGGCCGAACGCGTCGTACAGCACGTTGTCGATCTGATTCGGCGCAAAACCGTAGCGCGCGGCGGTCGCGCGATTGATCGTCAGGTAGGTCTGCAGGCCGTTCTGCTGCAAGTCGGAGTTCACGTCGAGCAGCCGCCCGCGCTCCTTCGACAACGCGGCGACGAGCTTCGGCGTCCACGCAAACAGCGCGGCGGAATCGTCGCTCGTCAGCGTGTACTGGTACTCGGCCGCCGATTGCCGCCCGCCGATGCGCAAATCCTGCTGCGCCTGCAGAAAGAGCCGCGCGCCCGACACTTCGTCGAGCTTCGGCCGCAGCCGGTTGACGACCTGGGTGGCCGTTGCGTGCCGCTGCGACAGCGGCTTCAGCTCGATGAACACGTTGGCGGTGTTGAGCGCGCGCCCGCCGGTAAAGCCCGCGACGGACTGCACCGCCGGATCCCTTTGCACGATCGACTGCAACTGCGCGAGCTTCTTCTGCATCGCCGTGAACGAAATGCTCTGGTCGGCGATAATCTGCCCGATCACGATGCCGGTGTCCTGCTCGGGGAAGAAGGTGGCCGGCACCAGCTTCAGCATGAACACGTTGCCGACCAGCAGCGCGAACAGCAGCAGGATCACCAGCAGCGAATGATCGAGCACGGCCGTCAGCGTGCGTGCGTAGACGCCCTTGAAGCGATCGAACTGCCGCTCGATCCACTGTGCCCAGCGCGCTTTCGAATGACCTGCGTTGTCGCGGCTCAGCACGTACGCGCACATCGCGGGCGTGACCGTCAACGAGATCACTAGCGAAATCAGGATCGCGATCGACAGCGTGATCGCGAACTCATGGAACATCAGTCCGACGATGCCCGGAAACAGGATGATCGGCAGAAACACCGCGATCAGCGACAGGCTCATCGAGATCACCGTAAAGCCGACTTCGCCCGCGCCCTTCAGCGCGGCCTCTTTCGGACCCAACCCCTGCTCCATGTACCGCACGACGTTTTCGAGCACGACGACCGCGTCGTCGACGACGAAGCCGGTGCCGATGGTCAGCGCCATCAGCGACAGATTGTCGATGCTATAGCCGAGCAGATACATCGGCCCGAAGGTACCGACGATCGACAGCGGCAACGCGACCGCCGGTATGAGCGTCGCGCGCGGCGACTGCAGAAAGATGAACACGACGCCGACCACCAGCAGCATCGCGATGAACAGCGTGCGCTCGGTATCGCTGACCGACGAGGTGACCGACTGCGAGCGATCGATCGCGACATCGACGTGCACGCTGCTCGGCAACGTCGCTTCGATCGCCGGCAGCACGTTGCGTATCTGCTGCACCGTGCTGACCACGTTGCTGCCCGGCATCGGATAGACGATCACGAGAATCGCCGACTTGCCGTTGAAGAGCCCCGCGTTGCGGATGTTTTCGTTCGAGTCGCGCACCTGGGCGACGTCGCGCAACAGCACCGGCGCGCCGTCGCGATACGCGACCACCAGATCGCGATACGGCGCCGCGTGCGTGATCTGATCGTTCGACGTGACCACGTAGCGCTGATCGCCGACGTCGATATGCCCCTTCGCGCTGTCGGCATTGGCCGCACTGATCGCCGCGCGCACGTCTTCCATGCCGATCCCGTAGCTATTGAGCTTGCCCGGCTGCAACTCGACGCGCACGCTCGGCAACGCGCCGCCGCCGAGCGTGATCTGACCGACGCCCTGCACCTGCGACAGTTGCTGCTGGATCACCGAATCGGCGGAGTCGTAGAGCTGCGCTTTGGTCAGCGTGTCCGAGGTCAGCGACAGCACCATGATCGGCGCGTCGGCCGGGTTGTACTGGCGGTAGCTCGGATTGCTGCGCAAGGTGGTGGGCAGATCGGCGCGCGCGGCCTGGATCGCCGCCTCGACGTCGCGCGCGGCGCCGTTGATGTCGCGCTTCAGGCCGAACTCGACGATGATCAACGACGAGCCGACATAGCTGATCGAGGTCAGCTCCGCGACGTCGGCGATCGTCGCGAGCCGCCGCTCGAGCGGCTCGGCCACCGTCGACGCCATGATGTTCGGGCTCGCGCCGGCCATGTTGGCCTGCACGACGATCACCGGAAACGCGATGTTCGGCAGCGGCGCGACCGGCATGCGGAAATACGCGAGCGTGCCGGAGATCAGGATCGCGATCGCGAGCAGCGTCGTCGCGACCGGCCGCCGGATGAAGATCGCCGGGATGTTCACCGCGTGCCCTCCGCGCCGCCTTCCGGAGGGCGCCCGCCCGGCTCGTCGCCGCCGTTGCGCCTGGCGCGCTCGGCGCGCCAGCGGTTCACGCGCGTGGCCATACGGTCGAAGAACAGATAGATCACCGGCGTCGTGAACAGCGTCAGCACCTGGCTCAGCGTCAGGCCGCCGATGATCGCGAGACCGAGCGGCCGGCGCAGTTCCGAACCGGTGCCGGTGCCGAGCAGCATCGGCAGTGCGCCGAGCATCGCGGCGAACGTCGTCATCAGGATCGGCCGGAAACGCAGCAGCGACGCCTCGAAGATCGCATCGCGCGGCGCCTTGCCATGATTGCGTTCGGCATCGAGCGCGAAGTCGACCATCATGATCGCGTTCTTCTTGACGATGCCGATCAAGAGCACGATGCCGATGATGCCGATCACGTCGAGATCCATACCCGCGAGCATCAGCGAGAGCAGCGCGCCGATACCGGCCGACGGCAGCGTCGACAGGATCGTGACCGGATGGATGAAGCTCTCGTACAGCACGCCGAGCACGATATACACGGCAACGAGCGCCGCGATCAGCAGATAGACCTCGCTGGAGAGCGAATCCTCGAACGCCGCGGTCGCGCCTTGCAGCGACGACGTGATCGACGGCGGCAGGTCGATCGACTGCTCGGCCTGGTGAATCTCCTTGACCGCGGTGCTCAACGATGCGCCCTTCGCGAGATTGAACGACACCGTCACCGACGGAAACTGCGCGAGATGGCTGATCACGAGCGGCGCCTTCGCGATCTGGATCTTCGCAATGCCGGAAAGCGGCACCTGACCCGTGCTGCTGGTCTGGCTCGGCAGATACAGATTGCCGATCGACTGCACGGTCGGCATCGTTTCCGGCTTCGCGACCAGAATGACGCGGTACTGGGCCGACTGCTCGAAGATCGTCGACACGATGCGCTGGCCGAGCGCGTCGTACAACGCGTTGTCGATCGTCGCGGGCGTGATGCCGAAGCGCGCGGCCAGTTGCCGGTTCACTTCGACGTTCACGCTGAGGCCGTCGCTATTGAGATCGCTCTGCACGTCCGACAGCGACGGAATCTGCTTCAGGCGCGCGACGAGTTCCGGCACGTACTTCTGGAACGCCTGCTGGCTCGGTCCGCGCAACACGAAGCTGTACTGGTTCGGCGACACGGTCGTGTCGAGCGTCAGGTCCTGCTCGGGCTGCATGAACAGCTTCACGCCGGGCACGTGCGCGACTTCCTGCGCGAGCCGGCGCGCGATTTCCTGGGCGGTGTCCGAACGCTTGTCGCGCTCGCGCAGATTGATCAGGAAGCGTCCGTTGTTCAGCGTCGCGTTGGTGCCGTCGATGCCCACGTACGACGTCAGCGACACCACGTCCGGGTCCTTCAGGATCGCCTCGGCGAGCGCGCTCTGGCGCTGCACCATCGCCGCGTACGACACCGAGTTGTCGGCGACGCTGATGCCCTGGATCACGCCGACGTCCTGCACCGGAAACAGTCCCTTCGGAATCACCACATACAGGATGCCGGTCAGCACCACGGTGGCGATCGCGACCATCAGCGTCAGCGTCTGATGGTCGAGCACCCAGCGCAGGCCGCGCTCGTAGGCGGCGAGCGTCTTGTCGAACAGACCCTCGCTGATGCGCTCGAAGCGGCTCGGATGGCGCTCGGCCTGCGCGCGCAGCATCCGCGCGCACAGCATCGGCACCACCGTCAGCGACACGACCGCCGAAATCACGATCGTGACCGCGAGCGTCACCGCGAACTCGCTGAACAGCCGCCCGATCACGCCGCCCATGAACAACAGCGGAATCAGCACCGCGATCAGCGAAATAGTCAGCGACAGGATCGTGAAGCCGATCTGCCCCGCGCCTTCGAGAGCGGCTTCGAGCGGCGACATGCCCTCTTCCAGATAGCGCACGATGTTCTCGATCATCACGATCGAGTCGTCGACCACGAAGCCGGTCGCGATGATCAACGCCATCAGCGACAGGTTGTCGATCGAGTAGTTGAGCTGGTACATCACCGCGAGCGTGCCGATCAGCGAGACCGGCACCGAGATGCTCGGAATCAGCGTGGCGGGCACGTTGCGCAGGAACACGAAGATCACCGCGACCACCAGCACGATCGCGAGAATCAGTTCGAACGCGGCGTCCGCGACCGACGCGCGGATCACGCCGGTGCTGTCCGACACCACGGTCACTTTCATGCCGGCCGGCAGCGTCGATTCGAGCTGCGGCAGCTCCTTCATGATCTGGTTGACCGTCTGGATCACGTTCGCGCCCGGCTGGCGCTGCACGTTCAGCACGATCGCGGGCGAGCCGTTGTACCAGGCGCCGCGCTCGACGTCCTGGGCGGCCTGGCTCACGCGCGCGACGTCGCGCATGAATACGGGCGAGCCGTTCTGGTAGGCGATTACGGTGTCGAGGTAGTCCTTCGGATCGCTGATCTGATCATTGCCGTTGATCGTGTAGTCGAGATCGGGGCCGTCGAAATTGCCCTTCGGCTGGCTCACGTTGACATAGCTGAGCAGCGTGCGCAGATCGTCGATGTTCAGACCGTAGGCGGCGAGCTTGTGCGGGTCGGCTTCGACGCGGATCGCGGGCACGTTGCCGCCGCTCGTCGTCACGACGCCGACGCCCGCCACTTCCGAGATCTTCGTGCCGAGGCGGTTGTTCGCGACGTCCTCCAGTTGCGTCAGCGACATCGACTTCGAGGTGACCGCGAGCGTCAGAATGGGCTGGTCGGCGGGATTGACCTTTGCGTAGGTCGGCGGTGCCGGCAAGCCAGACGGCAGATAGCTGTTCGCCGCGTTGATCGCCTGCTGCACGTTCTGCTCGGCGATGTCGAGGTTCAGCGACAGATCGAACTGCAGCGTGATCACCGACGCCCCGTCCGAACTGTACGAGGTCATCTGCTGCAGGCCCGGAATCTCGCCGAGCTGCACCTCGAGCGGCGCGGTCACGGTGGTCGCCATCACCGTCGGGCTCGCGCCCGGATAAAAGGTCTGCACCTGAATCGTCGGATAGTCGACGTTCGGCAGCGACGACACCGGCAGCACGCGCATCGCGATCAGACCGACGAGCACGAGCGCGATCATCAGCAGCAGCGTCGCGACCGGGCGAAGAATGAACAGGCGGGAAATGTTCATCGGCGCGGGGGTCCGTTACGACGAGGCGGCTTCGGACGCGGCGGCGGGCGCCTTCGGGCCGGTTGCGGAGGTGCCGGTTGCGGAGGTGCCGCTCGCCGCGGCGGCGGACTTCGGATGCGCCGGCTGGATCTTCGCGCCGTCGTTCAGACGATCCATGCCGTCCGTCACGACCTGGTTGCCGGCCGCGAGTCCCGACACGATCACCGTGTTCTTGCCGTCGCTCGGTCCGAGCTTGACCTTGTGCACGGACACCGTGCTGTCCGGATTGACCAGATAGACGAAGTCGCCCGGCGCGCCGGACTGTACCGCGGCGGTCGGCACGAGCACCGCGTTCTGCATCGTGTCGACGAGCAGCTTCACGTTGACGAACTCGTTCGGGAACAGCGTTTCGTCGTCGTTCGCGAAGGTCGCGCGCAAGGTGACGGTGCCGGTCGCGGTGGCCATCTGGTTGCTGACCGCGTACAGCGTGCCGGTCGCGATCTCGCGCGAGTTATCGCTCGAATACGCGGTGACCGGCAGCTTCGCGCCGGTGGCCAGACGCTGCACGATCGACGCGAGCGAATCCTGCGGCACCGTGAACTGCACCGTGGTCGGCTTCTCGGTCGTGATGACGACGATGCCCGTCGACGACGACGCGGTCACGTAGTTGCCCGGATCGACGAGCCGCAAGCCGACCTTGCCCGCGATCGGCGCGGTGATGCGGCAATAGGCGAGGTCGAGATCGAATTGGGCGATGTTGGCGAGGTCGACCTTCACCGCCGCTTCGTCCTGCTGCACGAGGAATTGCTGATCCGCGAAGGTTTGCTGCGCGATCGACTTGCGTTCGTTCAACTGCGTATAGCGCTCGAGATCGGCGCGCGCCTGCGCGAGCGACGCGCGGTCTTTCGCGAGCGTCGCTTCCGCCTGCTGCTTGCTGATCTGATACTGGCGCGGATCGATCTGCGCGAGGAACTGGCCTTTTTGCACCTCCTGGCCTTCGTGATAGCCGACTTCGGTCAGATAGCCGCTCAGCTGCGGCAGCACGGTCACGGTTGCGATCGGCGTGACGGTGCCGAGCTCGCTCAGTGTGACCGGCATCGAACCGAGCGTCGCCTGCGCGACGGTGACGACGATCGCCGCGTTCTCGCGCACCGGCTTCTTGCGCGTTATCAGATGAACCACGACGAGCGCGACCAGCACGAGCACGACAACCGCGAAGATGATGAGCCCGCGTCGGGAGCGCTTTGGCGGCGGGGACACGGTTTCGCTCATGTTGATCTCCGGGAACGGATATGGGTGTTGATACTCGGTTGGAAGCTCGTCCGCTGACGGGACTGCGCAAAAGTGCCATGGTTCACGCGCGTTGTCATCAGTCGAAGGCCTCCGGACGTGTTGTTATGAAGACGTAAGGAAGTGGGGCAAGAGCTTGAATACGGGCATGCGTGAATGTAACCGGCTTGCGCCGGCCTTGAGTTACAGGGGCGCAACATGTTGGCCGGTGGAAGAGTCCGGGGCATCGATCGGGCGACACGTGGGGGCGGACACCCGCATGGGCAGAGTTATGGGCCAGGCGGGACATCGCAATATGCGGTAACAGACGACAGCCAACTGACAACCGGGCCGTGCGTCCAGAATCGTCACAATCGTCCGCTATCATCGCGAGCCAGCGTCGCGCGCGCCGCGACTGTCACGACACCCCACAACCTCGCCCCGATGTCCATCACCGTCAATTTCCCAGCCGAAATCCGCGACTGGATCGCCGCCAACCTTTCGCGCGGCGTCGCGCCCCAAGCGATCGTCAACGAACTGGTGAGCCGCGGCAACGCGGCCGAGCTCGCGTCGGCGATGGTCGATGCGGTCGCATCGGCGTTCCTGTACGGTATGGCGCTGCCCGGCGACAAGCTCGAAGTCGGCAGCGCGCCGCTCAGCTACCAGCCCGAGCCGCTGCGCGTGCCCGACGCTCCGCTGATCCAACTCGGCGAGCGCAAGGTGCGCGTGCTGTCGCGGCTGCAACGACCGGCCGCCGTGCACATCGCCAATTTCCTGAGTGCCGATGAATGCGAGCAGCTGATCGCGCTCGCACAGCCGCGGCTCGACCGGTCGGCCGTCGTCGATCCAGTGACCGGCCGCGATATGATCGCCGGTCATCGCAGCAGTCACGGGATGTTTTTCCGTTTGGGCGAGACGCCGTTGATCTCGCGCATCGAGGCGCGCATCGCGGAACTCACGGCAACCCCGGTCGAGAACGGCGAAGGCTTGCAAATGCTGCACTATGAGGAAGGCGCGGAGTCGACGCCGCACGTCGACTATCTGATGACGAGCAACGAAGCGAATCGCGAGTCGATCGCGCGCAGCGGCCAGCGCATGGGCACGCTGCTGATGTATCTGAAAGATGTCGAAGGCGGCGGTGAGACGGTGTTTCCGCAGATTGGCTGGTCGGTCGCGCCGCAGCGCGGGCATGCGCTCTACTTCGAATATGGGAACCGCTTTGGGCTGTGCGATCCGAGTTCGCTGCACGCGAGCACGCCGCTGCGTTCGGGAGACAAGTGGGTGGCTACCAAGTGGATTCGGACGCGGCGGTTTGTGCCGCGCGATCAGGCTTGAGAAGTCAGGCCTGAAAGGCAACGCGTGTCGAGGTGAAAAGGGCGTGCTGTCTGTCCGCGCGCGTGGAAAAACATTCGAACGACTCGCGCGAGCCTTGATCAGAGTCGCGCTGCTAGCCGCGGCGGGCTGCAGCGCGAAGCCGGTAGCAGGATGGGCGCGTCAGACGCCGCGCCCTCGAAGCAAGGTAATCAGAACTGCTCGATCCACGTGGCGAGGCGATCGGCGGCGAACTCGCTACCGCGCTGCGCCGGCCGGAGCGCGATCGCATTGCCTTCGCTTGCCGGCTGCAGTGCAACGTCATTGCCGTCGAGCCACAGAAGGCTCGCCAGCCATACCGCGTGCCCGCTCGACACCGCGTTGTTGCCCGGCTCAGCGAGAAACTCCGCGAGTGTGGCCGGCTGGTCGCACACGAGACCATCGCCTTCGCGGCGCACATTGACGCCTGCCTCGGAAAATACCCCGGCCAGCGTCGTCAGTGCGTCGCTCGCAGTCACGCTCGCGCTGCCGTGACGGTTACGCAGCGTGGCGAGGTGCGCGGCCACCGTATGACCGAACGCGCCGCTGCGGGCACTCTCGGCCGCGATCAGATCGGAGTAGTCCTGCAGCAGCCAGTCCGGCTCGGAGTTCGGCACGTCGGCGAGTACCGCTGCGGCGAGATACGTCTCGACCGGCTGAAAGCGCTCGGGCCCGATCAGCGTGGCCGACAGCGAACGCAACAGACCGATGCGAGTGGCGACCACCTGCTTTTGCAGCACGCCCAGCTTCTCGCGCACCAGCGTGTCGCGCTCCTTGCGCAGCTCGGCCAGCTCGAGCGCCTGCTTCAGCTCCATGCGCAGCGCCGTGATGTCCCAAGGCTTCTTGATGTAGCGATGGATATGACCGAGGTTGACGGCCGCGACGGTCTGATCGATTTCCGAATACGCGGTGGTCAGAATCCGCACGACATGCGGAAAGCGCTCGCTCGCATAGCGCAGCAGCTCGTTGCCGAACTCGCCCGGCATACGCTGGTCGGAGACCAGCACCCCCACCCTGTCGCCGTGCTCGTCGAGCAGGGCCTTGCCCTCTTCCACCGAGCCGCCCGTCAGGACCGGCGCCAGGCTTCCGATGGCACGCTGGAAGTACTTGACGGCGGTAGCTTCGTCATCGACGAAGATGATCGCCGGCGCCAACTCCTCTGTGGCTTTTGCTTCGTTCATCAACAACTCCTGTGCGTTTGACCTTTGATATGGGGAAAATCCAGCACGACGGTGGTGCCTCCCCACGACGTGGACTCGATCCTGAGTCCGCCGCCACAGGACTGCATGACACGGTTGCATAGAATCAGGCCCAAGCCGTTCCCCCCGGATTTCGCGTGCGTTGTAATTGGGTCCGTCAACAGGCGGTCTTTGATCTCGGGCGGAATTCCCGGCCCGTTGTCGCAGATGCCGATGCTCGGGTGGGGTTCCGTTGTCACGGTAAAGCGCACCGACGGCGACGACACATCCGCGAGCGCGCGCAACGCGTTGGACAACAGCGACGACAGCACGAGCGCCACGCAATTCGGCTGCGTGAGCACGGCAAAGTCGCTGTCGACGTCGACCTGCACCCACGAGCGCTGCGCGGTCGTAAACGGATACGTATCGAGCAACGCCGAGATCAGCCCATGCGCGGTACTCTCGATGCGCGCCTCGTCGCCCTCCAGTTGCCGGCGCCGCCCGTTGTGCACCGAGCGCCAGAAGGACGACACCACCGCCATGCAGTACTGCGCGCTCTCGCGCATCGATTTCGCGGCGCCGAGAATTTCGCCTTCCGCATCGCGCTCCGCGTCGATGCGATCTTCGATGCTGTGCGCGTTCAACGCGATCGCCGCGAGCGGCGTGTTCAGTTCGTGCGCGATGAACGCCAGGGTTTCGTCGATGGCGATCAGGCGCTGATTCTGCATCGTGCGTTCGTGGTAACGATCAAACGCCAGTTGCAGCGTATCGCGCACTGCCGCCGGCTTCAGCGGCTTTTCGAGGATGCGGAACACCTCGCCGGTGTTGACCGTCTGCAATAGCATCTCGACGTCTGCATAAGCCGTGACCAGAATCCGCACGATGTGCGGATATTCCAGCGCCACCTGGCGCAGCAGGTCGCCACCGTCACGCCCCGGCATGCGGAAGTCCGTGACCAGCACCGCGATGCGGGCGTTGTCCTGCTCGAGGATAGCGATCGCCTCGTCGCTGCTCGTCGCGAGCAGGACCTCGTAATCGGCACCTACGGTGCGCGCGAAATATTTACAGGCCAACTCTTCGTCATCGACGTAGAGAAGAGTGGGCTGTGTCTGTCGGATGTCATTCATGGCATTTCTCAGGGTGCGGGCGACAGATCGAAACTGAACGACGCCCAACTTCCCTGCTCGCTCTCAGCAAACAGCAGGCCGCCATGACGCTCGATCACCGCATAGCTGATCGACAGCCCGAGGCCCAGGCCCTGTCCCACTTCGCGGGTGGTAAAAAATGGCTCGAACACGCGCGCGAGATGCTCCGGCGCGATGCCCGGCCCGTTGTCTTTTACCGTCACATGCAGGCGGTCTTCGGTCCATCTGACGTTGACGTGAATCGCCGGCGCGGGCGTGCCCGCCTTGCGCATCGCCAGCACCGCATTCGACAGCAGGTTGATCAGCACGCCGATGATGGCCGCCTCGTCGCCCTGCACCAGCGTATCCGCGGGCAGCTCGCGCGTGACGGTGACGCCCCGCAATTCATGCCCGACGAGCCGGATCGCCGAATCGAGCGCCTTTTCGAACAGGAACGGCGTGCCCAGCTCCGCCTCGGCGCCGGGCTTGCGATACGCGAACGTCTTCAGGTCCGACACGATGTGCTGGATCCGCTGCATGCCCTGCCGCGCATCGACCAGACATTCCTGCAGCGTCGGCTCCTTCTTCGAGATCGGCTCTTCCAGCGCAACCTCGATTGCCATCAGACAGAAGTTCACCGGGTTGTTCACTTCATGCAGCAGGCCGGCCGCGAGCGTACCGATCGCCGCCATTTTTTCCTGCTGCAGCAGTTGGCCCTTGATGTCGAGCAACTGCCGATTGATCACTTCGAGTTCGGCGTTCTTCGCGGAGACCTCCGCGTTTTTCTCGGACACCTCGGCCTTCAGGCGAAACAGCATGAAGCGCACACGTTCGTTGAAAAACGTGTAGACGGCACTTGCGGCAGCGGCGAACAGAAGGAGCAGAACATTGACGGTCATCGTGCCGAGCGGCACGCCGTCATGCGGAGGCAACAGGCAGGCCAGCAGATACAGAAAGCAGGACAGCACGCCGAACACGAGGTTTTGCCACAGACCGAATGGCAACGCAATGCCGGACGCGAAGATGGCCAGATTCAGGCCCATGTAGTAGGGCGACAGAACACCATCGGTGCGCCAGATCATCCATGAAATCATCGCCTGCGGCAGCAGCAGCCAGGACAGCGTCAGCCATGGAGTAAGCCGCCGCCCCATGCTGGTGTCGAGCAAGGCGATGATACCGCCGATCATCAACGACACGAGCAGGCGCGCGAGCGCGAACGACGTCTGATACTGCGGATACTGCGCGTAATCCAGCCCCACGCCGAGCAGCACGAGCGCAATCGCTGTGCACGCGCCGCCCCGGCTGAACGTGACGCGAAAGTCGGCCAGCTCGGTTTGATAGCCGCTCTGCAGGGGACTGGTAGTCATGAACAGGGATGTCGACACGGTTTCAGAGGATCGTGGCTTCCGCGAACACATTCACCCCGGTCTCGTCGACGTAGAGCTTCTGGTCACTGGAGTTGGCGGGAAGCAGCGAGCTCATGCCGCTTTCGTTCCGATAAATCAGATACCACTCGAGCAGATGCTCCATCCCGTACTTCTCCGGATTCGCCGAATGGACGTTGGTGACCAGCAACTGGCCGCCAGCTCGCGTGCGAGCGGCGAAGTAACTGAGGAGACGCGCGCAGACCTTGTCCGACAGATAGTCGAACAGACCCGCGCAGTACACCGCGTCGAATTCGCGCGCGGAGGGGTCCGCTGAAATTTTACGCTTGAGCAGATCGTGCACCGACTGATGCACCATTTGCACCGAGGCTTTATGGCCCGCGGCATTCGCCGAGCTTTCGATCGCGTCCTTCGTAAACGCCAGCGTTTCCTCGCTGAAGTCGACCAGCTCGAACGACAGCAGCTCCGGATGCGGATATTCGCGCACGAAGCGCTGGATCTCGAAAGCGGGCCCGCAACCGACGTTGAGGATGCGGAACGGCCTGCCGGCAGCGCGCGCCGCTTCGGCCTGACGCGTCAGAAAGTCGATCAGCAGCGTGATGCGGTTGCGGTGCGCGGTCGCGACCGCCGCGTGCAGGAACGCGGTATTGACGATCTGGAAGTATGTGGTCGGTCCCTGCTGCGGATCGCTGAGGATCTGGTTGACCATCTCGTAGTCGCCGGCATAGCCGAGCGGCTTGGTGAACGTGCGGTAGACGAATGGCGCGCGCAGCAGCAACGGATGCAGTGCCGCTTGCGCATACGTGCGATGCACGGGTGCGGTCTCGGCGTCGACGCGCTCGGCCTCTTCCTCGAGGCGGTCGAGGAAGAACTTGATCTTGAGCATGATCGGCGTGGCGAGCTCGTAGAACAGGTCCTCGCGCAGCCTGCCTTCTTCGGTCTTCGGCAAGCTCTCGGTCAGGTCGACCTGCTCGACCCAGCGCGACACTTCCGACAGGAATGCGCGCATCTCGTTCACGACGATCTGATAGTCGCGCCGGATATTGAAGCGCGCGTCCCAGTCGCTGATAAAGAGTTCTGCTTCCCGGCCGACCGACTTCGCTTCATTGGGCAGAACGCTAAGCTCGCGCCATTCGTCGATGAGTGCCAGCGAAACCACCGCGGTCAGACCGGTGTTCACCAGACTCACCACCACCGCCTTGCCGAGATAGGCATTCTTGGTGCCCATGCGCACGCTCAGCTCGCTTAACACCTCGCTGACCTGCACGATGGAATAGGGGTTATAGACCTCCATGACCAAAGACTTTCTCTGGAGGTTAATGATCGTCCCACGCACGTGCTCGCGCTGCGAGTTGCGGAAGCTGATCACCGGGTCGATTTGCGTTTGAGAGTACACGGTATTAGTACCTGAGGAATCCGGGAACGCAGCAGGGTGTTGGAGAAGTCCTGTGAATGGCTGCCGCACGCACGACACCGGCGACAAGTCGTGGACGCGTTTCAAACCACAGTTGAGCTGGAAACACCAAAGCCCTTTGCCAGAATGGCTCCAGCGGCTTGCAGTGTAACATCAACACGTTCAATTCTGACTGAGGTCAAATTCAGGATGAAACGTATATGCAAGGATTTCTTGCGAGCATGTCCGTGCTGTAGAAAGCCGTTTTTGCAAAGAACCATTTGAAACGAGTTGGCGAGCGCGCGGGTGCAATCGCCGACAATTCGTTTCTCGACAACGACTTGCAATCGCATTGCCACGATGGCGGCACGATCCGCTATTGAAGGGGTGCGTTACTTGTGCCTTTCTGACCTATGCCCTTTGGATATGCCCCGTGCATTCGCCGAATAAGCCTTCTTTGTTTTAACGCAATTCGCGTCCGGCGCGGCAAACGTTTTTCTTTTAGAGTTCGGCGCGAATACCGCCGACAATCGAGCGGCTCGCGCACTCGTTGACTCATTCGTGCAAGGCCAAACCTTTCACGGCCTTATCGACGGCTTTCTTCGGTCCGTGCAGTGCGAGACCGACGAGATCGAGATTCGCCGCGTCCTCGGCGCGAAAGACTGCGCGATTCGCCGCGTCATGCCCCGTCGAAAACATCGCGTGCACATACGGCACGATTCCGAGCTCGCGCGACAGCGCCTGCCGATGCGCGCCCTGCAGACCGAACCGGTCGGCGGCGAACACCATCATCGGCTGGCCGAGCATGCGGCCGTAGCGGTGCCCGGCGGCATCCTCGTAGGGTTCGCCCAGCGCATCGGGCGCCGCGGCCGCGACACCGGTCGCGAGAAACGCGACCACATTGAGCTTCTGCCAGACCGCGAGATCGCTGCGCACGATCAGCGCCACTTTGGTATCGAACATGATGACTCCTCGTTGAGCCGCTCATGATCGACGATGCCGCGCGATCAGTCTGGAACGTTTGTGCACATCTGCCGGTACGCCGCCGGCGTCATGCGGTACGCCCGACGAAACCAGCGGCCGAGATGGCTCTGATCCGCGAAGCCGACTTCGGCGGCGACCCGCGCGGGCGTGCGGCCGGTCGCGAGCAGGCGCCGCGCGGCGCGCAGGCGCAAGCGCACCAGATACGCATGCGGCGAGGTGCCGAACGCGCGCTGAAACAGACGCGTCAACCTGAACCGGTCGATGCCGGCAACTTCGGCGAGTTCGTCGAGCCCGAGATTGCCGTCCATGTGTTCGTGCAACAGATCGCGCACCCGCGTGATCGCAGGTGACGCGGCGGGGTCGCCGGTCAGAGGCGCGCGTAGCTGGGCGCCGAGTTGCAGCAGCAGACGATCGAGCGTCTGGTCGCGCGCGAGCCGGCCCTCGTTGCCGTAGATCGCGGCGAAGGCCTGGCCGATCGCATCGACGAGCGCACGGTCGTCGACCAGCGTATGGCCGAACGCCGCCTCGACGCCGGCCAGTCCCGGCAGACCGAGCCGCCGCGCCGCGCGCTCGACCCAGGCTTGCGGCAGATACAGCATCGCGTAGGTGAAGCCGGCCGCCTCTGGCGCGTAACCGTCGTGCAGCGCGCCGGGCTCGATCAGGATCGCGCGGCCCGGCACGCTCGTGTGCAACGACCGATGACACTGGAAGCGTTGCACGCCCTGCTCCGTATAGCCGATCAACATATCGTCGTGATCGTGCGGATCGTAGGCGTGGCCGCCGAAATGCGCGCGCAGGCTCTCGATGCCGGTTTCGGCATCGCGACGGGCGATTAGCCAGTTGGCGGGACTGAGTGAAGTGGGCATGGGTTGGAGCTGGCGGGCAGCGGGCAATGCGGCCAGCGGACAGTGTACGGCAGCGGGGGAATCGGGTCGGGCCAACGACCGTTCCTGTCGACGAAGGCAACCAGCGTCACGGCTTCTTCGAACGCGGAGGCCGTGCGTTGACGAACGGGTTATAGCCGCGCGAACCCGCCGGCCGATCCTGTTCGGTCGCGCGGCGGCGCTTGCCGGATCGTCCGTCACCCGACAATTGCGCAAGCAGTTCTTGCGATTCGGACTCCGACTCCGCGTCCGTTTCATCCACCGGCGGCGCGGTTTTTTTGCGTCGCGCGGTTTTTGGCTGCGCAGCTTTCTCGTCCGTATCCGGCGCGACGCCCGCGATGTGTTCGATCACGGTCATGAACGATGCCGATGCCGATCGGACAGGTTGTCCCGGCAGCATCGTCAGCGCGACGATTTCGTGCAGTGAACGACCGTCGACGGAGCGGCCCTGCACCGTGTCATGCCAGTCGACATCCGCTTGCGCGAAGGCGCCGATCACACGTTCGAGCACGGCCGGCGACAGGACGCCGCCGTCGTACAAGCGGATGACGACGCTTTCGAACATCTGGAGCGGGGCGATGCCCGTTGTTTTCGACGCCACGTTTTGTCATCCGGTTGGTTTCTCTTCCAGTATCAGCCAGCAAATCACATGCCGATGTGGCGAGTAACTCATCGTGATCGCCGAATACGGCATGCACGAGGCGTGAATCATGCTCGCATGCAGGAAGTCGGCCCGCTTGCACAAGCAGGGCGTCGCCGGTCGAGCCAAATCGACCGCGCCGTCGTAGCAAATTAGAGAGAACCGTCGATCGAGCCGCGGGACGTCATCACGGCCTTGTCATATGGCGTTGGGAAGATCGCGGCGCCATCCAGGCCCGCGACGTCGAGCGGTCTTGAGTCTTGCGGCACAGAAAAAAAACGACGACCGACAACCCACACGACCCAACGACCATGAAAAGAAGCGCCTCGACACTCGCCGGTTTGGGAGTCATGCTTTCGCTCGCCGCTTGCGGCCCCGACAATGTCAGCTCGCCCGCCACCGGCTCGAGTGCCAGCGCGAATACCAGCACCAGCGTCACCGCGACGGGCATCGCCGCCGCCGGCGCGCCCATCGTCGGCGTCACCGTCACGGTGACGGACAGCGACGGGAAGAGCACGCAGTCGAGCCAAACCGACGCGACCGGCAAGTTCACCGTGTCGACGACGGGCAAGGCGCCGTTCGTTCTGACCGCGCCATTCAACGATGCGGACGGCACGCCGGCCACCCTGTCCGCGGTCATCGATCCCGCGCCCGCGTCGTCGGGTGCGGCCGTGTCCGTGGTCGCCAATCTGAATCCGCTGACGTCGCTGCTCACGCAGCGCGTGCTGGGGATCGTGCCCAATGGCGCGCCGACCAGCGCGCAGATCGCGTCGGCGAAGATCTCCGCGAGCAGCATCGCCCAGGCCGACGCGGCCGTCGCGGGCGCGTTGCAGCCACTGTTCAGCGCGTTCAACGTGCCGGTCAATACCGTCGCGGACCCGATCGGCACGCCCTATCAGGCGAATGCGAGTAACCCGCTCGACAACCTGTTCGATATCGCGCGCTTCACGGTGCACGCCGGCACGGTCGCCGCCGGTGTCGACGCCAGCCGCGCGCAGGTTTCGATCCCGCCCACGGGCGCGGTCTCCGGCGCGATGCCGGCCGCCGCCGTGACCTCGGCGCTCGCGTTGAGCAACAGCGCGACCACGACGCCGATTCAGCACGTCATCGTCGTGGTCGGCGAGAACCAGACTTTCGACGGCCTGTTCGGCGGCTACGTCGCGCCGGACGGCCAGACGGTCAAGAACCTGCTGTCGGAAGGCATCATCAACGCGGACGGCACGCCGGGTCCGAACTTCGCGCAGGCCGCCCAGAACCAGGGCACGACGCAAACGGCCTACACGATCAACCCGACGCGCGGCGCGGCGTACGCGACTCTGCCGCAGCCGGAACAGATCGGCATCGAAAACCTCCAGACCTTCACGACCGGCGGCGGCACGGCCGACACGCGCTTCCCGGCCACGCTGCCTAACGGCCCGTTCCAGATCACCAGGTACGTACCGTACGCGCAGCAGGTCACGGCCGTCGCGCCCTTGCTGACGCTCTACGCGATGACCGGCGACCCGGTCCATCGCTTCTTCCAGATGTGGCAGCAAACCGGCGGCGACAACAGCAAGCACGACATGTTCACGTGGGTGGCCACCACGGTCGGCCAGGGCGGCGATACGACCGGCATCACGCCGCAGAATCCGTCGCAGGGCGGCGAACTGATGGGCTTCATGAACATGTCGACCGGCGATGCGCCGTATTTCCAGTCACTCGCGCAAACCTACGCGGTCAGCGACAACTATCACCAGTCGATCATGGGCGGCACCGGCGCGAACTTCTTCTCGATCGCGACGGCCGACGAGCCGTACTTCAACACGGCCGGCACCGTCGCAACGCCGCCGGCCAACCAGATCGAAAATCCTGACCCGATGGCGCAAACGGCGAACTTCTACACGCAGGACGGCTACGAAGGCGGCTCCTACGTGAACTGTTCCGATGCGAGCCAGGCCGGCGTGTCAGCCATTCTCAATTTCCTCGCCACGAAGAAGGTCGCAAGCAATTGCGACGCGGGCAAGTACTATCTCGTCAACAACTACAACCCCGGTTATGACCTGAACGGCAACGTCCAGCCGATCGGTCCGAACAACTACAACTACCCGCCGCAGACCGTGCCCACCATCGCCGAGGCGCTGGCCGCCAAGGGCGTGTCGTGGAAGTGGTATACGGGCGGGCGCACCACCAGCGACCTTGCAGCTGAAACCCAGCTGCTGGAACTCGCGGACGGGTTGCCGGCGGCGCAGGCGGCGGCGCTTGCACAGTCGGCGCAGTACAACGTCATCGGCGACCCGCTGGTCGCGTCGAGCAAGGTGATGGGCACGCCCGCGCTGAAGGCGAACCTGACCGATCTGACGACGTTCGCCAACGACATCAAGAACAGCACGCTGCCCGCCGTGTCGTTCGTCGTGCCGAAGAACCTCGACAGCGGTCACCCCGGCTATTCGGCACCGGCCACCTATGAGGCGTTCCTGAAGACCGTGATCGCCAACGTTCAGGCCAATTCGACGCTGTGGGCGCATACGGCGATCCTGATCACCACCGACGAAGGCGGCGGCCACTTCGACACCGGCGCGATCCAGAACCTCGATTTCTTCGGCGACGGTCCGCGCATTCCGATGCTCGTGGTGTCGCCGTATGCCCGCAAGGGGATGGTCGACCACACCTACTACGATCATGCGTCGGTGCTCAAATTCATCGAACGCAACTGGCGCCTGCAGCCGCTGTCGACGCGTAGCCGTGACCGTCTGCCGAATCCGGTCACCTCGACGCAAAGCCCGTATCTGCCGATCAACACGACTTCGATCGGCGACCTGATGGCGATGTTCAATTTCTGATCGACGAGAGCATCGAAAAAACGGTGGGGCCTTCGCTCCACCGTCTTCCGTTGAAACGACGCACGCATGCAGATGATTCGAGATTGCTTCAAAGTGGCGAGTGGATTGGGCGCTGCAACGATTGCCGCCTTCGCCGCCTTCACGCTGGGTGCGAGCTTTTCAGCCACGGCACAAGCACCGTCGAGCAATGGACTGACGGCCGCCGCGGGCGGCTTTGCCGCGGCATCGAAAGCGGTGCCCCAGGCGGCCGCCAAAGTCTCGGTGCAAAGATGGGTTCGCTACCCCGCGAGCGCTGCCGCGTTGAGCCAGCGGGCCGAACTTGGCAAACAGATATTCTTCGACGCGTCGCTATCGGCCTCGGGAAAGATGTCATGCGCGAGCTGCCATAGTCCCGAGCACGCCTACGGTCCACCGAACGGCCTTGCCGTGCAACTGGGCGGCGCCGACATGCGCCAGCCGGGTACGCGTTCGGTGCCGTCGCTGCGCTATCTGAGCTTCACGCCGTTGTTCAGCCGGCACTTCTATACGCCCGCCTCGGAAGATACCGAGGACGAAGGACCGACGGGCGGCTTCATGCGCGACGGCGCCGCCGCATCGTTGCACGATCAGGCGTCGATGCCGCTGCTCAATCCGAACGAGATGGCCAACCGCAGCGCGGCCGAAGTCGTCGCGAAGCTGCGGCACAGCGCTTATGCCGACACCTTCAGAAAAGTCTTCGGCGCCCAGGTCTTCTCGCAGACGGACAAGGCATTCGCGCACATCGGCGAAGCACTCGAAGCGTTTCAGACCGAAGACATGAGCTTCCATCCGTACACGAGCAAGTTCGATGCGGCGATGTCGGGCAATGCGGACTTCACGGCGCAGGAACTGCGCGGCTACGCGCTGTTCAACAACCCCGACAAGGGCAATTGCGCAAAATGCCATCTGGACGCGCCCGGGCCCGGTGGACGGCCGGCGCAATTCGCCGATTTTTCGTTCATTGCGCTCGGGGTGCCGCGCAACCCGGACATTCCGGCCAATCGCGATCCGACGTATTTCGACCTTGGCCTGTGCGGCCCCTATCGCTCTGATCTGGCGAAGGAAACCGGCTTCTGCGGCATGTTCAAGTCACCGACGCTGCGCAACGTTGCGACGCGCTCGGTGTTTTTCCACAACGGCCGCTTTCATAAGCTTGAGGACGTGATGCGCTTCTATGTCGAGCGCGATACCAATCCGGCAAAGTGGTATCCGAAGGGGGCCAACGGCAAGGTCGACAAATTCGACGATCTGCCGCGCCGCTATCGCAACAACGTCGACTTCGCGGATGCGCCAATGGATCGGAAGCTCGGCGGCAAGCCCGCGCTGAACGAGGCCGAGATTCGCGACGTCATCGCATTCCTGCAGACGTTGAACGACGGTTACTCGGTCACGCCGGGCGGCCCGAAAGCGCTGGTGCGATAGCGAGGTTTGTTCGTAGCGAAACCAACGGAACGCCGGGGAAAGACGTAATCGAGCTGGCGATATTGGTCTACGCGAGCAGCAGTAACGCATCCTCCAGTGACAGCACCGTTGTGCGTGAATCGAATGCGGTAGAAAACAGATGCTCGTGGACCACCTGGTCCGGGTCGTAACAGCAATCCTTCACCGTATATAGGCGGAAGTCCGCGTCGCTGGCGTACGCGACCGAGGAGAGCACGACTCCGGTCGACGCGATGCCGACCATGATCAGCGAATCGATACCTTGCTCCGAAAGCTTCGCCTCCAGATCGGTGCCGAAGAACACGCTCGCACGATGCGCGATGACGAGCGGTTCGTTGGCCTGCTGGCCCAACTCCGGCGCGATCCGGTCTGCGAGGAAGAGGCCAAGACTTTTGATTCCCTGCCCGTTCCTGTTCAACGGGCTGACTTCCGGATAGCCCGGACTGAACCTGAGGTTGGCGAAATAGACGCTGACGCCTTTGGCCCGGGCCGCGTCGCATAAGCTGCGCGTATTGGCGAGCAAGGCGGGCGCGACCGACGGAAAGAGTCCGAGAATGTCGGTCTGGTAGTGCATGACGACAAGCGCGGTTCGCGATGGTGCGATGGCCGGAATCCGTGCACTCGTGCGCGTGACGCCGAGCCCGTCGTTCGCGATGCCGTCAGAACCTGCGTTGGTTGTCATTACGCCACCTTTATCCGGGTTCCACGTCCTGTTGTCGGAGCGGCCGCTTCGATGCCGTGGAAATCATACTTCATCGCATCGCGCGGGCGGTCATCGATTCCGCCCGGACGCATACCCTACTTCAACGGCCCTGCCCGCTTGCTACACTATGTACAAAGGTCGCCGGCGCTCCCGCAAGGGTCATGAACCACCTGCGACGCAACTTCGCAAAAAAACAGAGGATGAGCATCCAAATGACGCTTTCGACGAGAAAATTTGGTCGTACCGGCTGGAATGTGTCGGAAATCGGTTTTGGGGCATGGGCGATCGGCGGCTCGTGGGGCAGTGTTGCGGAAGATGACGCCAAGGCCGCGCTGAATGCCGCGCTCGATAACGGTGTCACGTTCATCGACACGGCCGATGTCTACGGCGACGGTCGCTCCGAACGGATCATCCGCGACGTGCTGCGGCAACGAGGCGGCGAACGTCCGATTGTCGCCACCAAGCTCGGGCGCCGACTCGACCCGCATGTGACCAGCGGCTATCTGAACAAGCGGGAGCTCGAAGCTTTCATCGACCGGAGTCGCTCGAATCTCGGCGTCGACACGCTCGACCTGGTCCAGCTGCATTGCCCGCCGACGGAGGTTTACTACCGTCCCGAGGTGTTCGACGCAATGGACGACTTCGTCGCCGCGGGCAAGATCCGCTACTACGGCGTGTCGGTCGAAAAGGTGGAAGAGGCGCTGAAGGCGATCGAATATCCAAACGTGGTTTCGGTGCAGATCATCTACAACATGTTCCGTCAGCGTCCATCCGATCTGTTCTTCAGGCAAGCGCAAAAGAAAGACGTTGCGGTCATCGCGCGAGTGCCTCTGGCCAGCGGCATGCTCACGGGCAAGATGTCCGCGGATTCGACTTTTGCATCAGACGACCATCGTGCATTCAATCGGCATGGCGAGGCGTTCGACGTCGGCGAAACGTTCTCCGGCGTGCCCTACGACGTCGCGTTGCAAGCGGTCGACGAACTGCGCGGCCTCGTACCCGTGAACGCCTCCATGGCGCAGCTGGCTCTGCGCTGGATCCTGATGGAGGATGCCGTCTCCGTCATCATCCCGGGCAGTAAAAACGCGGCCCAGGCAGCGTCGAACGTCTCGGCCGCGAGCCTCGCGCCGCTGTCCGACGAGATAATGCAACGGGTCCGGGATGTGTATCAGCGCCATATCGCGCCGCACGTCCACCAGCGCTGGTAAAGGCAACGCGGTGGCGGCTTCGCGGTGGGCGCATTCGACATGCAGGGAGCACTCGGAATAAATTGTGTTTGCACCTGGACTCTGGAGAACCTCATGACAGACATCGCACTTGCACGCAAAGATGCTTGCCTCGCAGTAGTTCATGCGGTACTGACGGACTTGAGCGACGACAGCAATCTGGTCGGCGCGGCTCTACGTGTTGCGGACTACCTCGTAGATGATCTCGAAGGCAAGATCACCGAGACCGACGCCATACTGCTTGCTGTCACCGCACTAACCAAGGTCAATCGCGCGATTCGCGAGTGGAACGACGTGGACGGCAACTCGATGGACGCGATGAGAGTCGCGGATTTCGTCGTCGATGAACAAATGAACGGGTACGACAGCGCGCCACATCAACCGACTTCGTCGGCGGCAAGAATCGAGGCGCGAGCGGCCGCGGTGATCCGGCCGACGGGGTCCCCGGCGCGGCCTGTTCACCACTGAGTTTCGTATCTCACTCCGGGCGCGCCACCGCCGGCCGTTTCAGCGGCTGGATGGTGGCCATCGCAAGCCCCGCTCCGGCGAACGCACACGCGGCGCAGACGAGCGCGACGGCCCGCAGCGCGTCGGTCATCGCATCGGCTTGCGCGCGCGCCACGGATGTCTCGCGCGGCGTATGCGAGTCGCCCGCCGCCCCTCCCGCTTGCTCGACCGGCGCCAGCAATTGCCCGATCTGGCGCGTATCTTGCGGCACATGCAGTTCGTCGAGGCGCGCCGATAGCGCCGCGTGGTGCGACCACACGAATACGATGCCGAGCACCGCAATCGCCAGCAGGCCCGCCACACGCGCCACGGCGTTATTGATGCCGGACGCCACGCCTGTGCGCTCGCTCGGCACCGCGCCCATCACGGTCGTGGTAAGCGGCGCGACGGTGATCGTCATGCCGAGCCCGAGCACGACGAGCGCAGGGAAGAATTCAGCCCAATAGCTGCCGCGCACGAACGGCAGCGCCAGCAACGTGAACCCCACTCCGGCGACGCCCGGGCCAACGGTCAGCAGCGTGCGCGAACCGAAGCGGCTAGTCAGACCGCCAGTGAAGCGCGATAGCAAACCGATGATGAAAGGCACCGGCAACAGCGCCGCCCCCGCTTCGGTCGCAGTGTAGCCATGCGCGCGGATCAACGTGAACGGCAGGAAAAAGAACGTGCCGCCAAGGCCGAAGTAAAGCAGCAGTGTGACGAGGTTGGCGCCGGCGAAGTCGCGCGAGCGAAACAGGTCGAGCGGCATCATCGGGTTGGGGCTGCGCGCCTCAATGGTCACGAATGCGGCGAGCATCAGCACGCCGGCGCCAATCGCACAGAATACGAGCGGATGCGCGAAGCCACGCGCCGATGCTTCGGTCAGGCCGAACGTCAGCGCGGCGAGGCCCGTGGCCGCGCTCAGTGCGCCGGGCCAGTCGAGCTGTCCAGGCGCATCGGCCCCGTGGCTGTTGGGCACCGCCGATATGGCGAGCGCGATCGTCAGCGCCGCGAGCGGGACGTTCAGGAAGAAGATCGCGCGCCACGACCACGCGTCGACGAGCCAGCCGCCCGCCACCGGCCCCACGGCCGACGTGATCGCGCCGACGCCCGCCCAGGTGCCGATTGCCCGTCCGCGCTCTGCGTCGTCGAACACTGCGCCGATGATCGCGAGACTGCTGGGTACCAGCAGTGACGCGCCGATGCCTTGAACCGCGCGCGCGGCGACCAGCGCAAACGCATTCGGTGCCAACCCGCAAGCGGCCGACGCCAGCGTGAAAAGCGCGACGCCCGCGATGAACACCGTGCGCCGGCCGAGCTTGTCGCCCATCGATCCGCCGACCAGCACGAGGGAGCCGAGAAACAGCAGATACGCGTTGACGACCCACTGCATCGCCGCGACGCTCGCGCCGAGTTCGCTCTGAATGGCCGGCAGCGCGACGTTGACGACGGAGCCATCGATGAACGCCATGCTCGAACCACCGATCGTCGCGGCCAGCGCGAGGCGCTTGCGCTGGCACGGGCGGCCGCTCGTGATGGGCTGCGTGCGGATGACGAGCTCGTCGCACGGGCTCGCCTGCGCGGCGATGATGTGCGCCGTCCTCGGCTTGCTACCAGGATGATCAGGGTCGGCCACGTTCGCTCCCGTGCTGGTCGATGAAGACTTAGAGCCTGTTCGTGCCACCGAGGCTAGTCAACCCCGCAGCGCAACATCGCGGAGCGGGTTTTGCCCATTTGGGGTATCCCGCGCCGCCGGACGGGACGCCAAGGACTTCGCCGGCGAGCGGTTACAGGCGATAATCGGTTGGAAGCAATCGATCTAAAAAAGCGGAGAAGGAATGGACAAGCAAGGTTTCACCACTGGCATCGTTCACGGCGACAGAATTGCGGGCACCGAGCACGGTGCCTTGCGTCAGCCAGTTCATACGTCCGTGCAATATGGTTTCGAGCGCGTCGAGGACCTGATCGGCGTGTTCCAGGGCACGAAGAAAGGCGGCTTCAATTACGCACGGCAGGGCACGCCCACCACCGCCGCGCTCGAGCGCAAGATCACCAGCCTCGAAGAAGGCGTCGGCACCATCTGCTTCAGCACAGGCATGGCCGGCATCACCGCGACGTTCCTCACGCTGCTGCGCGCGGGCGATCATCTCGTGTCGAGCCGTTACGTGTTCGGCAACACAAACAGTCTGTTCGGCACGTTGCGGGCGCTCGGCATCGAAGTCACGACCGTCGACGCGTGCAACGTCGACGACGTGAAGAACGCAATCCGGCCGAATACGCGCATGGTGTTCGTCGAAACCATCGCGAATCCGGGCACGCAGATTCCCGACCTGCAAGGTATCGGTGACGTGTGCCGTGAGCGCGGCATCGTGTACTTCGTCGATAACACGATTACCTCGCCCGCATTGTTCAAGCCAAAGGCGGTCGGCGCGAGCCTCGTCATCAACTCGCTGACGAAGACTATCGCGGGTCATGGCGCGGCCCTCGGCGGCGCGGTGACGGATACCGGTCTGTTCGACTGGAGCGCGTATCCGAACATCGCCGACGACTATCGGCGTTCGGCGGCGAAGGATCAGGGGCTGCTGCAGATCCGCAAGAAAGGCCTGCGAGACATGGGCGCGGCATTGTCGTCCGAGCAGGCGCACTCGATCGCGATGGGCGCGGAAACGCTCGCCTTGCGCGTGAAGCAAAGCAGCGACAATGCGCTCGCGCTCGCGCAGTTTCTCGAAGGGCACGAAGCGATCGGCAACGTGTTCTATCCTGGCCTGAAGAGCCATCCGCAATACGAGATCGCACAGACGCTGTTCAAGGGCGCGTCGTGGCTGTTGTCGTTCGAATTACTCAACGTGGATCGCATGGTCGAAGTCGTCAACGCGCTCAAGCTGCCGGTCAAGGCGACCGGTCTCGGCGACACGCGCACGCTGATCATTCCCGTCGCGCCGACGATCTTTTTCGAAGCCGGGCCGGAAACGCGCAAGGCGATGGGCATTTCCGACGGCATGCTGCGGCTGTCCGCGGGCATCGAGGATATCGACGACCTGATTGCGGATTTCGCACAGGCGCTCAGGTTCGCGGCGTAGTTTTTCGGGCCTTCGAAATTCTGAGCGAGGCTGGTGCGCCGGCCTCGCTTGTTTAGTTCCTGGCAGTGCAATCGGACGCCGGGGTATCAGTTGAAGGTCTGGGCTACTTCCTGCGCCGCTGATACATGAGCTTCACGATATCGGTCGTCGGCCCGCTGGTCATGAGGCGACGGATCTCGTCCATGTGAACCCAGCGACACCTGGCTATTTCGTTACTCGGGCGAGCTTTGGCCCGATTCGGGATGTCGCAGGAAAACACGTGATGGTGCTTCTGCTTGCCACGGAAGTCGAAGAGATGCTTGGCCGACTTGCCGGATAGTTGAGTTTCTTCCTTGAGTTCCCGAAGTGCGGCGTCCGTGCGATGTTCTCCACGCTTGAGGATCCCGCCCGGTAAAGCCCACTTTGCTTGACTACGTGCGACCAGAAGGATTCGCTTACCTCTGCGACAGATCACGGTGGCGCGTTTTTTCAAACCGAACTCCCACTTATGCCCCAGATACTCTCAAGACGCGCACCACACGGCGGCGTATCGGGCGTTGCCAGACATAGTTGATTGAGCATCCTAATACAGAACAGCAGAAGCCGGTAATGTTTCGAAGCGAGGACAGCGGACGCGCGGCAGCTTAAAGCATGTCATCACCGCGTCACAATCTCGGCGCTAGAGGGTCGCTATGGTAAGGTCTCGGCAAATGGATTTTCTATTCGACTCGAGGCTGCAATGAATATGGATGGTGACTGGTCCTTGCCACGGCCAAACACTCTCTTCAAAGTCAACCGCCGGACGGCAGGTTCATCACTTTCAAAAACGAGTTCCATCGCCAGTACCTTCTCGTCGCTGGCGGCGCCAGTGGTGGCCGAAGCCGTGCAAAGGGCAAGAGAGCTATCCACGCAGAGCGATGCAGAAGGGTTTCATCAGCTTCGCGTGGCTTTCAGAAAGCTTCGGGCTTTGTACTGGGCGTACTCTCCATACCTCGGAGAGGAATCGACCGCGCAAGCCACCGAAGAATTCAAGCGTCTTGCGGCCGTGGCAGGCCGAACCCGTGACTGGGACATAGCAGGCGATCTGCTGAGAGCCGCCGAGGAGTCCGGCGCCTCGATCGAACTGCTCGTAGCCGCGGCGCGCGAGAAGCGCGCGCAGGCGGTGGTGCATAGCCGGACGATGATCAAAAGCGACGATGTCGAGGCGTTTCTGAACGATGTCCTGCTTCGCGCGCAAACCACACTGCTGTCGCGTTGCGACGATCTACCCATTCAGGCGTTCGCCGAGAAGCGTGTCCGTCTAGCACAGCGTGCACTTCAAAAGCGAAGCAGACGCGCTGCACGCAGCGAGGACACCCACGAGGAGGTTCTTCACGACGTTCGAAAGGCAGGCAAAAAACTGAGGTACCTGCTGGAGTTTTTTCAACCCGTTATCAAAGGCGGACACGGTCGCACCATCAAGGAATTGACATCCGTGCAGAACAAGCTGGGGCAGTTCAACGACATTGCCGCAAGCGAGGCGCTGATTCGCAGCGCATCATTCAATGAGGTTCCGCCCGAGGTCGTGCGGGAATCGCTGCAATGGTTGGGAAAGCAGAAGTCCCAACGGATGCGGGAGGCATCGCGGCGGGTCCGAGGCATCTCTAACTGAGGCGGGCGCGATCTGACTGAGTGGATGCCGAAGTATCACCGGGTTGTCGCGCGGTTGGTAAACGGCTGCGCTCGGCCGCGAGGAGCCGCTCACCGGAAGCATCGCCGGGACAGTCAAACGTCAGTGGCAATCTGGAAAG
The DNA here is from genome assembly GCF_014397665.1 of Paraburkholderia sp. UCT2. Classification (NCBI taxonomy): domain Bacteria; kingdom Pseudomonadati; phylum Pseudomonadota; class Betaproteobacteria; order Burkholderiales; family Burkholderiaceae; genus Paraburkholderia; species Paraburkholderia sp. UCT2. Next base: position 75,572 of record NZ_VZQO01000006.1, read on the forward strand.
CGGAGATCCAATCGGGACACGACGATATGCTCAGGCGCTTTTCTCGGGTGGCGAGCCGTTGGTAACTCGCATGACAGGACCGCAATCGACGCCTTCCAGGTTAATTCTTGACAAATCAATCTGCCTACCTACCCTTAGCAGAACTTGGCAACAACTCAATCGCGTGCGCACAACCAGTAAGGCAACGACTGTTCGGGGAGATGCTTTCCAAAGTCAACGTCGATGGGTCGGTCTCCCGAAGTCAAGCTCGCTTGACTTGGCAAACTTCCACCGGCAGGTAACGGAGGGTCGTCGTGGCGGCAAGAGCGATTCATCGCGCATCGTTAAGCACGTTGGCCGGCGGCGCGCGCGGTCGATTGACGATTCCGCTGACGACGCGGCACCAGCGACTCAACTCTTTCTGCATCCTCCATGCCATATGGCTCATGGGCCTGTCACCCGTGCCGGCATTGGCGCAGCAGACGGTGACTGAACGGCCCAATCTCTCCGGGAGCGAAACGATCGACACCCCCGCCAACAACGTCCTGTTTGTTGGCACCGATAACACGAGCACCAGCTTCTCGGGCACGATCAACAATGCTGGCGTTGCGAGCGATCCAACGTCGCAACAAGGCCAGTTTGTCAAAACGGGCGGCGGAACACTGACGATCGACGGCGCAAGGATCCGGGGGGGCTCCGCATTCGTGATTGGCGGTGGACTGGCGGCGACGAGCAGCGACGCCGCCATCGACTATCTTTCGCTGGGCCTGGGCAATGCCCCAACTCTTCCCGGATCGACGTCGTCTGGCACGTTGAACGTGAGCGGCGGCACGCTCACGTTCAACTCCGCGCTCCAGGTCGGCGACTTCGGCGGCACGGGCACGGTTACGCAGACCGCGGGCAACGTCGTCTTCGGTATGCCGGGCACGCCGGTGTCGCTGAACATCGGCAACCAGGGCGGTACGGGCACCTACAACCTGGCGGGCGGAACGGTCACATTCGGCAACAGCACCACCGACTTCATGACGCTCGGCCGCAATACGCAAGGCAACCCGAGCAGCGGCACGCTCAATCTGAGCGGCGGCACCTTCAACGTGGCTAACGGGACGCTGTTCATCGGCTCGAACGTCACGTCCACGGGTAGCCAGGGCACCGGTACGATCAACCAGACCGGCGGTACCCTTGCAATCGGCAGCGCGTCGAGACTGTTCCTCGCGGCGGCCGGCAACGGCACGTATAACCTGTCGGGCGGCACACTGCAGATCGGCGGAAGTTCGCTGTTCGGCGACTTCAACAATCTGGGTGGCACCTATGCATTCAATCTCGGTGGAGGAACGATACAGGTGGTGGGTTCGGCGCTGAGCGCAGGCGTCAACGCAACGCTGGTCGGAGGCACCACGTCGACCATCGACACCAACGGCATGGGCGCGACATGGTCCGGCGTGCTCTCCGGAAGCGGGGCACTGGCCAAGGCCGGCAACGGCGTGCTCACGCTGACCAATGCGAATACCTATACCGGCATGACGACCATCTCTGCCGGCACGCTGGCGCTGACGGGAAGCGGCAGCATCAATTTGACCAGCGGGATGTTAAACAACGGCACCTTCGATATTTCGGGCGTCACAACCACTCCGATTCCGGGGGTCGCGACGGGCGTCGTGCCGCTGCCGAACCTGTCGGGCAGCGGCACCGTGATCGACGGCACGAACATACTGGTGGTTGGCACCGATAACACGAGCACCAGCTTCTCCGGCACGATCATCAATGCCGGCACGGCGAGCGACGCGCTGCAAGGCATCTTCGTCAAGACTGGCGCAGGGACGTTCACGATCAACGGTGCGCGGATTCAGGGCGGCTCGGCTTTTGTGGTGGGCGGTGGACTAGCGGTCTCCAGCGGCAGCACCGCGATCGACTATCTTTCGCTGGGCCTCGGCAATACCCTCGCGACGCAGGTCCCCGGATCGACGTCGTCTGGCACGTTGAACGTGAGCGGCGGCACGCTCACGTTCAACTCCGCGCTCCAGGTCGGCGACTTCGGCGGCACGGGCACGGTTACGCAGACCGCGGGCAACGTCGTCTTCGGTATGCCGGGCACGCCGGTGTCGCTGAACATCGGCAACCAGGGCGGTACGGGCACCTACAACCTGGCGGGCGGAACGGTCACATTCGGCAACAGCACCACCGACTTCATGACGCTCGGCCGCAATACGCAAGGCAACCCGAGCAGCGGCACGCTCAATCTGAGCGGCGGCACCTTCAACGTGGCTAACGGGACGCTGTTCATCGGCTCGAACGTCACGTCCACGGGTAGCCAGGGCACCGGTACGATCAACCAGACCGGCGGTACCCTTGCAATCGGCAGCGCGTCGAGACTGTTCCTCGCGGCGGCCGGCAACGGCACGTATAACCTGTCGGGCGGCACACTGCAGATCGGCGGAAGTTCGCTGTTCGGCGACTTCAACAATCTGGGTGGCACCTATGCATTCAATCTCGGTGGAGGAACGATACAGGTGGTGGGTTCGGCGCTGAGCGCAGGCGTCAACGCAACGCTGGTCGGAGGCACCACGTCGACCATCGACACCAACGGCATGGGCGCGACATGGTCCGGCGTGCTCTCCGGAAGCGGGGCACTGGCCAAGGCCGGCAACGGCGTGCTCACGTTATCCGGCCAGAACACCTTTACTGGTCCGACCAACGTTCGCAATGGCGTGCTCAATCTGACCGGCTCGTTGCAGTCGCCGGTCAATGTGGAGGCGAACGGAACCCTGGGCGGTACAGGAACGGACTTGAACACCGTCACCAATGCCGGAACGGTTGAGCCGGGCTTCGGGCTCCCGGCAGGGCAATTCGGTGCGATGACTGTCAAAAATTTCGTGGGTGCCGGCGGCACGCTCGCGCTGCGCACCTTCCTCGGTCTGGATGGCTCGCCGTCGGACAGACTCATCATCAACGGCGGCAACGCCGACCCTTCAGCCGTACGTATCACGAACGCGGGCGGCTCCGGTGGGTTGACGACGGGCAACGGCATTCTCGTCGTCGAGACAACCAACGGTGGCACCACGGCGTCGGACGCCTTTGCGCTCGTCGGCGAGGCGCGCGGTGGCGCCGAAGACTATCGTTTGTTTCGCGGCGGCCTCAACAGCAGCAATCCCGAGGACTGGTTTCTGCGCTCGTCGTTCGTCGTGCCGCCCCCACCGGAGGGAGGCGAAGAGGAACCGGGAACTGGACCTGGCACCGAGCCCCCACCGGATCCGCTGCCGCCAGGCGTCTACCCGATCATCGGGCCGGAACTGGCCACCTATGGCGTAGTTCAACCGGTCGCCCGGCAGATGGGTGTCGAAATGCTCGGGACGCTCCATGAGCGCATCGGCGACACGCTCACGACGGAGAGCGGCGGTGCGGGCGGCTCGGGCTGGGCAAGCTCCGCCTGGGGACGCGTGTTCGGCGGCCAGATCGACAACCGCTACGAGGCTTACGCCGATCCGCGCGTGAGCGGCGGAGTCGGAGGCGTGCAGACCGGTCTCGACCTATGGCGTGGAAGCGTCTGGCCCGGTCATCGCGACGCTGCAGGCGTCTACTTTGCATACGGCTACGGCAGTGCAGATGTCGATGGCCTGGTCACCAACGCAGCGGCAACCGGATACACGCTGGAGCACACCGGCTCAATGCATCTGAATGCATATACAGGCGGAGGCTACTGGACGCACTACGGCCCCAGTGGCTGGTATGTCGATGCGGTTGTGCAGGGTACGCACTACGACGGCGCCGCGACCACTCAGTTTGCGAATCTGCCGGTCCGGGGTACGGGCTTTGCGACATCACTAGAGGGGGGCTATCCGATCCCGCTGCCGCTCGGCCCGGGTTTCGAGCTGGAGCCGCAGGCGCAGATCATCTGGCAGCACGTGTCGTTTTCCGACGCGAACGATGGTCTGGGTGAAGTCTCCCTCGGCTCCACTTCGGGCGCGAGTGGCCGCCTCGGCGTGCGCGGGAAGTGGACCATCGAAGGCAGCCAGGGAGCGGTGTGGCAGCCGTATGTGCGTGCCAACCTGTGGCGGGATTTCAATGCCCAGGCCACCACGACCTTCGCCAATGACCGGGTGCCGCTGAATGTGCAGGCCACGCGACTGGAGCTCGCCGGCGGTGTCACCGCCAGGCTCAAGGAGCGGCTGAACCTTTACGGACAGTTCGGCTACCAGTTCGCCGTGAGTGGAGACAGCAATGTCCGCCGTAGTGGCGTCGAGGGCGATCTCGGCGTGCGCTACCAATGGTAGGGCCTCCAGACGTGCAAGGTGTCCTGCATCCCGACCTTTCAGGTCGTGGATGCACAAATGGAGGCAGGCAAAGGAGACTGATAACTGCCTTGCCAGTCCTGATATCAAGAGTCGACTTCGGTCGAGAAGTCGTCAGCGATCGCCCCGGCGACTGGCCGAAGTGCATCAAAAACAGCCTCAGGATGCGGAAGCCGTCGACCGGCAGCAGCGGATCGAGCCTGTATGAAAACGCGTTGATCGCCTGAACTGGATCAACTCATTCAGCATGGGTGACCGGATGAAGCTTTAGTGCAGCGTGTAGAGAGTCTGCGGCCCCTCGGCATAGAGGGTCATGGCGACCTTCAGGATCTCATTGCGATTCCGGTCGAAGGAGGCCAGCACCTCGGCTTCGTCAGTACCTAGGGCGGAGTCGAAATGCTTCAGTACGCGGTCTTCCACAAAGAAGGTAATCTCGCGTGCTTTGTCGTATCCCCAGAACCACACGCCATGCCTGATCCCATCATAGCTGCGGCTGGGGTTGGAAAAACTGAGTGCCATGTGTCGTCCTTCGTTCTACGCCTCAGATGGACCGGGTTGCACGCTCACTACCTGCGCGGCGCGCTCCCGCTAGTGCGGATCGCCTTTCATGCTTTCGGCTTCCATCGCGGCATGCAATTCCTCATACGCCTCGATTGGTTCCATGTCCTGATCGACGAACGCGGCTGCGCGCTCAGCGGCGCTCGACGCGTCGCCCGGGATATCGCTCTCGCTGTCGTCGTCGGTACTTGGCGGCAGCAGCATGTCCTCAAGCATCCCGCGCAGCTCGGGAGTATTCCATGGCTTGCCCAGCTTGGCCTTCCTGTTCAGGTAGTGACGAATTTCCGAGTCTTGCTCGGCCGTGAGCGGAAGCCCACGAAAAGTGGGGTCCGAGTGGTGATGGATCATGATGCGCCTCCCGAAGCGGTTTGCGCCTTCAATGTGGAGATATCAATTTACTGCTGTGAACGTTACAAGTTGCATGTGATCGCTGTGCCGCGTGTCCGCGGCCAACCGATTTACGTCTTCTTCTTGGCGACACCTTCGTTCGCAACCCGCGAACGAACCGTGCTGAACGGCTTCGCCGGCACTGACGGCTTCGCGGGTTGCTTGGGCTTTTTCGCTTCGCGAGTGCTGCGTAATTGACTCTTGGCCATGGTGTTGCTCCTGATGCGTTGCGTGACAAGGTGGTATTCCCAGCATACGCGCTTAGTTTGGTCGCGGCGTCAAAATGAACTGATGTGGAGTGTCGCTACGCGGAAAACTGACAGGGTTGGCCCATTTTAGCGAAGTGCCACCGACACCGCCTCGTCAATCTGCAGCGCAAAGCGCGCTTCAACATCGGGCACCGTGTAGCCAATTGACAGTTCCAGATACGCGTCGCCTAGCACCAACTGAACGAATGTCGCTGCCCGCAATACAGCAGTCGATTCGTCAAATCGCTTTCGCAGAATTTTTGCCGCGAAGGCACGCACGACCTTTGCGCCATTTTCGTAAAACACCTGGCCGAGTTCCGGAAGACGCTCGGCCTCAGCGACGATGGCCCGGTAAAGCCGCAGGTAATCCGGCACGATAAGGCTTCGTGCCAGCAACCACCCCAACTCGTGCAACTCGACTTCGGGTGATCCATCGGATTGCTCGTCCTGAGCCCCGGCAAGAAGTCCCCCCACCTGAGCGCACATCGAGCTCACCAGACCAACGAAGAGTGCCTCCTTCGACTTGAAGTGGCGGTAGACCGTCTGTTTGCCGACGCCAGCGGCCGCGGCGACATCGTCCATTGTTGCCAGGCCGAAACCTTGGCTTAAAAAAACGGTTCTCGCGCCTTCTAGGATGGCGGACCGCTTACGGCGTTGCAGCGGGCTCAGGTCGGGGAGAGAGGGTGTGTTCATCCCAGATAAATAACAGATCGCCGAGTAGTTGACAAGACTGGTCAGTCTCGTTTAGATTTGTCAAAACGAGACCGGTAAGTCTCGTTCGTGTGACTTATCAACTTCGCAGGGAATCATCGAGGAGAACGCTATGGAACTGTTCATGACAGGTGGTACTGGCTACATCGGGCAAGCGGTCGCGCGCAAGGCAATCAGCCGCGGCCATCAGGTGACGGCGCTGGTGCGCCAGGACAGGTCGGCTGCTGCCAGCGCGCTGGCAGATCTCGGCGTGACACTGCATTCCGGCGACCTGCGTGAGCCACAGTCTTTCGCTGCGACTGCCGGTGCCGCTGAGGGCGTGGTGCACATGGCGTCGACCAATGATGCTTCCGCCGGTGCCGTTGATGAGGCTGCGGCTGTAGCGATGCTTTCGCATTTGCAGCCGGGCGCGGCGTTTGTCTATACGTCGGGCACCTGGGTCTACGGCAATACGGAGGGGGAGCCCGCGACTGAAGCTTCGGCGCTGAACCCGACACCACTCATCGCCTGGCGGCCCGCAGTGGAGCAACATGTGCGGGCGCTAGCGGCGAGCCGCTCGATTGCCGCAGTGATTCTCAGGCCGGCGATGGTGCACGGCTACGGCGGTGGCGTCTTCGGCATGCTTGCCGGGATGGTCCGTCAGACCGGCAGTGTGAGGGTCGTCGGCGATGGTCGCGGTCACTGGCCTGCCGTTCACGTCGACGATCTCGCCACGGCTTACCTGAGCGCGGTGGAGCAGGCGGCAAGCGGGGACGGTCGGGTCACGGGACAGATCTTCAACGTGGTCGCGGAAGATGCCGTTGCCGTTGCCGAAATGGGTGAAGCGATTCGGGCCTCGGTCGGCGCCGATCGCGTCGAACTCTGGTCGCTCGACGATGCTCGCAAATCGCTTGGACTGTTCGCTGACGCACTGGCGCTCGACCAGACAGTAAGCGGCCAGCATGCCCGCCGAGTTCTTGCGTGGGAGCCCCATGGCCCCGGCCTGATTGCGGACCTCTCTGCACAAAAACACTTTCAGCAAATCAACGGAGCATGACGATGGTGTGGAACAGTGCGTCTTTAGAATCGATCCTCGCGACGATCGTAGCGGTTCTGTTCGCGGTTGCTGGGGTGGTCAATCTCGCAAGACCCGGCGCGGTGAAGCGCGACTTCGCACGCTGGGGTTATCCGGCATGGTTTCAGTGGCTCTGTGGCGCTCTCGAGTTGTTGAGTGCGGCACTTCTTGCTGGACGACAAACCAGAGTCTTAGGCCTAACGCTGGCCGGTGCGATCATGATCGGCGCGCTCTTCACGTTGCTACGAAATCGGGAACCGTTCCGGCATCTCGCCCCGGCGCTGATCTTCTCGGCTCTCATTGTGGTTACTGTGGCGGTCCGCGGTTGAGGCTTCCTTGCCACCAGGCGAGTGAGCCCGGGACGCTAACAGGCCGTGCGGGCAATCCGTGCTGCAGGTACTTGAAATACGCACACGGATAGCTGCATTGGAGCAACTCCAGTTTGATCACGTGCGTCATGCGTCCGTTTTTTTGTAGCGATGGCTGGGCGCTCCGGGTCGCCTGCCGCAGATCGCCGCCTTACGTGCCACGGGAAACGGTCCCTCATGCATGGGGCAGCGCGCGGCCACTACCGGCCATTCGTGGCGCATATCCCCGGCGTGGAAGATGGGATCGGAGACTCGCCCGACGTGCCAGAGCTGGGAGACGATCAGACCGCCGGCTGCGTGAACCGCAGAGGTCACCTCCTTCCAGCCCGCGACCTGCTTTTCCGTCCAGATGCCCGCGCGCGACGAGCGGTCGCTCCGGCGCCTTCAGTGCGGCGCCGGAGCGTCGAGATAGACGCCTGCCGACAACCCGGCCTTCACCTGCCGCGTGAACTCGTCGGTGGACACTTCCTCCGCCCCTGCCTCGATCGCGTCGTATGCCTGACGCACGACGTCGGCCGGCGTCGCCTTCGGCACTTCCAGCCCGCGCGTCAGATCCGTATCGATAAAACCGGCATGCAGCCCGACCACCTGCGTGTGCTGCTCGCGCAGCGAGTGACGCAGGCCGTTGGTCACCGCCCACGCGGCCGACTTCGACACGCCATAAGCCGCGAGGATCGGCCGGTTTATCCAGCTCGCAACAGACAGTACGTTCAGGATCGCGCCGCCGCCGTTGCCGGCAAGGTTGCCCGCGAACGCCTGCGACATCGACAGCATCCCGAACACGTTGGTGTCGAAGTGATCGCGTAACGCGTCGAGCGCGCCGTCGTCCGTCAGACTGCCGAGCCGCGCGATGCCCGCGTTGTTGATCAGAAGCGTGACGTCGCCCGCCGCGTCGGCGGCAGCGGCCACGGCCGCCGGATCGGTCACGTCAAGCTTCACGGGCACGACGCCCGGCAGCGTTACGCTGGCCGGATCGCGCGCGCCCGCATAGACCTTGCGCGCTCCTCTTTCGAGCGCCTGCTTCGCGAACTCGAGGCCAAGCCCGCGGTTCGCACCCGTCACGAAAACAACAGCACCTTCGATCTTCATATCTCATCCTTTCGCATGATGAATCGCATGTGCGCCGGTTCGCAGCGCGCATGAAATCCGGAGAAAACAAACTTGCCCTTGCGTACCGAACCGTTGCGCCGCCGAACGGCGCCAACATCCGCCGCCCGCCGGCATCAAAGAACCGCGATCAACCTGGACTGCCATCCGTGCCACGCCGGCGTTGCTTCGCGTTGTGCGCGAAAGTCGGCTACACTCATCTCAATGTCGATCACCATCGTCTTATGGCGAATTGTGTCGACGTAATTCGGGCATGTCAATGGTGATCGACATTGTGTTTTTCAATCGACGCGATCGCTTGTATAAGGGAGAAATCGATGGGGGTGTCACGACAGCAGGCCGCCGAGAACCGCAGCGCGATTGTCGCGGCCGCCGAGCGGCTTTTCCGGGTACGCGGAGTCGATGCCGTGGGGCTGACGGAGTTGATGAAGGAAGCCGGTTTTAGCCAGGGCGGCTTCTACAACCACTTCAAGTCGAAGGATGCGCTGGTCACCGCGGTCATGGAAAAGGCGATGCAAGACTACGCGGATTCGCCAAACGGCGGCAGCCTGGGGAAGCAGGCGGCACGCTACCTGTGCGCCTCGCACCGCGACAACGTCGCAGCAGGGTGCCCGCTGTCCGGCTTCGCTGGCGACGCTCCACGGATGACCGACGCGGCGCGTGCGTCCTACGCGCGCGGCCTCGCCGCGTATCTCGACCGGCTTGCAGCCATGATCGCCACGGAAGGCGCGACGACGGAACAAACCCGTCGCGATGCGATTGCAGCGTTCAGTCAGATGGTCGGGGCGCTCGTGCTGTCGCGTGCGATCGCAGGCGCCGATCCGGCCTTCGCCGACGAAATCCTCGACGCGGGGCGGCGCACGCTCGTCGACGCGCTCGACGACCCGATCACGCCGGACAGCGGGCGCAGCAGCAGGTCGGATGGCTGATACGCCGCCTGCGGCCCCGGAGGCCCTGCGTGGGAATGCGTAGGTCGGCGGGGGCAGCACGATTTGCGCGCAGTCTGTCCACAGGCGCAGCGCAGGCCATTCCGCCATCGTGCTGTCCGGACTTGACGAGGAGTTGCTATGACATTTAGCGCATCCGCCCCGGATGGTCGACAAGACATCGCATCGCCGAACCTTCCAGCTTGAATGGCACATGAACCGGATTCTGGACGGCGTCCACTCTTCGTCAGCCTATGACACGACGACTGTAAATTCGACCCCTGATTCAAAGTCCAGCGTCGTGGTCGAAAAGCGCGGATCGTCGTCGAGGTAGTGCTTGTATGGCCGAACGGCGTCCTCGGCGGTGTACATGTTGTCGGCGAGAACGATGGATCCCGGGCGTAGCAGGCGCTCAATCTGCTTGAACAGATTCAGATAGGTGTTGGCCCAGACGTCGATAAACACCATGTCGAAAGTGCCGTCCAGTTCGGAAACGGTCTGGAAGACATCGCCCTCCCGCAGGTCAACATAAGCGTCTACGCCCGCCGTTCTGACGTGGGTCCGAAGTTGTGCGCACTTAACAGCATCGAGTTCAGTCGCGACAACCGTCCCACTGCCTAACGTGCGAAGGGCCTCGGCGAAATACAGCGTGGACACGCCGCAGGAACTGCCGAGTTCGAGGATTCGAGCCGGCTTGTGCGAAAGCACCATGTTGCGTAAGAACCGTCCCGTTTCCGCTGACACGGCTAACGATAGAGGAGCACCTTGCGAGGATTCGAAATCTTCGCTCGATAGCCCGAGCGTTTCGAGAAACCGTCCACGGAGTCGAGGTACGAGCGTTTCGTATTCCTCCGCGAGAGTCAGAAACTCCTCGCTCGACCCCTGAAATTGCGCCTGTGCGCGGGCTATCACTTCTGTCTGGCTCTGTTCGTGAAGCTGTCGCAGAAGATCCGTGGTTGATGAAGCCATGTGCGCTCCTTGAGGAGATCGATAATACTGACCACTGCGCCAGGCGGCCTGCGCTGCTCTTAAAACGCGTAACGCTATGCCGTTCTGGCGAGCTTGATCGCGCGTTCAGGGCACGCCGTCACGCAAAGACCGCACGCGCGGCAGGCGTGCGCGTTCGGTGTGTAGGCGACTTTCATTCCATGCACGCGTAGCTTGAGGCGGTGCATCAAATCGAGGCTGAGATAATCGACCTCGTCGATGCGCCGGATCTCAAACACATTCTCAGGGCAGACCTCCAGGCAATCGCCCTTGCCTTCGCAACGTTTCAGGTCGACGACTGGCGCAATCACGCCCGGCTTCTGTTTGCAGTCGCCCGTTGATTTCTCGCGCATGGTCAATCTCCCGCGCGCCGGCCGCGGCCCGATCGCCATGCCGTCTGGAAATGCTCCCGTTCTTCGGGCGTCATCGCTTCCCATTTGCGCCAGTGACGCCGTTCGCGCCAGCCGCCGTGTCCGCGGAATCCGCCAAACAGGATGCGGCTCAAAACCAGCAAGCCCAACGCATGCGCGAAGTCGATCGCACGGGCGCCAACGAATAGCGCCGGAATCACCCAATTCCATAGCGTCATGACCACCCATCCGAGCACGCCTATGGCGACCACCACCAGCAGCGCTTTGCCCACACATCTGATTCGAAACTTCATCCCTCGACTCCTCTATATATCCAGTTCGTCATAAATGGCCTGCAGTCGGGCGCGCAGATGCAAGACCGCGTAGCGTTTGCGCGCGAGCAGCGTATTGAGCGCGACGCCGCTTTCCGCCGCCATGTCTTTGAAGGGCCGCCCCTCCAGCTCGTGCGCGATAAATACTTCACGTTGATTCGGCGGCAACTCATCGAGCGCATCCTGCAAGGCCTTGAGCAATACAGCGCGAGCGTAAAGCGCTTCGGGGCCTGCATCGTGCGCCGGCAGGGCGAGGTCGAGGCGATACTCACCGCTGGCGTCGTCTTCGGCCTCAGACAGATCGGTCAGCGGTTGCTCCTTCTTCTTGCGAAAACGATCGATGATGCGATTGCGCGCGGCACGGAAAAGCCACGCGCTCGCCTGTTCGATCGGAGCGGGAAGTCGGTAAGCCTGCACGAATTCGTGGAACACATCCTGCAGGATGTCTTCGGCGTCGTCCGGGTCGCGTATTCGACGCCGGATAAAATTGACGAGCCTCGTGCGCTCACGCACCACGGTCGCGGTGATGTCGCTGTCTCGGTCGGTCATCGGGTGCGAGGTGGGTGGCGGTTCCATGCGCCTGAAGACGTTTCAGGAGCGCGAATATTGTGGTGAGCGCGAAAAATCTTTCCTTGAACAACTGCCGCTTCGCTTGAGGCAGTGCGTGACAGGGTTGTGACCATGGATTGACCGGAAGACGTGGGTGCGTTTCCGTAGCGATGCCGCGCAATCCAACCAACGTCCATAAGACCGACACCCGATCCAGGCATAACCGCGTTCGTTTCAGAGAGAGCCGCCGCAACGACAACCGCGCATGTAAGTAGAATCGTCAACATTCGGCCCGGCATTTGATGGCCGTTCCCGATTGGCGAGACACAGCGATGAAGGTAACGATTGCGTACATCGAAGAACCCCCGTTCGGTTGGACGGAAGCAGATGGTACCCCCACGGGCGCTGACATCGATCTGGCCGACGCGGTTCTTCGGGCGGTCGGCGTAGCCCGGATCGAGCATCATCTGACGTCGTTTAGTGAACTCCTGCCCGGCGTTGAAGCAGGCAGGTGGGATATGAACGTTCCGCTGTTCGTCACACGCGAACGCACCAATATGGTCGCGTTCAGCGTCCCGGTATGGGGGATCGCAGACGGTTTTCTGGTTCGGACTGGAAACCCGAAAGCGCTCGACAGCTACGTGTCGCTTGCCAAACGCGCTGATGCGCGCCTTGGCATCATAGCCGGACAGGTGCAGCACGACTCAGCGAAAGCGTCTGGCGTAAGCGAGGACCAAATAGTCGTCTTCGAGCATCAGGCCGACGCTGTCGAAGCGGTTCTCTCTGGCGCCGTCGATGCGTATGCGAGCACGGCCTTGGGGAATCGGATCATTGCGAACCGGATCGGAGGCTCAATGCTCGAGGCTATCGAGCACGAACCGGGAACGAAGGGCAAGCAGCAGAAGCCTCCGCTCGGGGCATTCTCGTTCAATAGAAGTAACAGCGATCTGATCCAGGCGGTAAACAAAGCCCTTCGTTCATATCTGGGCTCGCCAGATCATCGTGCTCGCATGGCGGAATTCGGCCTGACAAACAACGAGATCGATCCCGCTCTCGCGGGTCGAGTATAAGACGGGCGTCGGCCAGGTCTTGCACCGAACCGCAAAATGCTACGATTGCCCGCTGCAGAATGTGCAATCCGTGCGAGGGGCATTTGCAGTTCAGCAGATATTGCGGGCATGCCGGCGTCAGAATCAGATGTGAGTCAGGGCAGCCAGGACCTGACATCGCTGGTGCTCAACCACGCGTGGATGTGATGATCATCACACGCACTGCTCATGCACACATCGTCTCGCATAAGCAATACCGCCGCTCTCGCAATTGAGAGCGGCGCTTCTCAATTGCGCGCTTAGCGCTACATTCCAATGCTCATCCCGCCGCCCGCGCTTGTGCCGGTGTTCGTACCCGTGTTCGTACCCGTGTTCGTACCTGAGCTCGACGTCGTATTCAGATCGATTCTTCCGTAGACGCCATCGGCTTCGTCATTCGGCCCCGCCGCGAAGAAGAGCGTGCTGGAAGGCTGATTGCTGAGATCGTTGCCGAACGCGATGCCCCACACGCCCTGCTCGACGATCGGACTGCCGTTCGGTCCACTGATCTGTCCGATCGACTGACCGCTCGACGCGTTGAACGCATTGATCATGCCATCGCCGAAATTGCCGATCAGTATTGCGCCGCTCATCGAGCCGAAGTTCGCGGGCGCTTGCGCAATGCCCCACGGCGCGTTCAACGGACCGCCTGTCGCGAAGCGTTGCTTCAGGTTGCCCGCGGTGTCGTACACATCGACCATGCCGAGCCCCGCGCCCGGGACATCGTCGTGTTTAGCTGCGTCTTGCATCGCGTAGGTGACGAACAGATTCGAGCCGATCGCCTGAATGCCGAACGGCGCGAAGCCGGCTGGAATCGCCGGGTCCGTGAAGGCGCCGGGCATCGCGACCTTCGTGAACGAGGTATCGAAGACGTCGATCTTGTTGTTATGGAAGTCCGTCGCGTAAAGGAAGTTGCCGTTGTTCATCGCGGCGAGCGCAAGACCCTTGTAGACGGCGCCGCCCGTACCGTCGTCGTACATGACGAACGCATTGGTCGGCCCTACGGCGGGCGCCCACGCGGTGATGGTGCCGCCTTCGCCCGTGAAGATGAACGCAGCGACTCCAGACTTGCCGTTTTCCGTGACGCGGAAGCTTTGTGTTCCATTGAAAACGATGCCCGTGGGCGATGCGGAGCCGTTCTTGCCGTCGGGTATCGTGACGACCAGCGATTGCGGCACGCCATTGCCGTCATAGAGCGTCGCGACGTTGGTGCCGTTGTCCGCGACCCAGACGAAACCTTTGGGATTGAAGGCCACGCCCCAAGGGTTTTTCAGATTAGCGTCGGTGTGTGCTGCGGGCACCGCGCCATCGGATACGAGGGCCGTCGCTGCGAATGACGACTGGACGGGTGGGCTCGCGCTGCTCGAACTCGAGCCACCGCCGCCACCGCCGCCGCATGACATCAGAGTCGCGACGGCCGCGCCGCATGCAACGACGCCGAATAGAGCGAGTAGAGACTTCATGACCGCACTCCTTGTTCTGCCCAAAGGACTTAACGGTCAATGAACGAGAACGGCGCGGGGTTTATTCCGGCGGAGAGCGGCTTATTTCGCGGCAGATCTCGTGCGATCCAACGGCTGGAGTCGCCCCACGACCGCCACTTCGTGCGCCGCCGATCGCTTCGCTACCTACAAAAGCACGCGGCACGCTGTTTGCGACATTGCTGTAGCGCAGGCGGCAACTGTCTGCGTCTATCTTCCAGTCCAATTAAGGAGGTGCGGATCATGAGCAAGGCAACCATCACACTAGTCGCGGCCGTCGCCGCACTCTCGCTGTCGGGCGGCGCTTATGCGCAGGCGGCCGGAGGCCAGAGTGGCAGCGGTTCGACCGGTACAGCCGGCAGCACGGCTAGTCCGTCGAACCAGATGAACGGCGCAACGACGGGCGGCTACGGCATGCCGGGCACCACCAACTCGGACAGCGGCATGGGCGCCAAGGCACCGAACTCGGGCCTGCCGAGCAGCAATAGCAGCTCGACGTCTGACACCACCGCCGCTCCCAAGAGCAACAACACGCTGGCGACCCCGAGCGTGGTGTCGCCAGCCGCTACCGGCCATTGACAGCTGGTAGAAATGACCGTCAGCCGTGAATCAGCGCAAGCACAAAGGGCTGCAATCGCAGCGACATAGGTGCAATTGCCACCGGCGCGCAGTTTCCCGGATAGTAGACGAGCGGCAATATAGGTAACGTGATCAGGTTGACGCGCCACTCGGTCAACGGGTTGCATGTGACGCGTAGTGGCTGGAGAGAGGCGCCTGGCATGAGCATGCGGCCCACCGCCTCCCTATTGAAGCCTCATGGAGAGGCTCAAAGCCACGTGCCGCCTTGTCGCGCGCTCGGCTCTTGCGCAAGCGCGTCGAAATCGTGAATCCAGTCGAGATGATGCAGCATGCTGTCGCGCGCCCCTAGCCGCGCGTTGCGTTCCTGCGCGGCGGGGCCGTCCGGCAGATGCAGTACGTCCGCCGTGCTGATCGACGCGTACTGCACCTTGCGCGTGCGGCCCCGGCGCAGACGCTCGTAGGCTTCCTGCGCTTCCCGCCACTTACCCGGGCCCGCCTTGGCGAGTTGCGCGGCCAGCACCACGGCATCCTCGATCGACTGGTTGGCGCCCTGGCCGTGATGCGGCACGAGCGCATGCGCGGCATCGCCGATCAGCGTCACGCGGCCCTTGCTCCAGCGGCCGAGCGGCGGACGGTGAAACAGGCCCCAGCGCTGACTGATCGGCACGGCCGTGATCATCTGCACGACGGCCGGATGCCAGTCCTTGAACAGGCGCAGCTGCTCGCCTTCGGTCGACGGCATGACCCAGTCGCGCGACGGCCACGGCGACGGATGACGCTCGACCAGCAGGAAGTTCTGATCGCCCTTGTCGCCGATCGGATAATGCAGCAGATGGCCGCCGGGCCCGACCCAGAACTGGATCGTCTCCGGATCGGGCAACAGGTCCATGCGCTCGGCCGGCACGATGCCACGAAAGCCCGAGCAACCGGAATACAGCACGTCGTCATAGCCGAGCATCCAGCGTCGCGTGATCGAGCGTGCGCCGTCGGCGCCGATCACGAGATCGGCATCGATGCGCCGACCGTTGTCGAACGCGAGACTCACGCGATCGGGATGCTGCACGAGATCGACCAGGCGATGGCTGAGCTCGATGTGCTCGAGACCAACTGCCTTCGACAGCACCGCCTGCAGATCGGCGCGATGAACGCCCCAGTACGAGCCACCGAACTGCTCGCGATAGCTGGGCATGCCGCGATGATGTCCAATGACGCTGCCGCTGCGGCCATCACGATAAATGAGCCCGGGTACTTCGGCGCACACGTTTTCGAACGCGGAGCGTAGCCCCATGCGCTCGTAAAAGCGCGTCGCGTTGGCCGACAGTGCGACGGCCGCGCCCACTTCGCGCAACTCATCGGTCTGCTCGTAGAGTTGCGCATCGATGCCATGTTCGCGTAGTGCGAGCGCCAGCGTAAGGCCGCCGATGCCGGCGCCGACGATCGCGATGCTCAGATCCATCCGGTTCATGATTGTGTCTCCGATATGCGGGTTTATCGATTCGGGCCACTCTGGAACGCGCGCCCGGCGCGTCGCATGCGGATACCGTGTTGGTATTTTCAGCACTAGACGATCATTGCTCAATAAGATGAAATGAATCTACTTCATCACTGAAATGAATGACCTTAGGCATGCCGAAGCCATGGAACTGAGCGATCTCGATCTCAACCTGCTGCTGCTGTTCCAGCGGCTGATGCAGGAGCGGCGCGTGGCGAGCGTCGCCGAGCAAATGAACATGAGCCAGCCGGGCGTCAGCAATGCGCTCGCGAAGCTGCGCCGCCTGCTCGGTGATCCGCTGTTCGTGCGGGCGCCGGGCGGCGTGGTGCCTACCCCGTTCGCGCTGCGTCTCGCGGAACCGGTCTCGCAAGCGCTCGCCACCTTGCACGCCGCGCTCAATCCGGTGACGGGCTTCGATCCGCTGCGCGAGATGCGAACGATGACGATCGGCATGACCGACATCGGCGAAGTCGTGTTTTTGCCCGCATTGCTGGAACGATTGTCGCGCATCGCGCCAGGCATCGCGATGAATACGGTGCGCAATACGAGCGTCAATCTGAGCAACGAAATGGCCGACGGCCGGGTCGACTTGGCGATCGGTCTGTTGCCGCAGTTGAAGGGGGGTTTCTATCAGCGGCGTCTGTTCGATCAGCGCTACGTCTGTCTGTTCAGGCGCGCTCACCCACTCGAGGACGCGCCGCTCACGCTTTCCGCGTGGCGCGAAGCCGAGCATCTGGTGGTGGTGTCGGCCGGCACCGGCCACGGTCAAGTAGACGAGTGGCTGAAACGGCGCGGCGTGCGGCGTCAGGTGCGACTGACGGTGCCGCACTTCATGAGCGTCGGCTACATCCTGCAACGTACCGACCTGATCGCCACGGTGCCCGAGCGCCTCGCTCTGGAGTTGGCCACGCCGTTCTCGCTCAGCCTGCGCGCGCTGCCGATGACGCTGCCCGCCGCGCCGATCCATTTGTTGTGGCACGAGCGCGTCCACCAGGATGAAGGCAATCGCTGGCTGCGCGAGGTCGTGATCGACCTGTTCGCCGATACCGTGGCGCGTGGCAGGCGAGCGCGGGACGTGAGGAAGAAATAGGCCTTCGTTTGTAAGCGTCGATCGGAAGCTTCGCGCTTACTCGAACGTTCCGGTTCGGACTTCGCCGTTGCGGGTGTAGCGCGTGATCAGCACGCCGCCGGGGGTGCTCGTCGCGTGTGCCAGCGTGAAGGCGGACGCTTGCGCATCGTTGCCGAACAGGCGTTTGCCGTGCCCGAGGATGACGGGATAAATCAGGAGTTGGAGTTCATCCACGAGGCCCGCCGCCAGCAGTTGGCGCACCATGTCGCCGCTACCGAACGTCAATAGATCGGCACCGTCCTGAAGTTTCAGCGCGCGTATCGCGTCGGCAAGGTCGCCCTTCAGTGCATGACTGTTGTGCCAACCGAGCGTATCGGATCGATGCGTGGCCACGTGCTTGCGGACCTGATTGAACTGGTCGGCCATGTCGCGGTTGCGTGAATCGGCCGGTACATATGGCCAATAAGACGCGAATATGTCGTACGTGCAACGCCCTAGCAGCAACTCGAACGGCTGCGCGAGCAGATGATGCACACTTGCGCCGATCGCTTCGTCGGCGTAAGGGACGATCCAGCCACCCAAACGAAAATCACCACTGGCATCCTCCTCGGGCGCGCCGGGGGATTGAGCGACGCCATCCAGACTGAGGGACATGGAAACGATGTGCTTGCGCATGATGTGCTCCTGGGCGATGAACCTGATCGGTTCCATCTATACGACGAACGAGTCGCGTGCGGATCGACAATCTGCGTCCGCAACGGGTGAAGCCGCGTGAGCGAGCATCGCGCGGTCGGCGCACAATGACTGGACCCACGGGTGCCTGCGCCGCAGGTGTGAAGGTGCGCACCACTCGCCAGCGCATGGTCGGAAGATCGCCCGACACAGTGATGCGGACATAGCAGCCGGCGTAACGTCCGGTCGCCCGTGGCATTTCGTTCGATGGCCGATGGGCCTCAGCGGCCGTATGCGGCGTGCCCGTGCGACGCGTGGCAAGACGCGAAGCAGCCGCATCCGCCTGCGCTTCATTAACCACGTTGCGCTTCACCCTTGAAACCGCCCGGAAAGCGCATTTCGCAGAGCATGGACGTCATGGTCATGACGGGTTATCAACTCGGGTTTGGCGGCGCCGCTCTGCTTGCGGCGGGCTACGCGACCGGTGGTTCGTTGCACGCGTTCACGCTGGGATCGATGGCATTGCTGGCCTATCTCGCTTTGCTGTCCGCAGTGGCCTTCACCTTGTGGAGTCTTCTGAAATAAATCGAGGCTGTCGCCAAGGCCAAGGCTGAGCTTGTGAGGGTCCCGAAGCGCCGATTCCCCTCAAACACTATCCGACGCAACCGGCAACCCCTCCGTCCGCCACCGCAGCATCCCACCGGCAAGATTCGCCACCTTGCCGAACCCCGCCTTCGTCAGCAACACGCTTGCCTGCGCCGAGCGCACGCCGGACCGGCACACCGCGACCACCGGCCGCTCGCGCTCCAGTTCATCGAGCCGCCCTGTCAATTGCGACAGCGGCACCAGCTTCGCGCCCGGCAGATGACCCAAACGATCGATGAACTCGGGCGCCTCGCGCACATCGACGATCTGAAACGCGGCGCCATGCTCGAGCAGCGCCATCGGCTCGATTTCCCACACGCCGCTAAAGCGCAGCGTCAACGGTGCCCAATCCGGCGTTTCGGTCGCAACTTCGGCGCCGCCTTCCGGCTGCCCGCAACGCATGTTTGCGGGCACCGCGACCGCCATCTGCTTCGGATGCGGCAAATTCAGGTTGTTCATGTACCCGGCGAAATCGCCGACGTCGACGTCGCCGCCCAGACGCGGATTGAAGCGCCGCTCCTCGGTCACGCTCGTCACCGTGATGCCGCGATAATCGTGCGCGGGATAGAGGAGGCAGTCGTCCGGCAGTGACAGGATCTGCTCGCGCACGGACGCGAACAACTGCTGCGGACTGCCCTGCTGGAAATCGGTGCGGCCACAGCCGCGAATCAGCAGGCTGTCGCCGGAAAAGGCCATGCTCAGATCGTCGAGCACGAAGGTCACGCAGCCGTTCGTATGGCCAGGCGTCGCGCGCACGGTCAGATGACGCGTGCCGAAGTCGATCCGATCGCCATGCGCGAGCGCTCGCGTGACGCCTTTCGCCTCGACGACCCCGGCAAGCCCGATCTCGCTGCCGCAACGCAAACGCATGCGCCATGCGCCGGTTACGTGATCAGCGTGCACGTGGGTATCGAGCGTCGTGAGCAGCCATAGGCCCAGCTCGCGCAGCAGCGCCTGATCGCGCGGCACCTGCTCGTAGACGGGGTCGATGAGCACCGCCTCGCCGCTGTCGCCGAGTAAGTACGTGTAGGTCGACGAAGCAGGATCGAACAGCTGACGAAAAATCATCTGTATCCCTTAGGAAGGTCGGCGAGGCGGCCGCAAGCGGCCGCCGTGCCACATCTGTCAGCCCGGTTGCCTGGTGGTGCGCAGATACGGTTTGATGGTCTTGAAACCAGGGAAAATCTGCTGCGCCTCGTCGTTGCTGACCGCGGACGTGATGATCACGTCTTCGCCCTGCTTCCAGTTGACCGGCGTCGCGACCTTGTGTTTGGCGGTCAGTTGGATCGAATCGAGCACGCGCAGGATTTCGTCGAAGTTGCGGCCGGTGCTCATCGGGTAGGTCAGCGTCAGCTTGATCTTCTTGTCGGGACCGATGATGAAAACCGAGCGCACGGTCGCGTTGGTCGCGGCGGTGCGGCCCTCGCTGGTATCGCCCGCGTCGGCCGGCAGCATGTTGTACAGCTTGGCGATGGCGAGGTCGGTGTCGCCGATCATCGGGTATTTGACGGCGGCGCCCTGCGTTTCCTCGATGTCCGCAGCCCATTTTTCGTGGTCTTCGACCGGATCGACCGACAACCCGATCAGCTTCGCGTTACGCCTGGTGAACTCCGGCTCGATCTTCGCCATGTAGCCCAGTTCAGTCGTGCAAACCGGCGTGAAGTCTTTCGGATGAGAGAACAGGACCGCCCATTGGTCGCCGATCCAGTCGTGGAAATCGATGGTGCCCTGCGTGGTCCGCGCGGTGAAGTTGGGCGCGGTGTCATTGATACGAAGTGACATATTGCCGTCCTGTGAAGTCGTGGTTAAGCGGAAGACCCGAGCCAGGCCTGGCTGCAACGGTCCAACACGAGCCCGGTTAATCTCGGGGATTGAAAATCACCAACGCTCACAACGATAGACGAAGCTTTCGCGGCGCATACACGCGCGGCAAGTAGGGCGTCGCCGTGCAGAAGAAGCTCGAGATCGTCGCCTGTCGGGCGAATACGAGCATTGCCGCATCGCGCAGTGAGGTTTCAAATATAGCGCGTTACGCACAAGCCATGCTGACACCCATCGAAGTCAGTCCGGCTGGCCACTTCGAAACGACTTAGGGGAATGACGTTTACCGGTAAATCATGGACATTCGACTCGCCGGCGTGTGTTCGATAGCGCACAGATTTACCGACCCTGATTGGATCAGACCGTTCGGTCGTCCAATGCCGGGCGCTAACGCGTGGTGCCCGGCGTGGCCGTCTCGTCGTCCACGCCATGCGAGCAAGCGCGAGGCGTCGGAGCGTGCGGTACTGAAGCGCTTGCAACAAACGCAGCCTCCGTCTGCTCGAAAAACATCTGCTGAATGCTCGCCATGATGGCCCGGTTTAACGGCGCAGTGCGGATATTCGCGATTGCGGCGGGTCAGTCCGCAGTGCCTGGCGAGTCAGGCGAACCCGGTTCGTCAAAGAGACTGCCAAATCGCCTTTATCGATAAACGGTCGGAACATGGCTGGCGGATGCCGCGCATTTTTCGGAGACGGGATAAGCGGCTTTTAAGGTTGCAGGGCGTACCGTCATATCCACGCACTGAATACCGGGCATCCCGTCGATCGCTATCTGTTCGCGGTCCACCTCAGCGTGAAGATCGACTCGCTTTCAATGCAGTTAGCGTGGTCCATTCGATCCATCTAAATTTGCTTATTCACTAAGGAGCCAACTTATGAAAGTACTTATCGCTCATGCGATCCTTGCAACCACAATCGCCATTCCAGCGCTCTCGTCGGCGCAGCCCCTCACTCGCTCCGAGGTGGAAGCGAACGTCATACAGGCGGAACAGAACGGCACGCTCCATCAGTCGAAAGTGCACTATCCGGACGAGAGCAGCCCGCGGCAGGCACACGCGAATAACGACTACGGTTCAGGGCCGGTAGTGAATTCGCAATCCGGACATCGCCTTTCCTTCGCAACGCCCTCAGATAACGCGCTTTTCTCGCATCACTGAAGTGCTGGTGAGCGTTCGACATTCCATACGAGCGCGTTTCGATACTTCCACACGCCTAACTTCCGGTTCTCATGCGGACGTCGCGTGTCCGATCCAACGTCGATATGAAAAAGCTAGTGCGCTCGATTGACTTCATTCTGTTGACCGCCGCGTCGGTGGGCCTCGTCATGTTTGTCGTCTGGCGAGTGGCGACGGTAAAGGGGTGGTTTTAGGCTCACGCGAAACGGCTGTCCGTTAAAGGATCGCCCTGTGGTTGGCGTTCCGAATCGACATTGCACCAATACCTCGCGGAATGAAACCTTTCGCATGCTTCGCGAATGTGGATGAGCCGCAATCAAATACTAAGGAGTTCTGCGTTCACATGTCTGCGACGCATGTGCAGCTTCCACCACCAGGTCTTCCGGGATACCTGCGAATCGCGCCACGATATCCGATACCGCGTAACCAGTCGCAACAATGCCGTCATAATTCACCCGCACAATCCGACGCCACCAACAACCACAAGAAAGTCTCGTGATGCCACATTTTCGCGTCCCTCTCCCGCTGCGCCTCACGGTGCTCGCAAGCGTGGCGGTACTAGCCGCGTGCGGTGGTAGCAATGATTCTTCTACGCCGAGCGCCTCGAACACTTCGACGACGACGGCGACGGCCTCGATCCCGGCGCCCCCTGCCGACCCCGGTTTTGTCGACAACGCCGCAATCCCCGACGTGCCCGCGTTCGTCGATACGATTGCGACTAACCAGCGCGGCGATGCGCGATATGCGACGCTCGCCACGAATGCGGGCGTGCGTGTCGTCTCGCGATTCCTCGACATCTGGCAACCGTTGACCGAGATCGTCGATGCGGGCGTCTCCGCGCCCGCCAACGGTTCCTTTCCGGCTGTCGTGCAGTCCACGTGGACAGGACTACCCAATGACGGTACGCCGGGTGGGGCTGTCGTGAACAGTGCCGTCCATGCCGCAAACATTCAATTCGTGGTCACCGAGACGACCAACCGAACTCCGGCACAGGCCGACGCAGCCTACTACGACGACCGGCGCGGCAAAGGTTATAGCGTGACCGATGGCATGGGACCGCTCACCAATGCGTGGCGCGCGGCGGCGCAGCAGGTAACGACCATCACGTCGATTCCGGCGGATGCGACGACCGTTCTGTACAACGACAACGGCAACAACATCGGCGTCGGCAGCAGTGGCGGCAACACCAGTTTCGGCCAGGTTGTCGACCTGCTCAACATCATGGGCAACAACGCGTCCACCGAGCCGGCCAAGCGCTTCTACAAATACGCCCGGCCATACCGCTGGAGCACGAGTGTCGTGATAGATCCGACTCTGGTGCCTGCCGAGAGCACCACGCCTTCGACCGATGGCGGATTTATCAGCGGTCACGAGGCGGAGGCCATGCGCGACGCGATGACGATGGCCTACGTGCTGCCGGAGCGGTTCCAGGAGATGGCGAGCCGCGGCCTCGAACTTGGCGAAAACCGCATTTTCGCCGGTATGCACTCGCCGCTCGACGTCATTGCTGGTCGAATGTTTGCACTTGCGGCGACTGCTGCGAATCTTTCCGATCCGAGCAACGCCACGTTGAAGAGCGCCGCATTTAGCCAGGCGCACGCGGCCCTGATGCAGTCGACGAATACCAATCCGACGAGCTTCGCCGCTTTCGCCCACTCCGGCACGGCAGCGACGGACCGCTTCGCCGACTACGCGACGAACAAAGCGGACTTCACTCGCCGTATGACGTTCGGCTTTGCTCCGATCGAATCGACCAATGCGCCTCCCGTTGTGCCGAAGGGTGCGGAGGTGTTACTGGAGACGCGCTTTCCGTATCTGAGCACTGAGCAGCGCCGCGTGGTGCTCAAAACGACCGAGCTTCCTTCCGGCTATCCGGTCATGGACGATGCGGAAGGGTGGGGCCGCCTCAACATGTTTGCAGCCGGGGACGGATATGGTGCGTTCCATGGCAGCGTCATCGTTTCGATGGATGCGTCCCTGGGCGGATTCAACGCGTCGGATTTGTGGCGCAACGACATTGCCGGCGCAGGGAAGTTGACGCTGCAGGGTAGCGGAACATTGAAGCTCGGCGGCAACAACACCTGGTCGGGCGGCTCCCAGGTAAGCGGCGGCGTGCTCGAGGCCGATTCTCCGAATGCGTTCGGCACGGGCGACGTGTATGTGGGTGCGGGTGGCATCACCATCGCGGCGGCGTCGCCCGTGTCCATCGTCGGCAAGTACACGCAGCTCGCCGGCACGACACTCGAACTCGACATTGACGGTAAAGGCGCCGGCCAACTGCACGTTGGTAATCAGCTGACCATCGCCGGCGGCACGCTACACGTGAAGTTCGTGAGCGGCTATGCGCCCAAGGTCGGCGACACCATCGATCTGATCGATGGCAACGGGGCGACGAAGCAGTTCACGACGATCACGGTCGACGGCCACAAGGCAACGCCGGTCTACTCGTCGACCGGCGTGTCGGTGCACATCGATTCGTAATCCGGCCATATTTGACTATGCGTCGCCCGGATAACCCGCTGTCTGCAATGCGGATGATCGGTGATCGCGCCTGAACACCAGGGAAAGGAAGTCGAAGCGTCGGGCTACCAGCCGCGAGGGCGCTGCTCTGTAGCTCCAGACGCTCGACGTTTGCATCGCGGGACTGCCTGGAAATCAAATGCGCCACGCCTGTCTTTGACGTTTAGCCTTCGGAGACGCGTCGTAGCAGATACACGACAATCACTGCGGAACCGCCGACAAAGATTGCCAGCCCGATCGCTTTACGCGCGAGCGTGCGAACGCGCGCGCGGGGCGTGTAACGCACAAACCAGGAACTGGTTCTGCGCAACATCATTCACTCCATGGGCGCCTTGACGGGCGCGTCGCGTCGGGGAGAGACAGCCCCCTATGTTGCCGGAGCGCAGGCCGTATCGCGACGTGTATGTGCCCTGATCTTTGCTTGACAGTCTCTACCACTTCGAACTCTTTGAACTGAGGATAGCTGGATAGATCGGGTAGATGCCGGTATCCGGGCATTCTGAAACCGGCAACTGCAATTATCGCACCTCAGGTTCAAAGGCACAGAGCAGATGCTTTACGGTCTGCTGACAGGGTCTTTGCACCAGCCGGTCCGGATCAAATCCAGGCGCACATGAACCGGCCCGTTTGGGCATTGGCGCAATGCAGGGATGTTCTCAGGAGGAACTGCGGCGAGCCTTTGCCGGTTGCCGCCACTGTTCAAGGAAAAACTGCAAGCCGCCCAGTTGCTGTGCGATGTAGCCGCCCGTGGCCATCGATTCCGGTGCGCGCCGGTCGCCTGTAGGCGGGTACTCGGCGGAGAAGTCCGCTGTGCCAAACACGATGTCCCAGATCGGGAAGACGGCGCCGTAGTTACACGAATTGCGGCCGGCCGCGCGCAGGCCATGATGCAACCGGTGAAAGCGTGGCGAGACGATCAACCGGTCCCCAAGCCAGCCGAACGAAAGCTTGATATTGGCGTGGCTCAGGCTTTCGATGAAGCGCATGAACAGGAACAGCAGTGGAAACTGCAGCGGCGGAATACCGATCGCGAGGCCGACGATGCCGAACCAGATTGCGGCGACCAGGTCGTCAAGCAGATGGTTGCGGTCGTCCGACCAGAAACTCATCTGTCGCTGCGCATGATGCAACGCATGCAGTGCGTACCAGCTACGGTATGAGTGCGACAGGCGGTGACGCCAGTAATCGGCACAGTCCAGAATCAGCGCGTACGCGATGAAGGTAATGACCGGATGTCCGAGAAGCGGCGGTATCAACGTCTCAAGCGTTGGCGGTATGTAGCCGTGATCGACCACGAAGCCGTTCACCCACACCTGCACCTGGTAGAACAGCAGGAAACTGACGACAGGCAACACCCCGACGCGGTTGAGGATCGTATAGAACGCGTCGGTTACGACGGCTTTGCGGTCATCCCAGCGTTCAATCGGAAAGAGTGCTTCGAGCGGCCAGCAAACCGCATACGTGACGATAACCGCGAAGAGGCCATAGACGCAGATCAGCGCCCAGTCGAAGGAAAGCTCTTCCCATTGCATCCAGCCGAAGTGATACAGCAACGGCAGAACGAGATACTGGTCGATTTCACCGGCCAGCATATTGAAGAATCTGTCGAGAAATATCAGCATGATGGGCGTTAGAGCGTTTCGGCGGTAACGAGACCTGGGCGGCTCATTTCGGTGGTCAGGAAGATGCCGTGCGGCGAGCGTCCGACATCAATGGTCTCGTAGTTGCCGCTGGCTGGATCGAGTACGGCGACCTGCTCCCGGAAACGCAGCGTCACCCATAGCTTGCCGTCGGGGCCGACAGCAATATCATCTGGCCCCGCAGCGTGGAACGGATAGGTACGACGAAGCTCGAGGGTGGTTGGATCGAGCGCCACCAGCGAGCCGCCGATCCGGTTGCTCACGTAGAGCGTCGCGCCGTCGGGCGTAAGAAAGACATTGTGCGGGCCGACGCCGGTTTTCACCCGCCGCAGCACGTTACCCGTCACTGGATCGACTTCCGCCACATGGTCGCTGCCCATCACGCAGACCAGTACCTTGCCGTTGTGCCAGAGCACGCCGGCGGGGGTCGATCCGACGTTCGACTTCCAGCGGATCGTCAGGTTCGTCAGGTCGAATGAAACGAGCGTGCCGGACTCCTGCATCGAATTGAAGCTCCAGCGCGAGTCCGGCGAGAAGTCGAGGTGGCTCGGCATGCCGCCGGGCGAGAAGCGCTTGACGAGCGTCAGGTCGTCGGGGCGGTAGATGTCGACATAGTTGAGCCGCAGTGCATTGACGACGAGGTAGCGGAAATCCGGCGTGAAGCCAAGCTGGTACGGATCGGCGATCACCTTATGGCCAAGCGCCAAACCGGTGTGCGGGTCGACAATGAACAGTGCATTGCCGCTGGCGTCGGCAATATAGAGCTTGCTTCTGTCGCGCGAAAGCGCCCAGTGACTGGGTTCGCGCAACGTCGGCAAGGTCCGGACGATCTTGTGCGACGCCATGTCGATGACCGAAACGCTGGCTTCGCCGGAATTCATTACGATAGCGAGATTGGGGGGCGCCGCGCTGGCGATACCTGAACGAAGGGCGAGGAAAGGCGACAGGCCGAGACTCAGGGGAATGGCCAGACTACGGCCAAGTACTTCGCGACGTGAAAGCTTCATGGAGGGCATGCATGAGAGAATTAACCACTCATTCTGCTGGATGGATTCACCGTCACGCAAGGACGAATTGCGAATGGCGCTGATATGGAGCGATGCTCAACCGCTTCCTGTCAGTCGCCTAACAAATTTCGGGCGAAGCTGACGATGCGCATGCGATTTCGCCGTATTTGACCGAGCTTCCCGCGGCCCCTGGCGCGCTTTGCGCAGCACCCGCCCCGATCATCCGCGGAGTTTGGCCGTTGTATATCGCCATCACGCGCTAAAGAGCCTGGAGTAATAGCAATGCCACGTTCGTTCAGAGAAGTCGGGAAGTGTCCATGAACAGCACTGCCGGCAAAAATACGCTCACAGATCGCACGACTGTTGCGATTCGCGATGTGCTGGCCGGCAAACGACGCGGCTTGCGCTCTGCGCTGTTGTTCGCCGGACCCGCAGTGATTGCCTCGATCGCCTACATGGACCCAGGCAATTTCGCGACCAACATCCAGGCCGGTTCCCAGTTTGGGTACACGCTGCTGTGGGTGGTACTGATGGCCAACCTGATCGCCATGCTGTTCCAGGCGCTCTCTGCCAAACTCGGCATCGTGACGGGGCGTAATCTGGCGGAAATGTGTCGCGAGCAACTGCCGCGCAAGGCCGTCTTCGTCATGTGGTGTGTCAGCGAAGTGGCTGCGATGGCAACCGACCTGGCCGAATTCCTCGGTGGCGCAATCGGCCTCGCGTTGCTGCTCAAAATGCCGTTGATGGCCGGCATGGCGGTGACCGCGGTGGTGACATACGGCATCCTCGTGTTTGAAAAAAGTGGCTACCGGCCAATGGAGATCATCATCGGCGCGCTCGTTGCTGTGATCGGTCTGTGTTACCTGGTCGAATTGTTCATTGCGCCCGTCGCATGGGGACAGGCCGGATTGCACTCGATCTTGCCCTCAATGTCGAACCGGGAAGCGCTGACCGTTTCGGTCGGTATCGTGGGCGCCACCGTGATGCCACATGCGATCTATCTCCATTCCGGGCTGACTCAGGG
Source organism: Paraburkholderia sp. UCT2 (assembly GCF_014397665.1). Lineage (NCBI taxonomy): Bacteria > Pseudomonadati > Pseudomonadota > Betaproteobacteria > Burkholderiales > Burkholderiaceae > Paraburkholderia > Paraburkholderia sp. UCT2. The sequence continues at coordinate 103,629 of NZ_VZQO01000006.1, forward strand.
CCGGACTCCGGCGAGCAACGCGAGCGAGCACCGCGCACTGCTGCGTTTTTCGAACCGGGAAGTCATCGTTGCGCTTTTCTTCGCAGGTCTCGTCAACATGGCCATGGTAATCATGGCCAGCGCGGCATTCCATGCCGGCCACCGCGACGTCGCGGAAATCGAAACTGCTTACCATACGCTCACGCCGTTGCTCGGTGCGGGCGCGGCGGCGGTTTTCCTGATTTCGCTCATCAGCTCGGGTATCTCCAGCTCCGTTGTCGGCACCATGGCTGGCCAGATGATCATGCAGGGCTTCGTCGGTTTCCGGATTCCCGTCTGGGTGCGGCGTCTGGTGACCATGGTGCCGGCGTTCGTGGTGGTCGGCCTCGGCGTGAATGCCACCCAGGCGCTGGTGATCAGTCAGGTCGTTCTTTCGTTTGCGTTGCCGATCCCAATGGTGGCGCTGGTGCTCTTCACCCGCCGCAAAGACATCATGGGCGAGTTCGTCAATAGACGGCTAACGGACATTGCAGCGATTGCCGCGACGGTCGTCATCCTCGCGCTGAATGCGGTGCTATTGCTTCAGTCGTTCGGCGTCAGCATTCCGGGCATGCCTGCAAGCTGATGCAGCCCACCCGGACTCTTTGGGGATGGGCCGCGCTCCCGGTGCGATGGACGGCGAAGTTAGTTCGCTAGCCATCGACTGACCGCTGGGGGACCAGAGCTCCGGCTCCAAAAACGGCTTGTCGATGATGTTGCAGTTGGCGTGGCGCACTTCCAACCGAGGCAGGACGTGCTCGACAACAGGTTGCGCGAACACCAGGGAGATGCGCAACAGGTTCGCTGGCACCTCCGGCCCTGACGGTTGGACGGCAACAGGCACCACACCAGCAGCGACCGCCTGGGCAGCGGCCGCCCGTCCACAGGGCCAGCGCGCACAGAACTCGCGACGCCTTCATCACACCGGCCTCAATTGTGCGTATTGATGAGCTCGGGGAACCCTTTCTGCTTCATCAGGATGTCATGGGCAGGCCTGAAGTACTTGTGCTGACTCGTTGTTGTTGTATCTGTACGCAAGTCGTATTCGGAGACGAAATCGGTCAGCCGGAACAGCATTGATTTGTCGAACGACACCAACTGCAGCGCATCCGTCTCCAGCGCCCGGCGCACGACGATGAAAAACTGGTCGTCGAGGTTGTCGATCCGGGTGGCACCCACCAGCGGTACCGGCGTTTCCTGCACGCCGACGATCTGACCGGCAGGCACCGGCTTCTCGATGCCGGGCTTGTCGTTCGCAGCCTCGATCTCGGAGACCGGGATGATGTTGCCCGAGCGATGGTAGTTCGACAGCATCAGCATGTCTTGCGGCGTGCCGCTCGGGTCGTTGGCGCTGTACGAAATCATGTCCGCGGGCGTGTTGCCGTAGCCCAGTTCTGCGATGACTTTGCCCTTGATGTGCGCACCGTCCTTCAGGTCCTCAAGCGGGATGGTCACGAGCGGCGTGCAGACATACGCGGCGATGACGTAGGGCTTTGCGCCAAGCGTTGCGAACGACAGCGCGCGAATGAGAGCGCGCGTTTCAATCTGGTTGTGCGTGGTGTGGTAGACCTCCACCGACCTTTGATGGCGATCTGCCTGCTTGCCACCCCTCTGGCGTCTGGCTGGGCTGGCGCTTGCACGCGATGTTGGACCAGCGGCAGATGTACAGGGCATGCTACGGATTGCTGGTGGTCACGGCCATAAAGCTGCTGTGGGACGGTGTATCAGGTTATCTTCAGTGAATGTAAGGGATACAAATCAATATCCGCACACGCCGGCGTCTGAAAAGCGACGCATTCCGTGTCGAGGGTCGTTTCGTGCGATGTCGTCGGGAAAGGGTATGTCGCGGCGTGTTCTACGGTTGCATCGCAACAGAAAGTACGTCGTAGTGAGACGACAGGTCCTGGCCGGACAACCCTGGTGGACAGACCGCGCCCTTGCGCTTGCCGGTCAGTAGGTCTGTTCGGTAATAACCCGGGCCACTGTTTCCAGCGACCGGCGCAGCGTGGCCAGATCGACGGACCCAATCGCGAGGCGGATGGCGTGAGGTACATGCGTCGATGTCGCGAACGGCAGGGCCGTCGACACTGAAATGCGCTCACGCATCAGCGCCATCGCAATCGCGTCGGCGCGGACTTCCTGCGTCAGGGGCATCCAGATGAAGTACGACGCTGGATGGCTCATCGTCTTAAGCTTGCCGAGCGCTTCGGCGGCAAGGATTTGGCGCGTCTTCGCATCCCGCCGCTTCTCGTCTTCGAGCCGGGCCACCGTGCCGTCGTTTATCCAGTTGCAGGCAATTGCCGTCATGGTTGCGGGAGTGTTCCACGTCGTGGCCCGGATTACCCGTTCAAGCCTGGGAATCCATTCGCGTGGTGCGCAGACGAAACCGACGCGCAGACCTGTCGCGACACTCTTCGACAAGCTCGAGACATAGATCGTCGTCTCCGGAGCAATCGATGCCAACGGCGGCGGAGCATCTTCTGCGAGGTATGCGTAGGCCCCGTCCTCGATGAGGATCAGTCCATGCCGTCGAGCGATACTGACAAGCTCGCGGCGCCGCCGCGCGCTCATTACCCAGCCAAGAGGGTTGTGCAGCGTCGGCATTGCGTAGACGGCGCGTACGCGTCGTCGCTTGCATAGGGCCGTCAACGCGTCCAGATCGGGGCCGCGCCCCGCGGCTGGGATCGGCACGAGTTCCAGTCGAACGGCCTCGGCGGCCAGCTTGAATCCCGGGTAAGTCAGCGCGTCCACGGCAACCACGTCGCCGGGTTCGAGCAGCGCCATAGCGGCCGTCGTCAGTCCGTGTTGCGCGCCGCTCACGAGCAACGTCGTTCCGGCTGTTGCTGCCAGACCTCGGTTCGCCAGGTGGCGTGCCGCAGTAGCGCGCTCGTGCTCGCGGCCACCGTGCGGCTGGTATCGAAGCAGCGACTCGAGGTCGCCGGCCGCCGCGAGCTGACGCAGCGCTGCCCGAAGAAGGTCTGTCTGACCCGGTGCAGAGGGATAGTTGAAGCTCAGGTCGATCGTGATGGCGCTCCAGGCGTGCAAGTCAACGCCTTGGCCACGAGGGAGTGGTTCCTTGACGAATGTGCCACGGCCAGCTTCGCCGCTCACCAGACCCATCGTATGAAGCTCGGCATAGACACGCGTCGCGGTGACCAGCGCCAGGCCCTCGCGAGCAGCCAGCGCGCGGTGCGTGGGCAGACGCGTCCCGGGGGGAAGGCGGCCGTCGCGGATGTCAGCCGCAAGGCGGTCAACCAATTGCTTGTAACGGGCCCCAGGCATGGCTCAATGTATCCATGACAATGATTTGATTGTATTGATTATCGGCCCTACCATGATCTTGCACAACCTCTCCATCTGCCCGAGGACGTCATGCACATCACCATTCTGACCTTTGAAGGCTTCAACGAACTCGACTCGCTAATCGCGCTGAATATCCTTAACCGGGTCAGAAAGCCGGGCTGGCAGGTATCGATTGCCAGCCCAGCGGCGAAGATCCGTTCGATGAACGGAGTGGTCCTGGAGGCGCAAGCGTCGCTGAAGGACGCTTGCGAGGCCGACGCGGTGCTGGTCGGCAGTGGAATACAGACACGTGGAGTGGCCGCCGATGCCGCGCTGATGTCGCAGTTGCGGCTCGATCCGACGCGCCAACTGCTGGGCGCGCAATGCTCGGGCACGCTGATACTCGCGAAACTGGGCCTGCTGGATGGCGTTCCGGCCTGCACGGATCTGACTACCAAACCGTGGGTCGAAGAGGCGGGCGTGCCGGTGCTCAATCAGCCGTTCGTGGCGAAGGGAAATGTCGCGACGGCAGGCGGGTGCCTGGCGTCGCAGTATCTGGCCGTGTGGGTGATCGCGCGTCTGGAGGGCGTCGAGGCTGCGCGCGCCGCGATGCAGCATGTCGCCCCGGTAGGCGAGAGGGAGATCTACGTGACGCGGGCGATGGCGAACATCGCGCCATTCATCTGACGCAAAACAGAGGCGCTTCGCACGTCTTCAAAGCCGACATTGCTGGAGTCCAGTCTGTGGTCATCGTTCTTGTTTTCAAGCTCCTCGTTACGCCGCTGTTGTTATTGACCGCAAGCCTTGCCGGTCGTCGCTGGGGTGATGCGATCGGCGGTTTGCTGGTGGGATTCTGGAACGGCGGCCGATCCGTCGTGCCTGTCCGCGGCCGACGACAAGACGCCGACGGCGGTACTGCAGGCAGGCACCCTACGTTCTATCGAGCCTGAGCTCGTCCTCTAGCTTCCCGTTGTTCGTCCATTGCACGCAGCGATGTTCGACTGGAACGTGCTGCACACCAGAATCACGCCCCCGGGCAACGTCCGGTAGGCAATGTGATCCACAGACCGACATGCCGTCGCCATCGCGGTGGTGCGGGTGTGTCGAGATGAAATTGCGTTCGGCACGGATGAGGTTCACGGGGTGCCGAGCATCGTCCCGCGACACGCGTTCGAACCACACCGGCACGCGTACTGCGCTTCGACTTCATCGGTAACGGCATCGTCCAGCACCAGGCCGTACCGGATAAACAACTCGTCGCCAGCGGCGATGTCGCACACCGCTTCAACAAACACGCGCCCGTTCTCTTCCACGGCTTCGCAATTTGCGTCGCATGCTTGGTTCAGCCAGCGTGCGCTGTTGCCACCCTGCGCGCCGTCGATCACGCGCCCGTTCGAGAGTCCGAACAGGAACGTATGTCCGGGCTTCCCAGTACGCTTATAGCGGCTCGCCGCTCGCCGCCAACTGGTCACTTCGCCCTTGTATTCGAGGATCCGTTCGCCAGCGGCGAGCGCTCGTAGCGCGAACACCCCCCCTGCCGTGGACCGGCGAACGCCGGACTATTACACGTCTCATATCATCTCGGTTAGTCATTGAACGGCGGAAGTATACGCATCCAATAGTCGGCGCAGTCTCGGCACGCTCATATGTTCCGTTGCTCCTTAACCGGTACGTCGAAAAATCGTGTGCAGAGCGTACAGCGGAAAAGGCGCCGCTTGAGCATCTGCGCGGATTGCGTCCGGGTTCGCTTGAAGCCATGCGGCATTGCGGGCGCTTCCTGATGGCAATGCGGACACGCCAGCACCGGCCAGGGCGCTTTCAGGCCGAGTTTGACCCGCTGTTCACGATGTCCGGACGGGTCGAGCACGATCAGCCATTGCCGGAATCGCTTGACCCACGCCTTCACGATTTCCGGTGAGGTGTTCAACTCCGCCGCGGCATGCGCGAGTGGTCGATGTTGCGACAGCCACGGCAGAAAGTTGAACAGCATGTCGCGCCGGAGCATATTCGCCATCGGCGTACGCGTCGCGCGCGTGAAATATCGCGTACACGCGCGGCACTGGAAGGTCGGCAACGCCGTCGGGGTGCGCGGCCGACTCGACAGTTGCGTGTTGACGCCCTCGCAGTGCGGACACGCTGGAGGCTCAATGTTCTGCGAGAAGACCTTGCCGATTTCGTCGGCAAGAAAGGCCGTGAGTTCGCGATCCTCGATATGACGACGCGGCAACGGGCTGTTTGCGCGCAGTGGCTGGCTGAAGTCGAAACGATTTGCGTGCGGGGCTGGAACGGACGGCGCGGTAACTGATGCAGGCGCGGCGCGAGCGGGAATTTTCAGGATCGCGTGCTCGGCGCTCGCGAGCGCGGGCGCGACTTGCCCTGCTCGCGTGCGGCGTGCGACGGCAGTCAGCGCAAGATCCTTCACGACGCGTACCGTGATGTCCGCACCCTCCACGCCGGGGGCAATCGACCAGGTGCGGCTGCAGTGCGGACATAGGGCGCAGCGCCGCGTGTCCGGGCCGAAGCCGCCATTCCGAAGCTGCCCACTGTAGCCGCAGTGCGGGCATGTCCCGGTTGGCTGGTATTTGACACCAAGCCGCACGCGCGAGGTCCATCGGTCATCCGGATCATGCTGCGCGATCAGCTCGCGAAAGCGCATCAGCCAGTTCGACAGGGCCGTGTAATCGACGCGGAGTCGACGCGAGGCTTCCTCGAGCGGAATCGGCTGGGACAGCAGCCGGATGAAGGCGGGCATTTTCACGGCAAACCGCAGCCGCGCGAGAGGCGTCCCGGTTAGGCGCGAGTAGGTCCGCTTGCACGCGCGGCACCGGAAAAACGGTAATGCATGATGGCGATTCGGCCGGTTCTGCACCCGCGTGTTGCCACTCTTGCAGGCCGGGCACGGTGGCACGGGCGTCGTCTCTCGCGAGTACAACTCGTCCCAGATTCCGGTTACGAATGTTGTTAACAACGGATCGTCCTCGTCGCTGTACGCGCGGCCCGCAGCATGCGTGACCGGTAGCGTCGCGTCGAACTCGGGGATCAACGTTTGCGTTGGACTGCACGCGGTCGAGCCGCGGTGGTCCTTGTGCTCCGCGTGCTTACGTTTATGCGCGCGCGTCATGTTCGCTGTTCAAAGCTTCCTGCGGGGGTTTGATACTCTGGTGATGGCAGCTCTGGCACCAGTCACCCGCCAGCACGCCCTCCAGGCTGGCGAGCCATGTATGACCGGCCGCGCAGCGCCACCGTAGTTTTTCCCTGGTGCTCTCGTATTGGGTCGACAGGCACTGGCCACCCTTTGCCGCCGCGAGCGCACGCGCCTCCTCAAGCGAGTGAATCGTTGCGCGCTCATAGGCGCAAGCCTGGCACCAGCTACCCACGCGCAGCATGTGAATCAGCATCGGGAACCGGTGTCCCGCTGCGCACTCGAACTCGAGCGGCACCTTGTAGCCCTCATACGTGGCCGAGACGCATTGCCCACCCCACGCCCGCGCGAGTTTGCGGATCGCGGCGAAGGCCCGCTCACGATAGTCGGGCGCGCCGCTTCCGCCCGGTCCGGGCAGGCCGTCCCGTGCACGTTGTACGCGCTGTCTCGTGCCTGCGGGAACCCGCTCTGACCATACCGCAGTCGCGATCGGTCGGGTCCGCCGGGCTGTCGACTTCGCCCGACCTCCCGATCCGGTTTCGTGTTCACGGGCGAGCCGGATGTCAACATCCAGCTGATCGAGTTCCAACGGGTCGAGTTCCTGCTGCAGTTCGCGAAGCGTCTTCATCGGGCCGCCCCGTCATGCAAACACGTTGGGCACAGACACTTCCGCACGTCGTGTCATTCCGGCTAGTCCTTCTGGCGATCACCGGATGCGACCAGTTCCTGATCCATCAGCGTGAGCTTCAGCGGGGCATCGGCAGACAGCTTCTTCTTTACGATCACGTATTTCCAGCCATCGCCGTTGCCGGGATTGCGATAGAACGCGACGATCGCCACGTACTTCGTGTCTGCCTGCATGGGCTGAGACAGGCTGACCGACGCGCCCGGATTGACGACGGCTGCCATACTGGCCTGCAGGTCCTGCGCGAGTACGGTCCTGTCGTTCTTCAGCAGATCGTCGTAGGACACGCCGTCAAACAGCTTTCGATCCTTGAGCTGATAGACGCGGACCGCGAGTGACGTCGAACGGCCCGCGTCATCCGGATTCAACTCGGCACGCGCGGTCAGGTCGACGTCAAGCACCTTGACCTGCCTGAAAAACACCGAGTGATACGCGCTGGAAGTCGTATCAGATACGGACTGCCAGGCGCCGCATGCGGAAAGCAGCAGACCTGACGCGAGGGCGGCCACGGTTAAACGTAAAGGCATGGTTTCTCCAGATTCAGGCTGCGCGCGGAACCCGATGCGGGTTCGGTCCGGGCGTGGGAAAGACTTCGTAGACGCCGAGCGCAATGGTGATGATGCGTTCCTCATCAGACGGCAACACGACGGTCCATCCCAGCCGCGGTGCCGGTCCGGTCGCAGCCGTGCCGACCGACGGCGCGGGCGCGAGACGCGACGACACCTCCATGCGCAGGTGTACGTCGGCCTTCGTGCCCACATACAGGCGGATGAACGCCATCAGCTCGCGATGCAGCCATGCGCCGGGAAGCAGGTCGTGCGCCTGCTGACCGCCCGAAGGGCGCAGCGTTACCCGCACGGCGCGACTGCGATACTCGAGGCGGTTGCCGAGCACGTAGCCCCCGCCGAGTCCGCGGCGCTTGCTGTCTTCCTGAGCGCCGGCGAGCCTGCCTGACGATGTGAGGGGCTGCGGCTGTCCTGCGCGCCTGAGCGTCGGCCAGAACTCGTCGACACGCACCTCGACACCGGGCACCGCCAGCGCCACCACACCAGCAAGTCCCTCGGGCGTGCGCGTGCGCTGGACCAGCAGACCCAGCAGCGCGAGCACGCGCGAATCCGGCAGACCCGACCGGGCCGGCTTCTCGCCCCACCCGAAGCCGGCGAGGCACAGGAGGTTGCGCGACTGCGCATCGGTGCCGCCCGCCTGGAAACTTTCCGGGTAGCGGTACTTCTTCCAGGCGCGGTACAGCAGCGCCACGTAGCGGTGGTTGAACTGGTCGAGAAACGCTTCGACGGCTTCATGTCCTTCCTCGCGCAGGACGATCTCATCGATCATGTGCGATGGCACCGCGGCGTCGACGCCATACAGGCCCAGGAAGGTCGTGCGCACGGTCGGCGGCGCATCGGGACGCTCGTCATCGAATTCGACCGCGGCGATCTCACCGGCCGGGAACCCCAGCCGCGACCTCGGCCGGAACCTCACCGGCTCGTGCCCCGGCGTGTCTCGCGTGCCGAAGCCGGGTTGATCGGGTACACGCACTTCGAGCAGCCTGCATAGCTGCATGAAATTCATCTTCGGCGCGCGCGCAAGCAATGACGCCACGAGCGGTTCAAGATTCGGCAACTCGCGTGGTTTCATAGGGGAGCGCGCTGCGCCTTGCTGCGCGGCCAGTCGGTACGGGTTTGCGAAGGCAGGCTCACGATGGCGAGCTTCGTGAACAGGTTGATCTCCGCATACAGCCCGAAGAAACGGTGCAGCAGTTCGCCGAACAGCATCACGTCGCCCTCGCCCGCGAACGCGTGCGAATCGAGCGTGACTTCGATCAGTACGCCCCGCTCGACCGAGCCGCCCGACACCTCCTCGAGCAGCTCCTCCGACACATGCAGGATGCCGGCGAGGCGTCGGCGGTTCAGCTCGTCGTTGGTCCAGTCGTAGAGCGCCAGTGCGCCCCGCAGCACTTCCGCGTCCATCATCGACAGGAAGTTCGGCGCGAGGTGCGACAGTACTCTCCACTGGAAACGATCGCCGGTCGGCGGGTAGAGCGGCAGCGTTGGCGCCACCAGGTTACTTACACCCGCGACATTAGGCGTGCTTGCGGCCAGTTCGTCAATGCTGGCCTCGCGCAGACCCTTGCGCGGCAGCATGCCGTTCGTGCCGGTTACGCGCAGCGATACGCTCTCCTCGGGCAGATCCTCCATCGTCTCCCACGCGTGGCCGCCGAGGATCACCCACGTTTCATGCAGACCGGTCACGCCCGGCCGCACGCGGGTGTGGAAATACCGTTCGGGCGCTTCATGGCGCAACATGCCGCCGCGATGCCGGAAGGTGGCGAACGGCACATACTCGTAACGCTCAGCCGTCACATGGTCGAACGATTCGATCGCGTCGACCGAATAGGTTTCGACATGTTCGCCCTGGTGCCCGGCCGGGACGACCCGGTATTCGGTCTCGTGGTGATCGATCACGATCGGCGCGGCATCAAGCTCGAACAGATTGATGACCGGCGTGCAGAACAGCCGCACGTTCTCCGCGCTGAAACGCTGGTCGGACGGATACGCCCGCTTGAGCACGACCTCCAGTTCGAAGCGCGTTGTGCTCGACGGCAGCTTCGTAACATCGAGTCCGCACAGGTCGACAAAGAGGAATTTCTCGCGGAAAGTGAAGTATTCGAGAAGCATCTGGTAGCCCGAAAACGACGCCTCAGCTTTGGGCCACAACCGCTCTTCGGTCGAAAATCCGGCCGGTTCCATCGTCACGCCGGCCAGCGGCAGCACCTCGCCATCACGCACTTCGGGAATCCGCCATGCCACTGAATCAACCTGGCGGGTCAGCGCAAGATGCATCGCGAATGCGGTCGGCAGATCCGCGTTCAGATACAGGCGCACACGGGACAGGTCTGTCGCTTCGCGTCGCGCAGACTGGTCCAGATAGAATCCGAGGCGGATCACCGAGCGGCCGTCATGTCGCACGGTAGGGCCCGCATGCGTGAGGCGCAGCGGCTGCAGCGTAACCTCCTGCGTGGTCCGGTACAGGCACTGCACAGTCCTGGGCGTCGTGCCCTCGGCGCCCGCTGCCGGCGGCACGGCGATGGATGCGGAGCGCACCGGCACGCCGGCAGGCACGCTTTCCGTCTTCTGCAGTGTCTCGGCCAGCGGGATCAGCTCGACGACCGACAGCGACGGCATCATGCGCAGGTAGTGTGGCCACAGCAGGCTGACGAGGCCTTCCGTCAGTTCCGGTAGTTCATCGTCGAGCGTCTGCTGCAGGCGTCCGGTCAGGAACGCAAAACCTTCGTGCAGGCGCTCGACATAGGGATCGCGCTCGCCGACGCGATCGAGGTTGAGCATGCGCGCCCGGTCGGGATGCGCTTTCGCGAATTCCTTGCCGGACTCGCGCAGATAGCGCATCTCGGCTTCGTAGTAGCGCAGGATCGGATCTTCGTTTTCCATGGTGTTCTCTTGTTTTTGTTCTCTTATGACAGCGTCAGCGCACGGGCCGGGTCGAGCACAGTCAGCTCATCGCGCAACTGACCGATGCGGTGCGCGAGCGCTGGCTTGTCCGCGTCCTTGCGGCTGCTTGCCGCTTTCAGCGCACGCATCAACTGGTGCTTCACCTCGAAGATGAGCGCCGGCTCCCAGCGCATCAGTGGCAACGAGCGGGCAGCAGCATCGAGTTCGGTCAGCAGCGCCATCGCCGTCTCCGTACGGCCCGCGTGATCGGCGAGTCGCGCCATCACGAGCCGCTGCAGGTAGCGCTGGCGTTCCGTCCGGATGCCAGGCAGTGCTTCGAGCCATGCGAAGGCGGCCTCGATACCGTCGCCGGCCACCATGTCGCGTGCCTGCGCTTCGATCTCGGGCCAGTCGCCGGCGGCACCATCATCGCTGTCAGCGGATACGGACAGTGGTGCAACGCTTTCGCCCGCCTCAAGGTCACGCACGACCGCGTGCCGCGCGATCCATTCGAGCGTTGCGTCGTCGGCGAACGGCGTACCGTCGTTGAACGCGAGCCGTTCGATGCCAGGCAACCTTTCGAGGAACAGCGCGAAGTCTGCGCGCAGCAGCTCGCGCCACGCGTTGTACGGTGCGCCGACGTGGTCGAGCGCGACATGCTGGAAATATTGCAGGTCGAACCAGAGGTGGTTCACCCCCTCCATGAAGGTCCCTTCGACGCGTTCCAGCAGTTCGTGCCACTGTTTCTGCAGCACGAGCCGTTTCATCTGCTGGCGAAGTTCGCCGCGCGGCGGCACAAGGCGCGTACGTGCGCTCGCATCCGCTGGCGGCACCTCGTGGAGTGTGTCCCAGCGGATGCTACGCACGAGCCGCACGGAAGGCAGGTAGCCATTTTCCTGATCGCGCAGCCACGTTGCCATCGTGCGCGCCTGGTCAAGCAGATCACGCGTGGAGGCGATCGTGCTGGATGCTGAAGGGGACCCCGCCACGGCGAACGGCGCGCTCGCGTCGGGTTCCGCGCTGCGTGCCGGATCGTCGCTGCGCTCGAAACGGGACACGAGGGGGCGCAGGTTCGGACGGGCCGCTTCTGGCCACACCCCGGTGCGGGTCACAAGCAGATCGAGCGCGGCGATCGCACGTTCGAGATCGGCCGGCGCGAACTCGCCGCGGCTCTTCAGCAGATCGATCATGCGGGTGGTGGCCAGCATATCGAGCGCGCCCTTCTTCGCCTCGGCGCGTGCGGGCAGCAGCGCCTCGCCGAACCGCTCCACCAGCGCGGCCGCAAGCTCCAGACCGTCCGCGAAGCCAGCCGTCCCATCCTGGCGCAGTCGCGCGAACGCGTAATACCCCACCACCCGCAGATCCTTGCCGGTTTCCTTCGTGAGCTGCTCGCAGGAGCGGACGATCAGGCCATCATCAATGCCGGAGAGCCTGTTCGCCTCGTCCTTCAGTTCGAAGAACGCATCCTCGTAGCCCGGATCGCGGCCCACACCGTGGTCGCCTGGTAACGGGTGCAGCCAGGCGTCCCATGCATCGAGACGCGCGCGCACCAGTTGCTCCGCATCACGCGACGGAAAGAGACTCTTGAGCAGACCGGACAGCATTTATTCGACCTCCGGCATCGCGCCATGCGGCAGCGGCATCGCCGCGTGTTTCGCTGCTGCGATTGCCGACGGCGGCAGGGGCGGCGGATTGACGGCCGAGAGCTTCGGTCCGCCTTTCGCTGCGCTGGTCACGAAGATCCGCGTCGGCAGCGTGAAGTGGCGCAGTTCGAGCACGTCGAGCGGCCCCTTGCCGGCCTCACTGCGCAATTGCACACGCAAGGGAATGCCCTGACTCTGATCCGGCGTCCACGACAGCAGATAGCGCGCACTGTCCTGCGGCGTGACCGTGGCGTGCTCGAACAGGCGGATCAGCCCGAAGCGGCCCTGAGCGTCGAGCCCCGAGCGCAAGCCGCCCTGCTCGGTCTGCCACTCGATATGCGAGAGATTCTCCAGCGAGTCGCCGGGCCAGATAAACGGCGTCCACTCTTCCTTCTGGTTGAAGTAGTGCAACTCGCGGCCCGACAGCACGAACTTCATGTCGGTTACGCCTGGTGTCGGCACCGCGCGTAGCTCATAGCGCACATGCGCGTCGCCGGATGGAAACAGCACGGTCGCCACGCGGGTGAGCCTGTTGAGGTCCGCGAGGAAGCCCGGATCCAGTGTGAGCGCGCCGTGGCTGGTGCCATGATCAGCCCCTTGGGCGGCGACCCATCGGTCGCCCTGACGCTCGACGATACCGGCCAGTTGCGTCGTGACGAACCCGGTGATGACGCCGCTGTCCGGGCGCATGAAGCGCGCCATCTCGGGTAGCGAGGCATCGTTGTCGGAGTCGGCGAATGGATAGCGGCCGCCGAACGTCCGGTTCCAGTCCGCGACAATCGCCGTGCGCCAGATGTCGTTCAGGCTCGCCGCGGCCGGCTGTACCACGACCTGCCAGGTCTGGTCGAGCGGTGCCTGAAAGAGATTGCCGAAGCCTGCCCATTGCTCGCCGAGGCTCGCAGCCAGACGGCTCGCGTAATCCCGGCTGTCGGCGATATCAGACGTCTTGCCCTGCAGCACCGATTGTGCGGCCGAGCGGGCCATCGCGTCCGCGTCGGCACTGTCGACCATCTGCTGTGCCTTCAGCCGCATCGCGCTCACCCGTTCGAGATAACGCGCGAGGCTCAGGTCGCCCGTGGCCGCCAGCCGGGTGGCGACTTTCGCGTTTGCGGGCGCGCCCGAAGCCAGGGAAGCCAGGTCGCTACCCGTCAGGCGCAGGACCGGTCCGAAGGCCACGGCCAGCGGTGCCAGTTGCGGCTGGGTCTGCTTCGACGGATCTTTCTCGTCGGCGCCGACAAGCTGCTGGGCCTTGCTGATCAGGGTGTCGGACAGCGATTGCGTCGCGGTGCCCGCACCTGCCTGATAAACCACTGCGTTCATCAGGGCAACAAGCGGCGAGCGCTGCGGATCGCTGAGCAGCGTCAGCTGGTCAACCGTGCCTGACAACGTCGGCGCCGGCTGCCAGCGCAGGCTGTTGAGAAACAGCTCCCAGGCTCGCGCGTAGTCATCAAAATAGCGCTGACGCAGTTCGGCTTTCAGCGAGCCGGTCGACGGTGCGCTCGCGTGGACGTCTGAGAGCACCCAGTCGCCGGTCACGTTGCGCTGCTCGCTCGCGTCGTCGATCGCTTTCGAGATCCGCTCGTCCCACGCAGTGCGCGCGAACACGCCCGGTACGGTCACCGCGGTATTGAAAAGCCCCTTGCTGCTCGTATCGCCGAGCAGCGTCGCTAGCGACACAGGCGGATATTTCGGCTTCGCGTCGTCGAGGATCTGCTGGTAGATCGCGTCAGTCGAGTTCTGGATGCCGCGCACGCCGATGATGGTCTGACGGGCCGTGGCCACCAGTGCGCCATCCGGAACGATCGCGAGCGACGAGTCCCCGGCGGGTCCACGGCGCCCCAGGTGACTCGCAAAGAACGCGATTGCATGCTGGCGCAGGTCTTCCCACGTGCCGGACGTGAGCTGGGAACGGGCCGGGCGCGCTGGCACGGCCGTGGCAATCAGCTGCGGCGTCAGGAATGAGGCAACCGCCCGATCCGGCCTCGCGAGCATCAGGTAGGTCTTGAGTGTGTCGTAGGCGGCCTGGACCTGCGCGTTGCCGCCGCTGGCGATTTCCGCATCCGAGAGCGAGGCGAGCTGGTGCAGGCGCTCCTCCAGTTTCAGGCGGATCGGCGTGACGAGGATGCGGCTGACGGCGTTTTCATAACCGGGCCAGGCGGCAGTCAACAGTTTACCGTCGCGGTTCAGACCGAAGCGTGTAGTCCACGGTGCGCCATCGCGCTGACGGACTTCGAGGGTGTCGATCTGCTTGTCAAGGCTGTCGAGTGCGAGCACCGCCTGCGTGTGGTCCTGCACGATAGAAAGCTTCGTCAGCGTGCCGGCTGCGGTCTCGATCGCCGAGCGGTTGGTTAAGCCCGACAGCATCGTGCCAGCGACCCAGCATCCAATGAGCGCCATCGTCATCCACGCGGCCGTGGTCGACAGCGAGAAGCCGACACGGCGGCCGTGAATCTTGCGGCTATGGTCGGCGACCGTTTGCCAGATCGTCCTTTGCTGCGGCGGTAGGAGATCACCGTCTTCAGCGTCAGGAGCTGGAACGGGTGCGGTTGCCTCCCGCTCCTTGAACAGCGGAGCAAACAGCAGCCCGTGGACCGCATTGCGCCAAAGGCGTGACGCCCTGGTCTGCATCACAAGGTCCGACAATGGTGCGCGAAGTTCCGAAATGTGTCGCGACAGCTCGGCCGGGTACCGGTCGTTCGGGTCCTGCGTGAGGCGCACGACTCCAGCGTCGGCAAGATTTTCGGAGAGTCCGCGCAGCGACGCTTCGACCTCGTCGGGACGCGTGCGCTCATTCGCCCAGGTGAAACCGATCGCCTCGTCTGGTCCGGACTGTTCGCCACCAAAGTCGGTGACGTTCAGCAGGTACGCGGGCGCAGCCCAGCGCAGCGCGCGCGCGTGACGTGCGAGTCGCTGTGCGGTGCCCTCCGCGTCGAACGGCGTGTTGGCTGAACCGCGGTTTCGCGTCAGGGCTACGATCGCGTCAACAGGGCGTCGCCGACGCAGACGGCGGATCTGGTCGAGCCATCCGGTATCGAGCTTGTCGGTTGTCTGCTTCGCATAGAGCAGCACGGTATCGCCGGTGATCGCATAGCCGGTGTCGGCGAGCCCGGGCGCAAGACGCTTGACGAGCGGCTCGTCGCCAGCGACCACGACCCAGCGGTCGCGATAACGCCAGCTCCAGCCGTGACGCTCGCGAAGCGCATCGCGCAGCATTACGATCTTGTCCGGTGTTGTGACGTGCGCGAACGCCGGGCCTTCGTTGGCACCTTGCGCCTGCTTCTGCGAATCGTAGCGTGCCAACCACCGCATCGCACGCATTGAAGCAATCCAGAGTAAGACGGCCTCAAAGTACTTTACGAACATCAACGCCAGGAGCAGCCCCGAGAGCAGACATAGTTCGATGATGATCCGTGTCTGAAGCGACCATCCGCGCGCCGGGCCCTCCATCCAGACGGCCAGACCCAACGCAACGAAAAGAATGCCAATCCCGATGCCAACGAAGAGCGCTACCGGCTCAGACTTTTGTTCATTCATGTTTGTTTTCTGCACACGAGCGCGATCAGGTCGCCGCCGTCCTGTGTAAGTACGAGTTGCGGGTCGCCGATCCGCGCCGTGAGTTCAGCCGCGAGAGCGGTTGCAAGCCATCCGCCCGCCGCCCCACAGTCCCCGACCGTCGTTTTCAGGTCGATCTTTGATCTTTGTCCGTCGAGTTGGGGCGCCGACTTTATTGCTACCTCCAGCTCGGGCGAAAGTCCGTGACTCCAGACAGTCTTGACGCGTGTCGACGCGGCTTTCCCCCAACGCATGGCATGTCCGAGTGTCTCTCCAACAGCATTGACCGGGCTCCGTGCTGGACGATGCAGGAGTAGGGGCGGGTTTCCCGTCATTGTTCTGGCAAGGCTCGGGTGCCCCAATAGCAGCGCGACGCCCGCCTCCGCGACTCCGTCCTGCAAGCGCTCGCTGACCGCATTGCGCAATCGAACTGCAACTAGCAGGCGAACAACCTGCGGTCTCATACGGTCGAACCACGCGTCCGCTTGAAACACCGACGAAGGCGCGGGGGGAGGCGTCATCGTCACACGTAGAGACGGCGATTTCGCGGAAACAAGCTGCTGCAGCAGGGCACGCACGTCAGTGTCCGCAAGTACGGAATGCAGGCTCGATTCGACCTGGAGCGTGGTGCGCGCCGGAAGGGCCATTAGTTGCGGCGCCAGGCTGTCGATCAACCGGACCAGAAGCCAATTGCAGACTGCCTGATGGCGAGCGTGTTCCGTTAGTTCGTTTCCCGCATGGAATTGCTGATCCGGGAGTTCTAGCCAACGGGCACTCACGTCGGTGTTTGGCTCGGCCCGGCTCGCCCGCGGGCGCAACATGAGGCTGCCGTCGACCAGCCCCTCGATACCGTTCTCATCGTGATCGGAGGAGAAACACCACGCATGGCCCAGCAACGCCAGCGGCTCGCTGGCAAGGGCATGGCATTTTTCGGTTTCGTGGTCGCTGACGCGATTTGCCGCGATTGCTCCACTCCGTCGTGCGTATAAATATCCAAGCCGACAGCACAGCAAAAACGCCCATGCAAGCATCGGATAGCCGACGACACAGAACCAGAACCAAACAGTGTTTGTCGGTCGGCCTTTCGGCCACAGAAAAATCGTCAGCGCGGCACCCAGGCACAGGACGACGCCGAGGAGCACTAGCCAGACGGTTTTCGAGAGATGCGGCGGCGCAGGTACCGCAATCCGCGGCGGTATGCGAGCAAAGTCAATCGGCATCTGGCTATCGAACCGTCGCCCCATCGGACACAGCGATGAGGACACTCCCGCACTGGGTCTTGTCCCCATCACGCGAAAGCGGCGTGCCAGCATCCTTGATGCCGCCTCCCCCTTCCACGATTTCGTTGTCACCGTGAATCGGGCAGGACACCAGGTCTCCCACGCGTGCGGCGCGACGACCCTTGACCTTGATACGGTCCGAGCCGGTAAGGATCTTCCCGCCGTGACTCGTGCTATCGCCTTCGTACGCTAATTTCTTCATTTCAATATCCCTGTTCAAGCTAATTCGATGAATGCGATGACCAACTTGCTAGCAAAGCCAGCGGCGCGCTTTTATATGTCGCACGCATAGGTTGACGCGCCTTTTGAAATCACGTGAAAATTTGCACTTGCGCGATTATTCGTATGGCCATAGTCCGCACCTACCTATTGGGATTCAATATTCTTGTATCCCTCTTTCGTAATGTCGCTGTAGGCCGCCTGACGAATTGAGGCATCGTTACTGCAAATTTTCCGAGAAATTTTCTTGTTGCCGCGATACACAATTATTCCAGCCGAAAATTCCGGGCCATCATCGGTCTTTACGGTCTTGTCATAGAAATAATAGGTATATCCAGCCCTCGAAAATCTAATATGTGCTTCGCCACCGCCGGCATAAGGGACATTGCTAAAATAAAAAACGTTACCTTTGCTCGAGCCGCTATCTGACACCTCAATGTCAATTTTCTTCATTGTTCCATTGCGATACGTCAAAACGCCAGTATCTTTCATCTCACATAGAGAGGCAGTAGTCCTGTCCAATTCGCAATTAAATACAGCTTCTTCTTCCAATCCACACACGCCTTCTGCGTGTGCGGCTGTTGTAGAATTAAAAATAATTGCCAACAAAAATATGGACGTGAATAAACGTGCGAACTCTGTGACAATCATCGACAGAGCGACGCCCCTTGCTGAACGCAACAACGGAATCACTTGTAGCCCCACTCAAGGATCTGGCGTCTCACCGCAAGTGCATTCTTATACTTGTAGGTTACTAAGTGCCCTTCGCGTGTGCCATCGAATCCAACCCCAAACCGGTTGGTCAATTCAGTATCCGGATGCAACTGCAGTGACCTCCCGTTGTTCTCTATCCGTTCGTCGTAAGCAAATACCCGGTATATGCTTCCACCGGTACCCAGAGCTGAACTGTCTGCGCTCCAGGCCACTATTACAAAGAGCTTCTTCGGCTTTCGTCCAGCCACAAATACACTCTTGACATCGGGTGTCACGCCCCCCTCTGGCTCATAGTAGTCGACGCGAATGGGTCCTTTTTCGCGAACACCAGTTATGTAGGCTCCTATCCCATCCCCATCGGGAGTCTTTTCTGGTCGAAACTCGATGTTCACCTGACCGCCCAGAAATGGAATGCGATAGCTTTCCTCTTCCGCCGCACTTGACGTACTGCACCAGAAAAAGAGGAGGCTAAAGATAGCGAGAAGCGTACGGACGATGTTCGTCAAAGGGTATTTTGACATTATTACTTAATCTCACTAAAAATTTCGGCATTCCAAATGGCGTGAAAGTTGTTTTTGCGCGCGCCGTAGCTATCTGTATGGAGATTGATGACTCCCGTAATCTGATCAACTACGCCGTCGGCGTGTCCTGTGTCCGCTATCGCTGGTAGACGATTGTGAATCCAAAAATAGATTGCCGAACGCACCGCATAACGCATTTCGGCTACCACGTCAGGATTCTCAATAAAATTGACATCATCGTCTCCCCACAACGAAGGATAGAAGTTTTGGAAGCTAGTGTAGTTGCCCTTCCCGGTAAGTTGCTTTAACCCTCTTCCCCTATACCGCCAACCATCGCCACTCACCACAGAACCGTTTCCGATTTTGTTTGCATAGGCTCGGTTTGCAATAGGTTCGGGCTGAGCTGGATGGGATGCCGTTTTTCCGTACAACTCAGCTTCATCCGGATGCGAGGCGAAATACGAAAATTTTTGGGACAGAATGTACGATCGGTAGTTGAGGTTCTCCGACGTATTAAGACTGGTGCCTGCCTCCTGCCGGATCTGGGCGAAGAAGTGCGACAATCGAAGTCTCGAATCGAGCTTGTAGTCGCCAAGGCGGGGATTAAGTTCGTTGACTACGACTTGCAACTGATCAGTCGATGCCTCCGTAAAGATTCGCTGGAGCATCGCAACGGTGATCTTGCCGGGTTGACGAGCAAAATTCCCTACCAACCCGATCGGATGGATATGAAATACGTTCGACGCGGGGAAGCCAGTCAAGCTGGCCTTGACCTCATCCCACCAGACCAGCTTTTCGATCCGTTTCTGTTCCTCGGCGTGTTCGGCCCGAGGCCCAGTACGCGCCTCGATCGCCGCAATCAACTGCTCCCATTTATCAGGATTAGCCCACTCGCTCTCGTGCTGAATGATCAGCCTCGACATACGCAGCGCATTCCACGGGTCGTTCGCCGCATTGCACAGGTCATCGGCCGCTTGCGTCTGGTCGCCTGCCAGATGCAACGCCTGGTAAATCGACGTCATGAGCGGGCTGAGCTTGTCCAGCGAACCCGGGTTCGGCACATCCGCACCGACTGAATAGTCGACGAACCCTTGCGTGGTCGCGAACATCGTATGCGTGGGATCATGTTCGTCGTCCAGAGGCTGAAAGTCCACCCACTTCTGCGCAAACTCCTTCGTTACCCTGCCGCCCGCAAAGCTCTGTTCGCGCACCCACCCGTCGATTGGCTGGTGGCGAACATCCGCGCTGTCCACCTTCCACCAGTGCCGCTTTTCACCGTCGCTGCCGGGCACTACTGCAGTCTCCATGAACTGATGGTCCGCGTCCGCCTTTGCAAGCGCCGCGAGCGGAAAAACCCCGATCACACCGGTCTGCCTGGCATCAGCCCCTTCCTGGTTGGGCAGCCCGTACAACGTGGTCTGACTGTCGATCCGCAGGATCGTCGGGTCGCCGGGCAGTTTCAATTGTTGCCACGCGCTGAGATGTGCGCCGTTATCTTTGATCCAGTCACGCCCCTTGTCGATAAACGACTTGACGCTGCCGTCGCAGAAAACTTCGATGTGAACCATGCGGTTGCCCGATGTCTGCTGGGACAATGAATCGTAGCGCCCAAGATGGCCGATCAGTTCTCCTGCCTTGATCTGGACCATTTCAGCAGGATCGGATAGTACGACCACCTGATCCAGCGAAGACTCCGGCTTCACCTCCTTCACGACGGGACCACCGTTTTCCTTGCCGAGAAAGATCCATCCGTTCACCAACGAGGGCTGCACGAAACCACCCGCGACCGGAGGATACGGCGTTACACCACTCGCATCCTTGATCTGCCCCCAGCCGCCCTCGCGCTTTCCAATGCTCACCTGCGCCCCCTGCGGAAGGATGCCGAGCACGGTGCCGCGCGGCTTCGATACCCGAACCCGCAGCCCCTCGTGGTCAGCCGGTGCTGACTGGCCGCCCGCTCCTGCGGTGGGGCGGTCCTGTGCGCAAGTGGTTACCTCAAACTGCGTCGTCCAGTACTTTGGCCTGGGAAGGGACGGGTCGCTGTCGTAGTCCGCGAAATCCTGCAGATGGGCGTACAGGCTGTAAAAGGTCAGTTTCTGGTCTTTCGGAAACTCCATCGAATGACGCACCAGCGCGAAAGCTGTGCTATACGGCGCGCTGATCGCGGGATTGCCATTCTGCGCCGGGATTTCGCTTACCGGGTAGGTTCGGTTGACGCGCCACGCGACCACTTCGCCGTCGGCTATGCAGCGCACCCCGCTTTTCAGATCCAGCGAAGCACCAGCGCCAGCCTCGGTCACATGGATTCCACCGTGCCACATTCCCTTGCCGCTGACCGAATAGGCGCCTGATGGCTCCTGGCTCAGCAGTTTGTGAAACTCATGCTCATCGGTGAAGTCAGCCGACGCCGCGCCAGTGCCCTGTCCCTTCTTGCGAAACGGAAAGGCAAAAGGAAGCTGCTTCACGGGAGTGCTGGGCGGATTCTGCGGAGTCGTATTTGCCATGATTGTGCTTATTCAGAAAACCCGAAGTTCATGTTTCCCTTGACCTCTTTCAGGGGACTGCCAGACCAGTTGGGAAAGGTGAAATCGCCCTTCGCCGGGCCGTCGACATCCAGACCACCCTTGACCTGTACTTCGCTCGGACTAAAGTCAACCGCTACTCGAGCTTCTTTGCCTGCTCGTCAATATCAAGTGCGCTACACATTAACCACATCTCTAGTGGTTTTGCGCCGCCGGAGTAGTTAACGTGACACCATCCCGCTGTAACCTTGTCAACGGTGGCTCGGTCTCCTTCGATCAGATATTTCCTTGTCTTATTTCCAATATTAGGGCCGTCAAACAGATAGCTTTTATTTTTCAATTTGACGGGAATAAATCCGTCTCTAATCATCAACAACGCGAAAGGGGAGTCCATTGCCTGCTGAACGTCCCTTCTTGATTGGTAAGGAAATTTATAAGTTACACTTCGTCCATCTGATAGCGAGCTGTAATCGGCCCCAAACCAATCAGAAGCGCGCTCATCGCGACGCAAGGTGTTGCCGATTTGGTAAAACACAGCAACTGAGTACAATTTACCAGATGAATTTGGCTCCACGAGCGATTCGCGTACATTAATAGCATGGATGACGAAGATTTTCTCTCGGTGATCGTAACCAACACTCGATGAAAATGCGTCAACGATTTCACCGGGCGTGTCATCATAAAGGAGACCCCGTCCTTCCGCCTTCACGGCGGAAAATCCATTGAAGATGTAATACAAGGAAATCGCATCCGCCCCGATGGGCGTCCTCGTCTTTAGGTCTAACATCGGCTCCCGGACAAAGCAGATAGTTCCATTTTTTATGCTCAGTGGCTGATAACTTTGCGGGCCATGCATATCGACACAGGTACTCTTCGCACATGCCGAACCACTTACAAGGACGATCGCCAGGAAAAGCCAACTCTTAATCATTAGTACTCCCCCGACGAAAAGTCTTGTCCATGTTTCCCTCGCCATCTATTTGGTGCAAAGCCCTACGTCGGCGCAGGCGATCCACCTTTCCAATGCATTCCCATTCGATTGAACGTATTCGATCAAAATCCATTCGCCCTGCCTACGGATTAGCCGAACGGAGTCATTCTTTATCACGTACATCTTTGCTTTACTTGATAAATCTGGATTGTCATACAGCCGCGCCTTATCCACAACAACCTTTACGACGCTGGTGAAAGGATCGTCACGCGTCGGAGCGCCCAGTGCTTTATCGATCAATGTGGCTTCAATCGCATCTCCATCCATTCTCAATTGGCGGGAAATCGATAGATAGGCGCTGCGATTATTAGCCGATGGTGGCTCGCAAGCCATCATGTTCGCAATGCCTAAGTTACTCACAAGGAATTCCTCTAATTTCGTAGCTTCATTTTTTTTTGACGATTGTTCATATTGGTTCCATAGTTCGTTCGCACTATTAAACTGGTACTTAAACATAGCCGAATTGGAGTCATACTTATATCCTGTCACGGCCCATTGATCGACGTTGCTGGACCACTCTCCACCGCACAGTTCGCCTGTCTGCATACTAACTATGCATCCAGATGCAGTATTCAGTACCGGGCAATATTGCCGGCTAGATACTTCGGCTTTCCCGCTAGGTCCCGGATTCACGATGCCGGCCCGTAAAACATCCAAAATGGCATATTTGCCTGAGGGTGAAATCTGCGGAGGATAATCGCTTTCGAAAATTACCCCGCCGCCTGAAGTGGGATATTCCAGCCCCAAAAGGGTTATCCGAGTCCCGGACGCCGCGATGAAATCCGCTCGCTTCCAGCCTGAACCAAAATTCTTCTCTTCGGCACCTTTCAGAGGTTGCGAAAAAACTACAGAGGTGCCTGCTGCAAAATCAACTGTTGATACGTCAGTACTGGCATTGGCAGAAATCCATATGGCCAGTGAGAACACTGTTAAAATTACTCTTGTGCGGCACCACATATCAGCCCCCTTTAAGCCAAGTTACTCAGCAAATTGTTGTATCGTCTATGGTTCGAACTTGTTCCATTGTTGTCCAAAGACATTTCTCGACTATTTCCGTAATGCTCGATTGTCTCTCGTTCGTATTGAGCACGATTCACGCCCCATTCGTTTGGGTTTCGAGATAACCCTGGATGCCTCGATAGTAAAACGTCCAGCGATTTCCCGATGTCTCGCGCGACATATCCCGGGCGGTTGACACTCTGGTCCAATGCGGTGGCTCGACCGAGATCGGTTTGGAAATAATCTGCAATAGTGTATTGATAGCCGCGTGGTTTGGCCGGCAAAACCATCTCCCGCAATCGCGAGATAAAATCCATCACTTGTTTTTTTTCATACGGTTGCGAAGTAATCGCATGAGCAATAACGGCCAACGGCACACTTTTTACAGTTTGCCCGAAATTTTCCACGGTACATCCTTGTCTCAACAGGATTTTTAGATCAGCGCCTGTTTTTTTAATCCCGTGTGTAAGCTCAGGATGGGCATAGAACATCTGCGCCGAATTTCCGGTTCCTTCAACAGTCCACCCACATTTCTCAAACAACTCTTGATAGTCCGCCTCATTCTCGGCCTTAAACTCCGCAACCTGTGTCGGAAATTCGCCATTACCTACTGGGTTTATGGTTTTCTGCATCGCTCCTGCAGTTACTATTTCGCTATCGTAAGATTGAACCGCGTCAATTTTTCCTTCATTCGTTGACATCGCCGTAACTATGCGGAATTCACTTTCCGAAACTGAGCCATTCGCTCGCATTGCTATCAATTCTTTTGATTTCTCCAAGGAGATCTCCCCCCAGAACACCGGGCCGTAATGCGTGTGCGGAGCATGACCGTAACGAGTCACCTTGAAAACACTCTGTAGACAGCAACCGCACTCACAGACGGACTTCCTGCGCATGAAATTGCCCACCAATCCGATCGGATGAATATGAAAGACGTTCGACGCGGGGAAGCCAGTCAAGCTGGCCTTGACCTCATCCCACCAGACCAGCTTTTCGATCCGTTTCTGTTCCTCGGCGTGCTCGGCCCGAGGCCCCGTGTGCGCCTCGATCGCGGCAATCAACTGCTTCCATTTGTCGGGATTAGCCCACTCGCTCTCGTGCTGAATGATCAGCCTCGACATACGCAGCGCATTCCACGGGTCGTTCACCGCGTTGCGCAGGTCATCGGCCGCTTGTGTCTGGTCGCCAGCCAGATGCAACGCCTGGTAAATCGACGTCATGAGCGGGCTGAGCTTGTCCAGCGAACCCGGGTTCGGCACATCCGCACCGACTGAATAGTCGACGAACCCTTGCGTGGTCGCGAACATCGTATGCGTGGGATCATGTTCGTCGTCCAGAGGCTGAAAGTCCACCCACTTCTGCGCAAACTCCTTCGTTACCCTGCCGCCCGCAAAGCTCTGTTCGCGCACCCACCCGTCGATTGGCTGGTGGCGAACATCCGCGCTGTCCACCTTCCACCAGTGCCGCTTTTCACCGTCGCTGCCGGGCACTACTGCAGTCTCCATGAACTGATGGTCCGCGTCCGCCTTTGCAAGCGCCGCGAGCGGAAAAACCCCGATCACACCGGTCTGCCTGGCATCAGCCCCTTCCTGGTTGGGCAGCCCGTACAACGTGGTCTGACTGTCGATCCGCAGGATCGTCGGGTCGCCGGGCAGTTTCAATTGTTGCCACGCGCTGAGATGTGCGCCGTTATCTTTGATCCAGTCACGCCCCTTGTCGATAAACGACTTGACGCTGCCGTCGCAGAAAACTTCGATGTGAACCATGCGGTTGCCCGATGTCTGCTGGGACAATGAATCGTAGCGCCCAAGATGGCCGATCAGTTCTCCTGCCTTGATCTGGACCATTTCAGCAGGATCGGATAGTACGACCACCTGATCCAGCGAAGACTCCGGCTTCACCTCCTTCACGACGGGACCACCGTTTTCCTTGCCGAGAAAGATCCATCCGTTCACCAACGAGGGCTGCACGAAACCACCCGCGACCGGAGGATACGGCGTTACACCACTCGCATCCTTGATCTGCCCCCAGCCGCCCTCGCGCTTTCCAATGCTCACCTGCGCCCCCTGCGGAAGGATGCCGAGCACGGTGCCGCGCGGCTTCGATACCCGAACCCGCAGCCCCTCGTGGTCAGCCGGTGCTGACTGGCCGCCCGCTCCTGCGGTGGGGCGGTCCTGTGCGCAAGTGGTTACCTCAAACTGCGTCGTCCAGTACTTTGGCCTGGGAAGGGACGGGTCGCTGTCGTAGTCCGCGAAATCCTGCAGATGGGCGTACAGGCTGTAAAAGGTCAGTTTCTGGTCTTTCGGAAACTCCATCGAATGACGCACCAGCGCGAAAGCTGTGCTATACGGCGCGCTGATCGCGGGATTGCCATTCTGCGCCGGGATTTCGCTTACCGGGTAGGTTCGGTTGACGCGCCACGCGACCACTTCGCCGTCGGCTATGCAGCGCACCCCGCTTTTCAGATCCAGCGAAGCACCAGCGCCAGCCTCGGTCACATGGATTCCACCGTGCCACATGCCCTTGCCGCTGACCGAATAGGCGCCTGATGGCTCCTGGCTCAGCAGTTTGTGAAACTCATGCTCATCGGTGAAGTCAGCCGACGCCGCGCCAGTGCCCTGTCCTTTCTTGCGAAACGGAAAGGCAAAAGGAAGCTGCTTCACGGGAGTGCTGGGCGGATTCTGCGGAGTCGTATTTGCCATGATTGTGCTTATTCAGAAAACCCGAAATTCATGTTTCCCTTGACATCTTTCAGGGGACTGCCAGACCAGTTGGGAAAGGTGAAATCGCCCTTCGCCGGGCCGTCGACATCCAGACCACCCTTGACCTGTACTTCGCTCGGACTCACTATTTCGATCTTTCCGTTCGCGATCTTCAGATATGCACCCGCTCCATCACCCAAGGTGATGCCCTTCGAACCGGTAATGATCACTTCGCCTGTTGACGAACTGACTGCAATGTTGGTAAGCGCCATCAATTCCATCGCATCGCCCTGGGCCTGAATCTGCACCTTGCCTTTGGCCGCAAAAATCCGGATTCCAAGCTTCGCGGCAAACAGCGAAATCGCCTCGCCGGCGGCTGCCGTGATGCGCTTGAGCACACCAATATCGAGCCCTTCGCCGGCTGTGACGAACATCTGCTTGGCGGCGGCCAGCTGCATGTGCTGACCACTCGCAACACCGATGCCTTCAGGTGCGCTTACGACAATTACCGGCTTCTGGAGTTTGGCGAGCTTCTGCTCGACGAGCGTACGTTGCTGATCGACTTCTGCGAGCCATGCCTGCGCGGCGCTAGCAGAATCATTGAGGGAGCGCAGGATTTCCTCGGCCTGCTGAAGCGTGCTATCCGCGTTGGGCATCGCGAGCTGCTCGCCCGAAGCACCCGGCTGCGCCTCGGCGCTGAGCAAAATTCCCTTCGCCGCCCGCGCCGAAAGATGTCCATCTGTCCGCAATTCCGCGCCCTGCCCGCGTTCCTTGCTATCGGCGTCGACCATGTGGCCAAGGTTCAGCTCACTGGTCTGGTACGGCGTCGTCAGGTGGCTGTGCTCGACACCTTCCTTGTCCTCGATTCGCCACTCCGTACCGCCTGCGGTACGAACGATGTTCCGGGTGTTGTTGAGGTTATTGACGAGGTCGGGATGCAGACTGTCGTGCATCGAACCAATGATGACGGGCCGATTTGGATCCCCCGCCGTATGGATGATGGCTACCTCCGCCCCATCGATCAGCGGAAAATGGTGGCCGTAATTGTCGCCGCTGTATGGCTTCGCGAGGCGCACCGGCCGGCTGGTGCCACCCGGGCTCCACTCGTCGAGATCAAACGGCAGCTTGATCACGTACCAGCCCTGCTCGGTCAGGTACGCGTATTTGTATCCGCCCGGCGAGGTAATACGCGCCGGCAGGATACCGTCGATCACCGGTCTCCTGATCGTATCGAGCGACGTGCGCCACACCCGGTCGGCCGAGATCGCCGTGAGCGTATTGGTGTAGGACTGGCTGCGGCCACCGCTGGATTCCACCGACGTGATAAACAGCCCATGCGGCGCATCGACCGGGTTCTGGTCGAGCCGTACGACCTCGCCAGCCTCGATGGCGAATGCGTTGCCCGTTGCCTTGTAGGTGATCTGTGTTGCGAGATAGGCTTCATGCCGCAGCCGTGCGATGCGCCGGCCTTCTTCAGGCGTCTCGTAATGTTCGCCCCAGCGATAGTCAACCGCGTTGGTCGTCTTGTCGCCGCGTGCGGCGTTTTCCTCGACGAGCAGCGACACGTCGGCCTGCCGGTGGTTATAGTCGTGCAGGCGGACAGCTTCCGGGACACGCTGCGTATATCGCTCAAGTGTCTTGATCGCATCTACGCCGACGCTTTCGAGTCCCGAGTGTAGCCGGAACGGCACAACGCGCTGATTGCGGGCATACGCGTCCAGATCGTCGCCGAAGACAATCACGGCGTGATCGCGCTTCTGCTCGAAGCGGAACCAGATGCCTCCCTCCGCGCAGATCCGCTGGATGAAGGCGAACGTCGTTTCCTCGCACTGTGTGATGTACTCGTGCCGCTTGTATTTCGCACGCAGCTTGAACTCGAAATCGACGCCCGCGCGGAAGCCATAGTGGCGCAGCGTATCGGTAATGATTTCTTCGACCGACTGCTTCTGGAACAGCCGGCTCGTGACGCCGCGATTCAGATCAGCGAGCTTCGGCTCCATCACGACCTTGTAGCGCGTCTCGTCAGCCGAAGTCCCGAGTTCATCGAACTTCGTGATAATGCCGTGGACTGTGTGTGCAGGCGGCATCTTGCTGAACTGCCCAGCGTTCTCGCCGAACATCTTGCGCAGATAGTCCATGTTCGGGTCGATCGGATCGATGATGAACTTCGCCGGGCGCCCCAGCACCTGATCCATCGGAATTCCGGCCATCGGGCTCGTGAATTCGATCTCGTACCGGTAAAGCTCGCTGAGCGCGTCGCGCCCGCTGAACTTCAGGATCGAGAACGGCGCCGGGTGCGGCGCCAGTTTCAATTCATAGGCCTGGGAAGGCAAAACCATCGACATTTTCGAAAGACCCCTTGAACACGCGTCACATCGCAAAGGACAGCGCCGGGGCGCATGTTTCAGCGCCCCGGCGGGGGTTACATCAGGTAATGCGGATCAGCTCTTGGCTTTCGGCATCTGCGATACCAGCGACAGGCCGATGTCCATGCCTTCCACCTGGAAGTGCGGAATGATGAAGAGTTTGATGCGGAAGAAGCCCGGGTTGTCCTCGATGTCCTCGACCGTGACCTTCGCCTCACGCAGCGGATGCGACGACTGCAACTCGTCACCCGGATCCTTCATCTCGGTCACGAGGCCCTTGATCCAGCTGTTCAGCTCAAGTTCGAGCAGACGCCGGTCCTTGGTCGTGCCGATGTTCTCGCGCTGGATCAGCTTCAGGTAGTGCGCAATGCGCGAGAGCAGGAAGATGTAAGGCAGGCGCGCATTGATGCGGCTGTTCGCGGTCGCCTCCCTAGTCTCGTACAGCGCCGGTTTCTGGGCCGAGCTGGCCGAGAAGAAGCACGCGAAGTCGTGGTTCTTGTAGAACGAGAGCGGAATAAAGCCGAGGTTGGCGAACTCGAATTCGCGGGTTTCGGGAATCAGCACTTCGGTCGGAATTTTCGGCTGCGCGCCGGTGCCCAGGTCGTACAGGTGAACCGGCAGGTCCTCGACCTTGCCGCCCGCCTGCGGGCCGCGGATCTGCACGCACCAGCCGTTGTTGACAAAGCTGCGCGTCATGTTGGCCGCGAAGGCGAACGACGCGTTGACCCACAGGTATTTGTCGTGGTCCGGACCCTTGACCGCTTCCTCATAGTTGAACGAACGCACCGGCGTCGTATCCTTGCCGTACGGCAGGCGACCGAGCACACGCGGCATTGTCAGGCCCACGTAGCGGGCGTCATCGGTGTCACGGAAGCTCTTCCACTTGATGTACTCGGCGCGATCAAAGTAGTTGCCGATATCCTGGATCGCGGCCACTTCTTCCATCGACTGCTTGCCGAAGAACGCGGCGCCGACTGAGCCGACGAACGGCATGTGCGCGGCTGCGGCCACCTTGGAAACGTTACGCAGCAGCGCCACGTCCTGCGGCGAGTTGGTGAACTCGTAGTCGCTGATCATCGCGCTGATCGGCTGACCACCCGGCGTATCGTATTCCTCGATATAGGTCAGACGGTACAGGCCGCTCTGGATGATCTCGGGCGTATCCTCGAAATCACGCTGCAGCGCTTCCTTCGACACGTCGAGCACTTCGACGCGCGCGTTCCGACGGAAGTCCGTCCGGCTCACGAGCATCTTGAGGCCACGCCAGCGGCCTTCGAGCGCCTGGAATTCCGGTGTATGCATCACTGCGTCAAGCTGCCGGCTGATCTGGCGGTCGATCTGGCCGATATGGAAATCGAGCAGCGACTTGTCGAGCCGGTCGACCGGCTTGCTGCCCTTGCTGATCAGATCGAGAAACGCACCCATGCCGCGCGCGATACGCTCGTCGGCTGAGGCCTCGGACAGCATGTCGCTGTCGCGGAAGGCGACCAGCGGCCGTGCCTCGGCGACGGGCTTCAGGTTGATCTTGCTGCACAGCGACGCATAGACGCTGTCATTGCCCCCCTGGGGGGCGTCCAGCACGACGGTCTCGGTCGTGCCGCCTTGCTGCGATTCAGTGGGATTCATTTCGTGTCCTGTCTGCGATACTATCGCTACCTGCATATCTGTCCGGTTATGGAACGCGGTGAAGGCCATCTTGGGCCGACGCCGTTCAGGCATGGCCTCCAGGCTGGGTGGCCGCCGTCGCGATCTGTGCGAGTTCGCCGCGCAGCTTGTCAGAGAGCGGCTTATCCTTGAGAATCTTCTCGAACTCACGGCGGAACGTGCCGTTATCGAGCAGATTCGATTTCAGGTCACGCAGCAGATTGCGCACCGCCAGCAGCGCCTGCATCTCCGGGATCTGACGTGCCACCTGTTCCGGCTCGAAGTCTTTCAGCGAGCGAAACGAGAGGTTCACCGGCAGTTCCGAGCCGTCGCCAGCCAGGGTGTTTTCCGCAGCGACCTTGAGGTCCGGCGCGTAGTCAGCGAGAACAGAATCAAAATTATTCTTGTTGATGTCCGTTTTCTTGCGCTCGGCGAGCGGCGCCTGTTCCTTGCCCGCGCTGAAGTCACCGGCGACGAGCAGCTTCAACGGCAGCTCGACCTTCTTCTGGGCACCGCCCGTATGCAAATCTAACGTGATCGAAACCCGACTTTTCGGAATTTCGCGCTGGAAGCTGTCCATTTGTATTCCCTATTGAACGACGTTCAGGATCCCCGCAGAACTCGCCCGGTGCGATGCGGTGACCTCTTTCGATCGGGCGCACACGCATATGCGTGTTTCGCTCGCGAAGGACTCCTTGTGGTACCCCATAGCGCGGCCTCCATTCATGCGATCATTATTGCCACGCGCCATTAAACAGGTTTACCCGCGCCGAGTCAAAGTATGTCGGCGTAGTGAAATCGATACGGATTGTAAAGACATCGCGAATAATTGTTAATTATCATCAATTCAATGCGCATTCAGACTCGTCAATATGAATAATTTGATAAACGAGGTATGCGAATGCGTGACAATTTTCACGAAACCGTTGCTGGCATGGGCTCACAAGGGCATGACATTCTCTGACAATCTTTCAATGATGAAGGCGGTACGATGGCAACATCGCGCTAACCATGCATCGAGAATATTGCCTATTCTGGTACGGATAATATCTCAAAAATAATCATCCTCTATTTGATGTAGTTCGCATGCTTAACTATTCGCAACTGTATACGGATCACAAGTCACGCGTATAGAATCGCCACTCACCATAATCCAAGATAACGGCACAACCACACCCATGCGGATCGATAAACCGCTCTTTCACGAAGGGCTGATCCTGACCCAACAGCACTTCCAGCAGCTGGGCCGAAACGTCGACTTCACGTTGAACCAGATCGCTGCCGCCTGCGTCGCCGAGCCGTGGGGCACGCAGGGCATCGATATCGACGAGGAAGTGCTTGCAGCTGGGCGTCTGAAGCTCACCCGACTGAAGCTGCGTTTTCCGGACGGCACACTGATCGACTCCACGGTGACCGATGCGTTGCCGCCTGCACGTGATCTGACGCAGGGACTGCCAGCCGATGTGCAGAGCGTGGTCGTGCTGGCCGCCCTGCCGCTGTTCAATGCCACGGGCAGCAACTGCCGGTTCGACGAAGCGACGCTGGCGCGGCCGCGGCGCTCATACCGGGAGTTCGTCAAGGTCATCGACCTCAACGGTACCGGCGAGGCCGAGATTGCCGCCGAACGCCATGCGGTGCGACTGCTGTTCGACTTCGAGTCGCATGCCGACGACACGGTGTGTGCGATTGCCCGGTTGACGCGTACCACGAGCGGGCAATTTCAGGTCGACCACCAATACGTGCCACCGTGCCTGACGCTTGGCAGTCATGCGCTGCACGTCGAACGGATCAATCGTCTTGCCGACATCCTGCAGGCGAAGAGCACGGCGCTGGGTTCGCGTAGAAGCGAACGGATCGAGCAGGTTGCCGAATACGGCGTGGCCGACGTGCAGCTGTTCTGGTTGCTCCACTGCATCCATACGGTCTGGCCGCAACTGCGGTTCTTCTCGACGCATCCGGGCCAGCCTCCGGAGCGGCTGTACTCGACGCTTGCCCAGCTCGCGAGCGTCCTCATGACGTTCTCGACCGGCTCGCAGCTCGGCGACATTCCGGCGTATGACCACGTACGTGCCGATGAAGTATTCGCCAGGCTCGAGACGCAGATCCGTGATCTGCTCGACGCGATCATTCCGTCGCGTGTGGTGTCGATTGGGCTCACGCACAGGAATCCGACGACGTGGGCGGGCCAGTTCCTCGACGAGCGCATCGTAGCGAGTTCCGCCGACTGGTACCTGTCGGTCCACGCCGCGTCGCCTGCATTCGAACTCGTCGAGCAGTTCCCGAGGCTCTGCAAGATCGGTGCGCCGGACGATATCGAGCACATCGTCAATTCGGCTCTCCCCGGCATTCCACTGAAGGCCGTGCAGCGTGTGCCGGCCGCCATTCCGGTGCGGCTGGACAACCAGTACTTCGCGCTCGACGCGAGCGATCCCGCACACGCGCGGATGCTGGCCGCCCGCGCCTGCCAGATCTACCTGCCGACGTCGGTTCCCGACGCGTCGCTTGAACTTTACGCGGTGTTGCGCTCATGAGCACGCTGACTCCTGCCCGCGGCGAAACCGCCCTGATGGGTGGATTCGCCTCTGCGAACCGTACTTCCGCCGGTGGTATCCGGGACCTGTTGCGCGACACGGCCCTGCTCGTGACACGATTGTCCGAGGGTGGCCACACGGAAGACCCTGCTACCCTGCGTCAACGTTGCAAGCAGCTGATGGCGGGTTTCTCAACCGCGCTCGATCAGCGCGGTTTTGCGGCGGACGTCCGCGAAGACGCAGAGGTTGCCCAATGCGGCCTTCTTGATGAGGCGGTGTTGCGCCACCTGAACGCAACGAACAGGCCGGTTTGGGACGCACAGCCGCTGCAGGTCGAGCGCTTCGGCGAACACGACGCGGGCGAGCGCGTGTTCATTCGGCTTGAGCAACGGATGCGCGAAGCGTCGCCGAACGTCGCCCTACTCGAATGCTACGCGGCGGTCCTCGGGATGGGGTTCATGGGCCGCTATGCGCGTGAAGGCGAAGCGAAGCGTTCCGTGCTGATCGCCTCACTCGGTACGCAACTCGAAAAACTGCGCCCCGAAGGAAGTCCCCTTGGGGGGCGCCCGGTCGCTGCCCGCCCTTTCTTCGCCGATCGTGCCGGCAGGCGGTTCTCGGACTGGTTCTACCGCCTCTCGCCCTGGGCGATTGCCGGCCTCGCGTGCGTGGCGGCCGCGGTGATCTGGCTGATATGGGCACAGGTGCTCGATGCGCAGATTGCGCACCTCGTACCAACTGTACCGACGGCGCCGCGGCCGTGAAGTCCGATCTGCACGAACCGTCCGGACCGGCGCTCGGGGACGCGAGCCGCACACTGGACCCCGGGTCGGGTCAGATGCGGGGCCAGGCGCAGAGCCGCGCGCTGGAGGGCCTGGGTTACCCGTTCCGCGCCATCGTGACACTGATGGCCGCGCTCGCGCTCGCCGTTATCTGGCTGGTGTTGCCTGTCTCCCAGGAGGGCTTCCTTCGACCAACGGAAGTCCCTGTGGAACGGGGCGCCGGACAGGGTCTCGCATGGACGCTCACTGTCCCCATCGTCCTGTCCTGGCTTGTACTGATCTGGCTGCGCACCCGTCAGCTCTCACGCGCGCGCGAACAGAACGTACACGTACTGACTGCACTCGGCGCCGCTACGTCGAATATCCCGGTCAACCTGCGCACCCGCATGCCGCTCGTGCTCGTGACCGGCGACGCCTTGGGGAACCTGTTCGACCGGATTGCCGGAGAGCGACGTCTCGCACACGTTGGCGACGGCGCAATATGGCTACGGGCCGACCGGCTGCAGGATCTGCCCCGCCTTGCGGTGGCCGTGAAGCAGTGGCGCGATGGGCGCGCACCCGATGGTGTCGTGCTGTCGGTTGCGCCGGCATTGCACGCGGGTGAAGACGTCCTGACGCAGAATCTGCGCGTCGTGCGGCAGTCCGTCGCTGACGCCTCGCGCATGCTCGGCGTGCGCCTGCCAGGCTTTGTTGCCGTCTACCAGCGGCTCACCAATGCGCCGGCCACACTCGCGATGCCACAGTGGTATGGCGTGTCATCGGCTACGCGCCTAGCTGACGCAAGCCGTTTTGAAGCCGTGGTCCAGGTGGCCGAAACTGAAGTTGAGCGGGCCGGAGGCGACCGCAGTGTGGCGGCAAGCGTGGCGGCACGCGCCGCAAGCCTGGCTTCGATCGTCGGCTGGACCCAGCGCGTCGTGATCGGCGTGCTAAGCGACCGCCGGCAGCCGGCCACGCCGTGGGCACTGTTCGGCGCGGGCTGGATCGATTGCGGGCCGGCGAGCGGTCCGGGCAGGCCCTGGGAGCGCGACGTCGAAATGCAGACCCGGGTCGTGCCGCCTGCACTGCCGGCGTCCCCGCTGCCGTGGCCGCTGCCCCAGCCGTTGATCGAGGCCATGCCGCGGCGGTTGTGGATGTCGCCGCGCCTGGCGGCTCTCGCCCACGCCGTTGCTCTGGTTGCCTGCGCGATCGCGGTGGCGTTTTGGGGCGCCGCCAGGAACAATCAGGCGCTGATCACCCGTATCGGCGCGGATCTCGGAAGATATTCGATGATTCCTGCTGCACACGACGCCGCGAAGCGCGATGCGCTGCAGGCTCTCGTGGCCGATCGCGACCAGCTCGACCGCTATTCACGCACAGGGGTGCCGCTGGGACTTTCCTTCGGCATGTACCGCGGTGCGCAGTTAATGCCGGCGCTCAACCAGGCGATCGCAACCTACCAGCCGCCGCCGCCTCCACCTGCGGTGGTCACGCTTGACAGCATGTCGCTGTTCGACAGCGGCCGCGCGCAACTGAAGCCCGGCTCGACGCGCGCGATGGTCGGCGCGCTTGAAATGATCAGGTCGCATCCGGACAAACGGATTCTCGTGGCCGGTTATACCGACAACGTTGGCAGTCCGGACAGCAACCTGACGCTGTCGGTCGCACGCGCGGGCGCGGTGCGCGACTGGCTCATCGAGGTGTCGGGCATTGCCGCCACGCAGTTCGCGATCCAGGGCTACGGCGATACGCGGCCGATCGCGAGCAACGATACGCAGGAGGGGCGAGCCAGGAACCGGCGCGTCGAAATCACGCTGGTGCCGGACGCCCCGAAAGAAATCCCGTTGGAGGATTCGACCAGATAGCAGGACTTTTTTTAGCCCTCGAAGCGAACGCTTCGGGTTTCAGAGGCTCGGGGGCTGGCTCCGGGCGATTGTCGTAGTACCAGAAAAGGGAGTGAAAGATGGCAATTCCGGCTTACATGTGGGTCAAGGACGACGGTGGTGCGGACATCAAGGGTTCGGTGACGGTCCAGGGTCGCGAAGGCAGCGTCGAGCTCGTCGCGTTCGACCATGGCGTGAACATCCCGACCGATGGCAACACGGGCAAGCTGACCGGTACGCGCGTGCACAAGCCGATCAAGCTGACCAAGGAAACCGATGCGTCGACGCCGTACCTGTACAAGGCGGTGACGAGCGGTCAGACGCTGAAGTCGGTCGAGATCAAGTGGTACAAGATCGACGACGCGGGCAAGGAGAAAGAGTACTTCAACACCAGGCTCGACAATGTGAAGATCGTGGCCGTCAACCCGAAGATGCTCGATATCAAGAATCCGGACTACGAGAAGCACAACCACATCGAAGAGGTCGAGTTGCGCTACGAGACGATCACGTGGTCGTACAAGGACGGCAACATCATCCACAAGGATACCTGGAACGAGCGTTCCTGATCCTGGCCACAAGCCATGTTGTGCCGGAACCGGTACTGCACCCCGCAGCCGGTTCCTTTTTGCCAGCCCCGTACGTGGGCTGGCACTTTTTTGATACGGGTAGAGCGGCGTTTCTGCCCCGTTCCGTGATACGGCATTGATATGACACTGCGCGACTCTACCCACCTGCT
The DNA here is from genome assembly GCF_014397665.1 of Paraburkholderia sp. UCT2. Taxonomy (NCBI): domain Bacteria; kingdom Pseudomonadati; phylum Pseudomonadota; class Betaproteobacteria; order Burkholderiales; family Burkholderiaceae; genus Paraburkholderia; species Paraburkholderia sp. UCT2. The sequence continues at coordinate 139,263 of NZ_VZQO01000006.1, forward strand.
TCGCCGGCTCAACCCGCACTGCGCGAGAGCGCTCGAGGCGGCTGCGAGCCTCTGCCAGACGCGCCTCGCGGACGAGATCACCGTCGAGCACTGGCTACTCAAGCTTATCGAGGCAGACGACGGCGACATTCCTACGATCTTGCGCCACTACGGAATCGACATCAATGCCGTCTGGGACGCGCTAATGGCGGCGATCGATCACCTGCCCCGCAACCTGCGCGGCAAACCCGCCCTTTCCCTACAGCTGGCGACCGTGCTGCAGGATGCCTGGAACTGGGCATCATCGCAGGAGGCTGACCAGCCCATCCGTTCCGGTCATCTGTTGCAGGTGATTGTTGACGCGCCGCACGTGCTGCGTGCGCAAAACGCGTGGCCGCTGCTGTCGGTCAGTAGCGCGCAGATCCAGCGCCTGATCCCGCGACTCGGCCACCAGTCCTGCGAAAACCAGCCCGACGAAGCAGAACCGGCGGCGCCAACGACAGCGCCAGCATCCGGAGTCGACGCAAGCCAACCGCCGTCGGCCACGAGTGCGCCCACGAAACATACGCCGCCGCGCTCGACCGACGGCGAGGCACTTGCCCGGTTCGCCATCGACCTGACCGACAAGGCCCGTCGCGGCGAGATTGACCCCGTGTTCGGGCGCGAACGCGAAATCCGGCAGATGGTCGACGTGCTCGCGCGGCGACGCAAGAACAATCCGATCCTCGTCGGCGAGCCGGGTGTTGGCAAGACCGCGCTGGTCGAAGGCCTCGCGCTACGCGTCGCTGAAGGCAGCGTGCCCAATGTGATCCGCGACGTACGCATTCTGACGCTCGACCTGGGCCTGCTGCAGGCAGGCGCCGGTGTGAAGGGCGAATTCGAGCAGCGCCTGAAGAACGTGATCGACGAGGTGCAGGCTTCGCCCCTGCCAATCCTGCTCTTCATCGACGAAGCCCACACGCTGATCGGCGCGGGCAACGCCGCGGGCGGCGCCGACGCGGCGAACCTGCTGAAACCCGCGCTCGCGCGTGGTGAACTGCGCACGATCGCGGCCACCACCTGGTCGGAATACAAGGAATATTTTGAGCGCGACGCGGCACTCGAGCGGCGCTTCCAGATCATCAAGGTCGACGAGCCCGATGACGAAGCAGCGTGTCTGATGCTGCGGGGGCTCGCGAGCCGCTACGCGAAACACCATAACGTGCATATCCGCGACCAAGCGCTCGTCGCGGCCGTGAAACTCTCGCGCCGCTATATCCCGGCCCGGCAGTTGCCCGACAAGGCGGTCGACCTGATCGACACGGCTGCGGCGCGCGTGCGCATGGGGCTGGAATCGCCGCCGTCCGAGCTGCAGCGTGCCCGCGCAGCAGTCGCCGCGATCGAAATTGAACGCTCGACGCTCGACGCGGACGAACGGGCCGGCGTTGACGACGTCACGCCGCGACGTGATGCGCTCATTGCTGCTCTTGCTGATGCGAACAGTGAACTGATGGCTTTGCAGGCGCGCTACGAGCATGAGTTGGGGCTCGTCCAGGCGTTGCATGTACAGCGGGACACGAAAGATTCAAAACCGGATGCCGGAGCGCTTGCGAGCGCGAAGCGGACACTGGCCGATGCACAGGGCAGGACAGCGCTGGTTTTTGCGGACGTTGATGCGCAGGTGATCGCACGCGTAGTCGCTGAGTGGACCGGCGTGCCGGTCGGCGATCTTGTCGAGGACGAACTCAGGAGCCTGCTGACGATCGAGGACAGTCTCGCGAAGCGGGTCGTCGCACAGGACGATGCGCTGGCCGCGCTCGCGGAGAGCCTGCGCACCGCCAAGGCGGGGCTGAAGAGCGAGCGCACGCCGCTCGGCGTGTTCCTGCTGGCTGGTCCCTCGGGTGTCGGCAAGACCGAGACAGCGCTTGCGCTTGCCGATGTGCTATTCGGCGGTGAGGCGGCGCTCACGACCATCAACATGTCGGAGTACCAGGAAGCACACACGGTGTCGCAACTGAAAGGCTCGCCGCCTGGCTACGTCGGCTTTGGCCGCGGCGGCATCCTGACCGAAGCGGTGCGGCAACGCCCGTACAGCGTCGTGCTGCTCGATGAGATCGAGAAGGCTCATCGCGATGTGCTCGACATCTTTTATCAGGTGTTCGATCGCGGCATGATGCGCGACGGCGAAGGCCGCGAAATCGACTTCCGCAACTGCGTGATCCTGATGACCTCCAACCTCGGCAGCGCGCAGATCGACGAGGCAACCGCGGAGAACCCCGCCATCTCGCAGGCCGAACTGCTCGAGGCGATCCATCCGCAGCTCGTTGCGCACTTCCAGCCCGCGCTGCTCGCGCGCTTCCAGACGCTGGCGTATCGCCCTCTGGGCGCAGGTGCGCTCGCTTCGATCGTGCGGCTCAAGCTCGCGAAAATCGCCGACCGTCTGCGCAGGCAGCACGACGTCGCATTGACCGCCGATGACGCCCTGACCGATTCACTCGCGCAGCGTTGCCTCGCGCGTGAATCGGGTGCGCGCAACGTCGATGCGTTCCTCAACCAGCGGATCCTGCCCGCCGTGTCGCGCGAACTGCTCACGCGGATGGCGAACGGCGCGGCGCCGGCGGAAATCCAGCTGTCCGGTTCGTCTGAAGGGAATCTCACGATCGACTTTGTTGAGCACGATGATGTGCCGGCAGCCGGGGCGAACGCACCAGCAGTGGAGCAAACGGGCGAACGTGTGCCGGCCGACGCCGGCATCTAGGAGAGCGCACGATGCCAGCAGGCCCGTCCCTTTATGACATGCTGCTCGGCCAGATCGGCGGGGAGCCGCTCGATGCCTACGACGACAGAACGCTCGAAATCATGAGCGTGCAGCAGAATGTGCGGCGCATCCTCAACACGCGCGCGGGCGCGCTCAAGCACCTGCCCGATTATGGCCTGCCGGACCTCACGAACATCTACAAGGCACTGCCCGCTTCGTCCCACCTGCTCAGGCAGCAGATGGAGGCAACGCTTTTGAAGTACGAACCCCGGATTCGCGCAATCGACGTCGAGATCATCGACAATCAGGACCCCGGCGTGCTCGTGAGCTTCGAGATGACGTGCCACATGAAGAAGGCCGGCCTGGTGCGGTTCGGCACGTACTTCGAGCCACCGGGACGGATGCGACTTGAGCGGAAGACTGAAGCAAAGTAGCCCTTCGATGAGTGAAGAACCCGATCCGCTGAGACAGGGCCATCTTATAGATGGCCCTGTCCGCCCACGCAAATTTCTTCATTATTGTTTCACTGTCTATTTCCGGCTTCGTGCCGTGCATTTGCAATGCGTATGTGGGAATCCCTTCAATACGACTTTTGCTTGCCCGAAAGAGATGCAAAAACCCGCCTCTTTTGCGCGCAAGGCGAGTGAGTACGGAGATGAGCCTGCAGGTGTTGGCCTACAACCTGAAGCGGGTCATGAACATACTTGGCGTTGCAGGGACGATGAAGGCCATGAAGATGGTTAGAAGCTAAAGCCCCGAGGGTCTTTTTTGTGCTCGCGATGTTCGATTAGTGCAAACTCGCAGTATCAAACTCGATCGGGGTCATCCAGATAACGAGTCGGTAGCATCGCGAGGAATGCATCCATCCGGACATGCAAAAACACGTCTGGGGGCGACAATGATTTCGTCCGGACCTCCTGCTTGACGCTATCCATTCGAATCCCTGATTCGTTCCGCCAAGACAGCGGCTGCCTCTCGCCAAAACCTCAGGCAACCGGAGTGTGCGGGTAACTTCGCTGGTTGGCACATGGCCTCCTCGGGTGTCCGTCCTGTTATTGGCGACGCCGTGCGAAATTGAGGTGCAGCGCATCGCAACCTTTTCTCCCCGCTCTGGCCGGAAAACAGGAAGTGATCAAGAATTTGAGCAATTCGGCGCCCCGATTACACATTTCCGGGTCTGCTCTCGCTGCAAGTCGAATGCGCTTTTCTCCGGGCGTAGCCCAAGCCCTCCTAGTTCTCGCCTGCTTCGATGCAGGCTTTCTTGCGCGTCCCCGAAGGGGCTCCCGCCCCTGCTTTCGCATACTGAAACGTCAGTCCGATATTCCGCATTGTGAGAGACGCGTGACACTCTTTATTTTTCACTGACGCTTTTTATTTCCAGGATCAAGAACACGACTCGATACCCGCCCCCGAAATTTACTTGACATCTAAACTATCAAAACCTAAATTAATCTCACCGCAAAGTTCATTTTTGGGAACCAGCATGCGCATAGTCTGTATCGGCGGCGGTCCGGCCGGTTTGTACTTCGGTCTGTTGATGAAACAACGCAACCCCGGCCATGAAGTCATGGTAATCGAGCGCAACCGCCCCTACGACACCTTCGGCTGGGGCGTCGTGTTCTCCGACCTGACGCTCGGCAATCTGCGCGCCGCCGACGCCCCGAGCGCCGAGTCGATTCTCGACGCGTTCAATCACTGGGACGACATCGAGATTCATTTTCGCGGCCGCAGCGTGCGCTCATCGGGCCACGGTTTTTGCGGCATCGGTCGCAAACGTCTGCTGAATATCCTGCAAGCGCGCTGCGAAGAACTCGGCGTGAAGCTCGTGTTCGAAACCCAGGTCGTGGACGACAGCGCGTACGACGCGGACCTGATCATCGCGAGCGACGGCCTGAACAGCCTCGTGCGCCAGAAATACGCGGACACCTACCAGCCGGACATCGACGTGCGCGACTGCCGCTTCGTGTGGCTCGGTACGAAGAAGCTGTTCGAGGCGTTCACGTTCGCGTTCGAGCAAACCGAATTCGGCTGGTTCCAGGCACACGCCTACCGCTTCGACGATCAAACCTCGACGTTCATCGTCGAAACACCGGAACGCGTGTGGCGCGCCGCCGGTCTCGACGAAATGAGCAAGGAAGACAGCATCGCGTTCTGCGAGAAGCTGTTCGCGAAGTACCTCGACGGCAACGCGCTGATGTCGAACGCGGCGCATCTGCGCGGCTCGTCGCAATGGATCCGGTTTCCGCGCGTCGTCAACAAGGAATGGGTGCATTGGCGCAGCAACGCGAACGGCACACGAACGCCGATCGTGCTGATGGGCGACGCCGCGCACACCGCGCACTTCTCGATCGGCTCGGGCACCAAGCTCGCGCTCGAAGACGCGATCGAACTCGCGAACAGCATCAGCGCGCACCCGGGTTCGCGCCTGGACGATCTGGCCGCCGCATTGAAGCACTACACCGAAGTACGCAGCGTCGACGTGCTGCGCATCCAGAACGCCGCGCGCAATTCGACCGAATGGTTCGAGCACGTCGATCGTTATACGTCGTTCGAGCCGGAACAGTTCGCGTATTCGTTGCTCACGCGCTCGCAGCGCATCTCGCACGAGAACCTGCGCGAGCGCGATGCGCAATATCTGTCCGGTTTCGAGGACTGGCTCGCGAAGCGCGCGGGTGTCGAGCGCGCCGCTGACAGGCATTCGATTCCGCCGATGTTCACCCCCTTGAAGGTGCGCGGCGTCAAGCTGAAAAATCGCGTGATGGTGTCGCCGATGGCGCAGTACTCGGCGGTAAACGGCGTGGCCGGCGACTATCACCTGATGCATCTCGGCGCGCGCGCGATGGGCGGCGCCGCGCTCGTGATGACCGAGATGACCTGTGTGTCACCCGAAGCGCGTATCACTCCCGGATGCCCGGGCATGTACGCGCCCGAGCATCTGGTCGCGTGGAAACGCATCGTCGATCTGGTCCATCTGCAATCGGATGCGAAGATCGGCATCCAGCTCGGCCACTCGGGCGCGAAAGGTTCGACGCGCGTCGCGTGGGAAGGCATCGATCAGCCGCTCGACGAAGGCAACTGGCCACTCGTTTCGGCGTCGCCGCAGCAGTACCTGCGCGGCATCAGCCAGCATTCGCGCGAAGCCACGCATGACGAGCTGCGCGCCATCGAGCAGCAGTTCGTCGAGGCGACGCGCATGTCGATCGAAGCGGGTTTCGACTGGCTCGAACTGCACTGCGCGCATGGCTATTTCCTGTCGAGCTTCCTGTCGCCGCTCACGAATCACCGTACCGACACATACGGCGGTCCGCTCGAAAACCGTCTGCGTTATCCGCTGCAGGTATTCAGCGCGATCCGCGCGGTGTGGCCGCAAGACAAGCCGATCTCGGTACGGATTTCGGCGCACGACTGGGTCGATGGCGGCAACACGCCCGACGACGCCGTGAAGATCGCGCAAGCGTTCAAGGCGGCCGGCGCGGACATGATCGACGTGTCGTCGGGCCAGGTCAGCAAGGAAGAAAAGCCCGTGTTTGGCCGCATGTTCCAGACGCCGTTCGCCGATCGCGTGCGCAACGAAGCCGGCATCGCGACGATCGCGGTTGGCGCGATTTCGGAAGCCGACCACGTGAACAGCATCATCGCGGCGGGTCGCGCCGATCTGTGCGCGATCGCGCGTCCGCATCTCGCGAATCCGTCATGGACATTGAACGAAGCGGCAAAGATCGGCTATCTCGACGTCGCGTGGCCGAAACCCTATACCGCCGCGAAAATGCAGCTCGAACGCAACCTCGAACGCGAGCGTGCGCAGGCCATCGCCAACGCCGGCCTCACGGCGCAACAACGCGCGCAACGCGCCGAAGGAACCGTGTGAACACCTCAGACACTCCTCTCGCCGGACAACACGCGGTCGTCACCGGCGGCGGCAGCGGCATCGGCGCGGCCATCGCGCAGGCGCTGCTGCGCGCCGGCGCGCGCGTCACGCTGATGGGCCGCAACGCGCAACGCCTCGACGCGCAGCGAGAGCAATGCGCGGCGCTCGGCGACGTCGCGTGTGTCAGCGTGGACGTCACGCAAGAAGATTCGGTGGCGCGCGCATTCGGGCAGGCGGGCGCCGCCGATATCCTCGTGAACAACGCGGGCCAGGCGCAGGCCGCGCCGTTCACGCACACCGATATCGCGCTGTGGCAACGCATGGTCGACGTGAATCTGACTGGCGTGTTTCTCGGCACGCGCGCCGTCCTGCCCGGCATGCTCGAGCGTGGCTATGGCCGCATCGTCAATGTCGCGAGCACCGCGGGGCAAATCGGTTATGCGTACGTCGCCGCGTATTGCGCCGCGAAGCACGGCGTGATCGGTCTCACGCGCTCGCTCGCGCTCGAAACCGCGACGCGCGGCATCACGGTCAATGCAGTGTGCCCCGGCTACACCGAAACCGAGCTGCTGCATGCCTCGCTCGAACAGATCACGAGCAAGACCTCGCGCACCGAAGCACAAGCGCGCGAAACGCTGCTGCGCTCGAATCCGCAGCGCCGCTTCGTGAATCCGGAGCAGGTCGCGAACGCGGTGTTGTGGCTGTGCCGCCCCGGCTCGGATGCGATCACGGGGCAATCCATTTCCATTTCGGGTGGAGAAGTGATGTGAGCAAATCAACCCAGGCAAAAAAGTCGGCGGCGGCATCGGATGCGAAGCTGTCGCGCAAAGGCGTGGCTCAACCCGCGGAGAACGTCGTGGACCTCGAAATGAGCACCGGTGCCGACAGCCACATGGGCCTGCGTTTGTGGCTGCGCATGCTGACCACCACCAACCTCGTCCAGGCCGAATTGCGCAAACGTCTGCGCACCGAATTCGACACCACGCTGCCGCGATTCGATCTGATGGCGCAGCTCGAACGACATCCCGATGGCCTGAAGATGACCGAGCTATCGCGCCGTTTGATGGTGACGGGCGGCAACGTCACTGGCATCACCGATCAGCTCGAAAAAGAAGGGCTCGTCACGCGCGACACCGATCCGAACGACCGCCGCTCGATCAGCGTGTGCCTGACGCCCGCTGGCCGCAAGGCGTTCGACAAAATGGCCGTCGCGCACGAGCAATGGGTCGTCGAACTGTTCGGCGGCCTGAGCCTCGACGAAAAGATGAAGACGCATCAGGACCTCGGCAAGCTCAAGCAGCATCTGCTCGACAGCCTGAGAGGCTGACTTCGCACTGGAGGAATACATGACACGATCCAACGCCGATGCACTGTTGTCCGGCAACCGCCTGACCCTGGCAGGCCACGAGGCGAAGCATGTCGGCTGGTCGGTGAGCGACAAGGTCGCGACGATCACGCTGAACCGTCCCGAGCGCAAGAACCCGCTGACCTTCGAATCGTATGTGGAGCTGCGCAACCTGTTCCGCGATCTCGCGTACGCGACCGACGTGAAAGCCGTCGTGCTACACGGCGCGGGCGAAAACTTCTGCTCGGGCGGCGACGTGCACGACATCATCGCGCCGCTGATCGATCTGCCGATGCCCGAGTTGTTGATGTTCACGCGCATGACCGGCGACCTCGTCAAGGCAATGCGCCATTGCCCGCAGCCGATCGTCGCAGCCGTCGACGGCGTCTGCGCGGGCGCCGGCGCGATCCTCGCGATGGCTTCCGATCTGCGCCTCGGCACCGCGCGCAGCAAGCTCGCGTTCCTGTTTGCGCGCGTCGGCCTCGCCGGCTGCGACATGGGCGCGTGCGCGATGCTGCCGCGCATCATCGGCCAGGGACGCGCCGCCGAACTGCTGTTCACCGGCCGCTCGGCAAGCGGCGACGAAGCTCACGCCTGGGGCTTCTACAACCGCCTGTGCGACCCGGCCGCGCTCATCGAAGTAACACAGAAGCTCGCCGCCGATCTCGCGGCCGGTCCGAGCTTCGCGCACGGCATGACGAAGAAGATGCTGCACCAGGAATGGAGTATGAGCATCGACGAAGCGATCGAATCCGAAGCGCAGGCGCAGGCGATCTGCATGGGCACGCGCGATTTCGAGCGCGCATACAACGCGTTCGCGGCGAAGACGCGTCCGGTGTTCGAAGGAGACTGAGTTGAGCGCCGATCATCAGAACATCCCGATCGATTTGCACAGCCCGCTCGCGTGGCCGTTTTTCGAGCCGCGTCATCGCGAACTCGCGGCAGGCATCGACGCATGGTGCCGCGCGCATCTCACGCATGACGAGCATGGCGACACCGATGCGACCTGCCGTCTGCTGGTGCGCGAACTCGGTCACGCCGGCTGGCTGAACTACGGCGTGGGCGGCGTCGCCTATGGCGGGCACGGCGACACGATCGACACGCGCGCCGTATGCCTGCTGCGCGAAACGCTCGCGCGCTATTCGGGCCTCGCCGATTTCGCCCTCGCGATGCAAGGCCTCGGCTCGGGCGCGATCTCGCTCGCGGGCACGCATGAGCAGAAATCGCGTTATCTGCCGCGCGTCGCGAGCGGCACGGCGATCGCCGCGTTCGCGCTGTCGGAGCCGCAAGCGGGCTCGGACGTCGCCGCGATGGCGCTCGCGGCTCGCGAAGAGGGTGAGCACTACGTGCTCGACGGCGAAAAGACGTGGATTTCGAACGGCGGCATCGCGGACTTCTACGTGGTGTTCGCGCGCACCGGCGAAGCGCCGGGCGCGCGCGGCATCAGCGCGTTCATCGTGGATGCGCAGACACCGGGCCTCGACATCGCCGAGCGCATCGACGTAATCGCGCCGCATCCGCTCGCGCGCCTGCGCTTCACGAACGCGCGCGTGCCGAAGAGCCAGATGCTAGGTGCGCCCGGCGAAGGTTTCAAGATCGCCATGCGCACGCTCGATATTTTCCGCACCTCGGTGGCGGCCGCATCGCTTGGCTTTGCCCGTCATGCGATGGCCGAGGGCCTCGCGCGCGCGGCGTCGCGCAAGATGTTCGGCCAGACGCTCGGCGACTTCCAGTTGACCCAGGCGAAGCTCGCGCAGATGGCGTTGACGATCGACAGCAGCGCGCTGCTCGTCTATCGCGCCGCATGGCTGCGCGACCAGGGCGAAAGCGTCACGCGCGAAGCCGCGATGGCGAAGTGGCACGCGAGCGAAGGCGCGCAGCAGGTGATCGACGCGGCAGTGCAGCTTTACGGCGGCATGGGTGTGCAAAGCGGCAGCGCGGTCGAGATGCTGTACCGCGAGATCCGCGCGCTGCGCATCTACGAAGGCGCGACCGAGGTGCAGCAGCTGATCGTCGGCCGCGATCTGTTGAAGGCGCATGCCGCCGCGAACGGGAAGGCGCAATGAGCACTTCGTTCGAGCGGCCCATACGCATCCGCTTTTCGCACTGCGATCCCGCGGGCATCGTGTTCTTTCCGCAGTACCTCGTGATGACCAACGTGCTCGTCGAAGATTGGTTCAACGAGGGCTTGCGCATCGACTACGCGCACATGATCGCGCGGCGCCGCATCGGCCTGCCGATCGTCAAGCTCGACTGCGAGTTCTCGCGGCCGAGCCAGATGGGCGAAACGATCCTGCTCACGCTCAAGGTCCGAACCGTCGGCCGCAGTTCGATCGGCATCGAGATTCACGGTCATTGCAACGGCGAAACGCGTTTCCGCTCTAAACAGGTGCTCGTGTTCATATCGTTCGACAGCGGCAAATCCATCGATATTCCCGGCGACGTCGCGAGCGCGCTCGCGGCGTACGCTCCATCGGCCCCCTCCATCGAGGCGCATCGCTCATGAAACAGGCTCTCCTTCCCGCCGGCTGGGTCAAGCCGCGCGGCTATGCGAACGGCGTCGCTGCGAGCGGCACGCAGGTGTTCATCGCCGGCCAGATCGGCTGGGACGAACAGGCGCAGTTCCAGTCCGATGACTTCGCGCAGCAGTCCGAGCAGGCGCTGAAGAATCTGCTCGCCGTGTTGCGCGAAGCGGGCGGCAAGCCCGAACACCTGGTGCGCCTCACGTGGTACGTGACCGACAAGCTCGAGTATCTCGCATCGCTGAAGGACATCGGCCGCGCGTTTCGCGAGCTGATCGGCGACTACGACATCGCGATGAGCGCGGTGCAGGTCGTCGCGCTGATGGAAGACCGCGCGAAGGTCGAGATCGAAGCCACCGCGGTGATTCCGCACTGAACGTCGTACAGGTACCGAACGCACAGGCAAGCCCTTCACACCGAACGAAGCGCATTTTCCGGCTCAACGCCTCGGGAGACCATGATGGAACCGTCAGCACACGTCGATACTTTCGCGCGCGACAATCTTCCGCCGCAGGATCAATGGCCCGTCTTACTGCTCGACAATCCGGACGTCGCCTATCCGCCGAGGCTGAACTGCGCGACCGAACTGCTGGAGCGGACGATCGAGGCGGGGCATCGCGACCGGCCGGCGATCTGGTCCGACGTGGACGGCAAGCCGCAAGCCACCACGTACGGCGAACTGCTCGCGCGGGTCAACCGCAGCGCGCATGTGCTCGTCGATGAAATGGGCTTGCGCCCCGGCAACCGCGTGCTGCTGCGCGGACCGAACACATTGCAGATGGCCGTCGCCACACTCGCGGCGCTGAAGGCCGGGCTCGTCGTCGTGCCGACCATGCCGCTGCTGCGCGCGAAGGAGCTCAAGCAGATCATCGAGAAGGCGCAGGTCAGCGCCGCGCTTTGCGACGCGCGCCTGAGCGCGGAACTCGAGCGCTGCACGAATCCGCGGGACGAGTTCTACTGCGCGGTGCTGAAACAGACCCGCCGCTTTCACGACGACTCCGCCGATTCGCTCGACACGCTCGCCGTCAACAAGCCCGAGCACTTCACCGCCAGCGACACCGCCGCGGACGACATCTGCCTGATCGCGTTCACGAGCGGCACGACCGGTGCGCCGAAAGGCTGCATGCATTTCCATCGCGACATGATCGCGATGTGCGACCTGTTCCCGCGTCATGTGCTGAAGCCTTGCGCGAACGACATCTTCTGCGGCACACCGCCGCTCGCGTTCACGTTCGGGCTCGGCGGGCTGCTGTGCTTTCCGCTGCGCGTCGGTGCCTCGACGGTGTTGGTCGAAAAGCTCACGCCGCAGACCTTGCTCGAGGTGGTCGAACGATTTCATGCGACCGTGATGTTCACAGCGCCGACGTTCTATCGGCAGATGGTGCCGCTCGTCGCGCAACATGACCTTTCGTCGCTGCAGAAGACCGTGTCGGCCGGCGAGGCGCTGCCCGATTCGACGCGGCGCCTGTGGCGCGAGGCGACCGGCATCGACATGATCGACGGTATCGGCGGCACCGAGCTGATCCACATCTTCGTTTCGTCGCAAGGCGCGGAGATCCGGCCGAACGCAATCGGCCGCGCGGTGCCGGGCTACGTCGTGCAAGCCGTCGACGACGACATGCAACCCGTGCCGCCCGGCACGATCGGCAAACTCGCGGTGCGCGGCCCCACCGGCTGCCGCTATCTGGCCGACGAACGGCAGTCGCGCTTCGTGCGCGACGGCTGGAACCTGCCGGGCGATTCGGTCTATCTCGACGCGGACGGCTACGTGTTCTACCAGGCGCGCGCCGACGACATGATCGTGTCGGCCGGCTACAACATCTCCGGTCCTGAGGTGGAAAGCGTGCTGATGCAGCACGAGGCGGTGGCCGAATGCGGCGTGATCGGCGTGCCCGAAGAAACGCGTGGGCAAATCGTGCGAGCCTTCGTCGTGGTGAACCCGGGCTACACCGCCGACGACAAACTGGTCGCGCAACTGCAGGATTTCGTTAAGAATAACGTCGCGCCGTATAAATATCCCCGCGTCATCACGTTCGTCGGCGCGCTGCCGCGCACCGAAACCGGCAAGCTCAAACGTTTCGAGTTGCGCATGATGACGTAACCCCTATCTTTCGTGAGACTGGAGGCAGACTGCATGGCCGGCTCTTTCATCGAAGTCGTCGCCCACGATGGCGGCCGTTTCAACGCATACGTCGCGCGGCCCGCGCAGGGCTCGGGCCCAGGGCTCGTGCTGCTGCAGGAAATCTTCGGCGTCAACGACACGATGAAAGCGACCGCCGATCGCTACGCCGAAGAAGGCTACGTCGTGCTCGTGCCAGATCTGTTCTGGCGCATCAAGCCGAGCATTGCGCTTGGCTACGGCGACGCCGACATGAGAGAGGCGCTCGGCTATCTGGGGCAGTTCGACGCCGACGTCGCGGTCAAGGACATCGCCGCCACCGTCGCCGCGTTGCGCGGACTGCCCGAGCAGGCCGGCAAGGTGGGCGTGGTCGGCTACTGCCTCGGCGGCAAGCTCGCGTTTCTGAGCGCGGCGCGCACCGACGTCGATTGCGCGGTCAGCTATTACGGCGTGGGCCTCGAAGCGCATCTCGACGAAGTATCGGCAATCAACTGCCCGATGGTGTTCCACTTCCCTGAAAACGACGCGCACTGCCCACCCGAAACGCGCGAGCGCATCAGCGCCGCGCTGCGCACGCGACCGCAAATCGAGCAATACGTGTACCCCGGCTGCGATCACGCGTTCGCCGCGCCGCAGCGCAAACAGTACGACAAGCCCGCCGCGATGATGGCGTACTCGCGCACGCTCGCGCTGCTGCGCAAGGTGCTCGGTCCGGTCTACGATCTGAACGCGCTGTGGGAAGCGCACTGCTATCACGAGTTCGCGACACGCGACGTCGACGCGGTGATGCCGACGATGGTCGCCGAGCCCTACGTCAATCACGTGCCGACGATGACGGGCGGCGTCGGGCATGACAATCTGAAGCGCTTTTACACGCATCACTTCGTCAACTCGAATCCGCCCGACACGAAGCTGATTCCGATTTCGCGCACGATCGGCTCGGATCGCGTCGTCGATGAATTCATTTTCAGCTGCACGCATAGCTGCGAAATCGACTGGCTGCTGCCGGGCGTCGCGCCGACCGGCAAGTACTTCGAGGTGCCGATGCTCGCCGTGGTGTGCTTCCGCGGTGACAAGCTTTATAACGAGCATATCTATTGGGATCAGGCTTCGGTGCTCGTGCAGGTGGGGCTGCTCGATCCGGAGGGCTTGCCGGTGGCGGGGATTGAAAGTGCGAGGAAGTTGCTCGATGAGACGTTGCCGTCGAATGGGTTGATGGGGGGTAAGTCGAAGGTTTAAGGAACTGGTGCTGCCGTCGCTGTGTATCATCCGAATGACTCGCGCCGGCAGCGCGTATTAATCGCGGCGTGCAAGACCGAAAAACTCATCATCCAATCGACGAAAATCTGGCGATCATGCGGTCATAGAATGACGGCGGCAGCTTTATAAACGACGCGTCGTCGCCGCCGCGGGAAAATGAAACGCCTTCGTCGCCCACCCAAATCAATTCAGGAACCGGTGTGCTGAAGGTTCTGCGCACTAGCAGTTTGCCTGACGCGGCGTCGTAGACCTGACCGAGATAAGCCGGGTCGTTGCCGCCTCTCCATTGGAGCAGGCATCGCTCCGCAGTGTAGCGGCCGTTTTTTGACGTGCTTTTGATGCATTCGCTCGCATTCCTGTGATCGGGGTGCGTCGCGACGAGAAGCACGGCAAACGCGACTGTGAGCACTACAGCGCCCCATCCGATCGATCGCCCCGGTTTCATAAATACACCTTGATCGGTGGGTCGATTCGAACAAGCTTTCGATCCGAATAGATCACGAAGTCACCTCCTCGCTGATGTTTTATTGCCCACTCTCTAAAGTCCTTATTGTGAACCGGGTAGTACACGTTGCCCCTGACCTTCGGGTTCCCCAGTGCAACGGGATAGGAAAAATACAATCGCGGTTCGTTCAGATATGACATCGCGCCGTTGTAAGCCAGAACGATCACCCCGTTTTTGCTCCAATGGCCAAGATATTGCGACGCCTCGCCAGGCTTGTCGGTGAAGTCGTAACTATCCTTAATATAAACGTAGATACCTGAGATTTCTGCAACCCTGGTATTGCCTTCCTTCCCGCTCGAAGCCGCCACCGCGCGCGGCGGCAAATACGAAATCCTCGGCGGTGATTGAAGCGGAACCGCGCGCGGCTTCGCGCAACGCCGCCGCCCAGGATTTCGTAGTTGGACGCTAAATGTGCGGGTGCTAGACTCGAAAACCCATCGTCGGTGATCGACCGAATCCGCGTAAAGGGGCGTCCGCATGACCCATTCCCTCCACGGCAAGCAACGCTGGCTCGCGCTAATCGTGCTCTGCCTCGGCGTACTGATGATCGTGCTCGACACGACCATCGTGAACGTCGCGCTGCCGTCCATCGCAGCCGATCTCGGCTTTAGCGAAACTTCGCTCGTGTGGGTCGTCAACGCCTACATGCTGACGTTCGGCGGCTGCCTGCTGCTCGGCGGACGGCTTGGCGATCTGTACGGACACCGCAAGCTGTTTCTCAGCGGCATTACGCTCTTCACGCTCGCTTCGCTCGCCTGCGGCCTCGCGAATTCGCAGGTGCTGCTGGTCGCCGCGCGCGCCGTGCAGGGCCTGGGCGGTGCGATCGTCTCGGCGGTATCGTTGTCGCTGATCATGAATCTGTTCACCGAAGCCGGCGAACGCGCGAAGGCGATGGGCGTGTATGGCTTTGTCTGCGCGGGCGGCGGCAGCATCGGCGTGCTGCTCGGCGGACTGCTCACCAACCTGCTGAGCTGGCACTGGATCTTCCTGGTCAATCTGCCGATCGGCATTGCGGTGTACGCGCTGTGCCTCGCGCTACTGCCCGCCGCGCGCGGCCACGCGCACGGCGAACGGCTCGACGTGGCCGGGGCGCTCAGCGTGACCGCATCGCTGATGCTGGCGGTCTATGCGATCGTCAACGGCAACGAAGCGGGCTGGACTTCGGCGCAAACGCTCGGCCTGCTGTTCGTCGGGCTCGCGCTGCTTGCCGTGTTCCTCGCAATCGAGGCGAGAATCGAACACCCGTTGATGCCGCTCGCTCTGCTGCGTTTGCGCAATGTCGCGACCGCGAACCTGGTCGGCGTGTTGTGGGCGGCGGCGATGTTCGCGTGGTTCTTTATTTCGGCGCTGTATCTGCAGCGCGTGCTCGGCTATCGGCCATTGCAGGTGGGGCTCGCGTTTCTGCCCGCGAACCTGATCATGGGACTCTTTTCGCTGGGATTGTCGGCGCGCGTGGTGATGCGCTTCGGGCTGCGTCGTCCGCTCGCGGCCGGCCTGCTGATCGCGGCATGCGGGCTTGCGCTGTTCGCGCGTGCGCCCGTCGACGGCAGCTTCGTACCCGACGTGTTGCCCGGCATGTTGCTGCTCGGCTTTGGCGCGGGCATCGCGTTCAATCCGCTGCTGCTCGCCGCGATGAGCGACGTCGATCCCGCCGATTCGGGCCTCGCGTCGGGCATCGTCAATACATCGTTCATGATGGGCGGGGCGCTCGGGCTTGCGGTGCTCGCGAGTCTTGCCGCCGCGCGTAGCGAGGCGATGCAGGCGTCGTCGAGTGCGGCGGCTGCGCTGAACAGCGGGTATCACGTCGCGTTTCTGTTTGGGGCGGTTTTTGCGGCGGCGGCCGGCGTGCTGGGTGGGCTGTTGCTGAGGCCGGGGCAGGCGGGTGGCGCCGCGGGCGTGCATGGTGACGCGGCGGAATCGTCTCGGCCCTCCGCCGCGACCGCAAAACCGCAAGCGCGATCAAATGCGTGAGTTCGCCGCTGACTATGCTGGCTTCATGCTGACATGAGAGCCGAGATGAACCCGGTTGGAAAAGCGCTCTGGTATATCGAAAGCCACTTCGCCGGCGAGTTGACGCTCGACGACATCGCCCGCTGTGGCTGCGTATCGCGCTTTCACCTCGCACGCGCGTTCGAAGCGGCCACCGGGATGCCGGTGATGCGCTACGTTCGCACACGGCGTTTGAGCGAGGCCGCACGACGTCTGGCCGATGGTGCGCCCGACATCCTCGCGGTCGCTCTCGACGCCGGCTACGGCTCTCACGAAGCATTCACGCGCGCGTTTCGCGAACAGTTCGGGCTCACGCCCGACGCGCTGCGCGCGCGGGGTCATCTCGACAACCTGACCATCGTGGAGCCGATCAAAATGGACGAAACCCTGCTCACCCATCTGGACCCGCCGCGCTTCGAAGACGCGCGACCGTTTCTCGTCGCTGGACTGAGCGAGCGCTATACGTGCGACAGCAGCAAGGCGATCCCATCCCAATGGCAGCGCTTTGGCGCCTGGTACGGCAGGGTGCCGGGACAGGTCGGCAAGGTGGCTTATGGCGTTGGCTATAACGCCGATGAACTGGGTAACTTCGACTACATGTGCGGCGTCGAAGTCAGCGATTTTTCCGCATTGCCGCCAGAGTTGAGTCGTGTGCGCATCGCCGCGCAACGGTATGCGGTGTTCGCTCATCGCGAACACATCTCAGGCATTCGTCGCACGATGAATACGATCTGGAATCAGTGGTTGCCCGCGTCAGGGCACGTGCCTGCCGATGCACCGCATTTCGAACGGTATGGCGAGCAGTTCGACCCGGTGACGGGGATGGGTGGAGTCGAAGTCTGGTTGCCGCTGAAAAGTTGATGGTCGATTCGGCGGATGGCCGTTGCGGATGGCCGTTGTGGCCGGCCATCCGCCTGATCGTTCACGGAGTGGCATGTCTGCTGCTGTCATGCAATGCATGCACGTCGTCGTATTCCCGCGAAATGTCCTTATTCGTGTAATCGCCCAATCTCATGGCGGCCGCCACGCTAATCACCGCGCACGCGAAGACATACCACGCCACCGCAAATCCCGAATGGAAGTAAGCATAAAGCGCCGTCGCAATCAACGGTGCCGGACCGCCAGCGATGACGGAAGCCAACTGATAGCCCATCGACGCACCGCTGTAGCGCAAGCGCCCCGTGAACGATTCGGCGATCAACGCGGCTTGGGGACCATACATCATCGCGTGCGGCACCAGCGAAAGTACGATGGCCGCGAAGATCCATATCGGGTTATGGGTTCCGACCATGAAAAAGTACAGGAAGCCGAATAGCCCGACAGCAGCGGCACCGATCACATACATGCGTCGACGTCCGATCAGATCAGACACATGACCAAACAGCGGAATCGTGAAGAATTCCAGCACCGAAGCGGCCAGCACCGCCGTGAGCAACAGATCGCGTGTGACGCCCAGACTCATCACACCATAGGTGAATATAAAGGCCGTGAAAATATAGAACGGCGCCTGTTCCGCCATACGCGCAAGAGCCGACAGAAGAATGTCTTTCGGCTGCCGGCGCAATACTTCACGCATCGGCGCCTTTTCGATCCTGCGCTCAGCGAGCAGCTTCGCGAAGATAGGCGTCTCGAGGATACTCAAGCGGATATAAAGGCCGATCGCGACCAGCACGATACTGAGGAAAAACGGCACCCGCCAGCCCCAGGTGAGAAATGCGCTGCCGGAGATCTGGCTGACGGCAAGCACCACCAGATTCGCGACGAACAATCCCGCCGGTACGCCGAACTGCGGCCAGGACGCGATGAAACCGCGATGCTTGTTGGTACGTGCCCACTCCATCGACATCAACACCGAACCGCCCCACTCGCCTCCAACGCCCACACCTTGAATGAAGCGCAGCGCCGTGAGCAGGATTGCCCCCCAGATACCGATCGTCGCATAGGTTGGAACAAAGCCCACGGCAAACGTCGCGAGTCCCATCAGCAACAGCGTCACGATTAACGTGGCTTTACGTCCGATGCGATCGCCATAGTGGCCGAAAATCGCCGCGCCCACCGGCCGCGCGATAAAGCCGACAGCGTAAATCAGAAAAGCTTGCAGTGTGCCGACGAGCGGGTCCGATTCAGGAAAGAACAGTTTCGCGAATACAAGACCCGTGACAATGCTGTATAGGAAGAAGTCATACCATTCGATTGTGGTACCAATCGTGCTGGCGATGACAGCGCGGCGCAACTGGCGCCGAGCCTCCTCATCCGAAAGGGGCACCGCCCCTGATTGCGTGGCAGCCATTTGATATCTCCCCAAAATGGACGGGTGACATCGTTTTTTGACATTTGAGGTATTGCGTGGTTCCAGCGAGGACGCGAGGTACGTGCAGCGAAAACCGGCTTTGCGGCTACTGTTATGGCTGGGCGGCCGGGTCGATAAAAACCGGCTCCGAACCACTATTCGCAGAGAGCGGGGCTTTATTCAGAGAGACATTGGGAAATTGCATTTTTTGCCGAATTAGCAATCGGCAATGCTCGCTCAATGCAATTGATACCGATGGAGCAACTTGCTTCGCACTAGCAGGCACCTCGCATGCTCATCACACCCATTCCAATCACACCAACGGAATGTAGATATCCGTCTGCCACTGATCCAGCGGCGTCTCAGGATAGACGCTCAGGTAGTAGAAAAACAGCGGATGGTCCCGCAACTCTTCCCCACTCGAAGGCAACCAGTCGCGATAGACCGGGTAGATCGTCTCGCCGATGTGGTCGGTTGATCCCGTGTGCCGAACCACCGCGCACCGTCCACCCTGCATCACGAGCTCGCGCACGCCATAGAGATTCGGCGCGACCGGCTCGTCGATCTCTCCGCAGATATCGAAACGGAATTCATCCGCTGGCACCGTGTCTGGATTGCCGTGCGGGACGCCGAAGGTCCGGCTCGACGCCACCGGTGATTGTCCGCTTTGAATACGCCAATCGATGAACTTGCGCGCACTTTCATTGACGAGTCCGGGCGAACCACAATGTTCGAGCGCGGCAACGCGGGTTTCTGCAAAATCGACGATTTTCACTTGCATGGTCAGTTTCCTCGAAACATAGGGGACAACAAAACTCGCACTCCAGAATTGCCATGTTGGATGTCGTCGAAACGCGCTCGGCGCCATGCCGAACGCACGCTTGAACGCACGGCTGAAGGCTTCGGGACTGTCGAAGCCGGCGTCGAGCGCGGCATCGAGAACCGGGCACGTCGCCTGCGACGCGAGGCGGCGGCCCGCGCGACGCAAGCGCATCAACTGCACGTAGCGTGCGACGGGCACGCCGACATACGCGACAAACTGCCGATGAAAGTGGAACATCGAGAAGTTTGCGATGCGGCTTAGCGCGTCGACCGACAGATCGCCCTCGAGGTTTGCATCGATATAGGCGAGAACGGCTTCGAAGCGCTTCGTGTAGGCAGCGGTGGCGTCTGTGTGAGCTAACATGGTCTGGATCGTGCGAGTGTCGATATGGTCGCCGAGGTTGGACACATCTTACCTAGCCGGACTTGCTCGATCTTCAATTGGCTCGCCGCCGAGCCGGAGAATTTACGTAAACTTATCTTCGTTCACCCGCGCTTCCTGAGATTGTCCGCCGATGCCCTCTTCGATCAGCAATTCGCTCCTTTGGATCTTCGACGCGTTCGAACGCGATCCGACGTATATGCGTCGGCGGATGTTTGGTAGCGACGCTGCGTATATCGATGGGCTGTTGTGCCTGGTTGCCGCCGATCGCGATAAGCCGTGGAATGGGCTGCTCGTCTGTACGTCGCGGGAACGCCATGCTGCTCTGATTACCGATATGCCTGCGTTGCGGCCTCACCCGGTGCTTGGGAAATGGCTTTACCTGCCACAGGAGGATCCTGCGTTTGAAGACACTGTCGAGCAGTTGACGGCACTCGTGCTGGAGCGGGACCCGCGAGTGGGTGTCGAGCCTAAGCCGAAAAAGCGGCGCGGTAAGTCGGTGTTGCCGGAGGGTTGAAGCGCGGCAGTGCCGTTTCGGTCTCTCTTCCTGTCCGAACGCGCGCTCATGCCGGGCAATCATCCAATCAGCCGCGAATCGCACCACCCCGTCATACTCTCGCCGACGAACCCGGCAGGGATGTAGAAGGGCGTCGCTCAACGCGAATTCCGGCGCAGTGACGTGGACCACGCCGGACCCGCTCGGAAGCCGCGCGGAGGCAGCCGTCAGTGTCGCCAATGGCGTGGTCTTCGGATGCAATCTCGACTACACGAATGGCACGATGTACGCGCTCGATTCTTCCAACGGAAAAGTCCTGTGGTCATTCAATAGCGGGGGTGCATGCAATACCGGGCCGGCCATTGCGGACGGCGTGGTGTTCTGGGGCTCTGGCTCGACGAGTGGACCGGGGCCGCTGAAATTGTTCGCCTTCGGTCTGTAGGAAACGCCCAAGGCCCGGTCCGTTCGCGGCGGGGCCTTTGGCTCTTTGCTACGATGTGAGTCTGTTCCGAAACCGGCGCATTTGGCGCGTACCGCCCGCCGGCCGGCAGTCATCACCGAACTCACCGAGCACTAGACCTTGACGATCCACATCCGCCCCGCCACCGCTTCCGACGCCCCCCTGATCCTGCGCTTCATCACCGAACTCGCGATCTACGAAAAAGCCGAGCACGAAGTCGTCGCCGGCGTCGAAGACATCGAGAAGAGCCTGTTTGCCGAGGGCGCGCCCGCGAAAGCGCTGATCTGCGAAATGAACGGCGAGCCAGTCGGTTTTTGCGTGTACTTCTTTTCGTATTCGACGTGGCTCGGCAAACAGGGGCTTTATCTGGAAGACCTGTACGTATCGCCCGCATCGCGTGGCAGCGGCGCGGGCAAACAGATGCTGCGCCATCTCGCGCAAATCGCCTGCGAAACGGGCTGCGGCCGATTCGAATGGAGCGTGCTCGACTGGAACGAGCCGGCCATCGGCTTCTACAAGTCGATCGGCGCGAATCCGCAAAGCGAATGGGTACGTTATCGTCTCGCCGGCGACGCGCTCAAAGCATTCGCCGAAGGCGAAACCGAACGGAGCACCTAAGCCCGGTCACTGCGCGGAGGCCGCGACGGGCGCCACCTCGAATGCATCGCCCGTCGCGAAGAAGGTACCGCCGGCCACGTAATGGCATGTGCGCAGGTCGGGATCGTCGCCGAAATGCCAGCGGTTGCGCGAATACACGCGGCTATCCGCATACGCGGCGACCACCTCGCCGATGATCAGATCGTGCCGTTGGCTGTCGTCCGGAATCACCTTGCATTCCATCCAGGTGATGCAGCCGGCCAGCATCGGCACGTCGATTTTTTGCGCGAGGAAGGTCTCGAGATCGAACGCGGAGAACTTGTCGAGTTCGACGCCCGCGTGCGTGCCGACCGCGAGCGTTTGCGCGGCGAAACCGCGGCTCGGCAACTGCAGCCCGAACACGCCGCTCGCTTCGATCAGGCGACGCGTCAGCGTGCGGCTATCGACGACCACCACCACCTTCGGCGGATTGAAGTCGAGCGGCATCGACCATGACGCGGCCATCACGTTCGATCGACCATCGTGTGCGCTCGTGATCAGCGTGACGGGTCCGTGATTGAGCAGTTGAGTCGCGCGCGACAATTCCACGGTTTCTCGGGTGGCGTTCATGGCATCGTGATGGCGTCGAAAGAATGACGCTGATTGTAGCGGGGCGGGAGAAATGCGGTGCGGCGTAGGGCCGAGCGATACGAGAGCGATTCGAACCACGCGCGGATGGCGGCCGAATCGAACTGCCGGGCGGCAGCCCACAAGCCGCCACCCGACCGGACTTCAAACGAATTTCAAGGGACCCTCAATGTGGCGCCTTGCCGTTCGGCACCGCATTGAGCGGCTTGTGCTGCTCGTCGCCGAGCCCCGGGAAGAACGCGTTCCAGGCGGCGCGCACGCCTTGCGCCGCGGTGGCTTCGGCGCCGACCGACTCGGCCGCGCCGTCCGCGGCTTTCGAGGGATCGGCGGACAGGCCGCGCCAGTGCGTGAATACGAGCAACGGCTTTTCGGTCCACACGCCGTCGCCAAATTTCGCAAACGCCGTGTCCCCGCTCGCCAACTGCACTTCGTACCAGCCTTCGCGTACGGGCGTATGGATGGCAAGGTCAAACCACGGGGTCGGTTCGATTTCCTTCATGTCGTCTCCGGTCGGATAGATCGTCATCGATAACCACACTGAACGCATTGTTCGTGCCCATCGCCGGCGCCACACCCGCCGCGCGACGGGACGGGCAACCGCGGCACATGCGGGCAAACCAGCACATCGGAACTGCGAAGTCGCCGCGCATACGACACGATAGCGCGACATGGGCCAGGCGGACAGACGTAAAACTTACATGCCCGGAGTGGCGGGCGTGCGGCGTGGCGGGGTGGGTTTTTTGCGGGGCCGGACGACGGTTTTTCCGCCCCGTTTTGCCGCGCGCTTCGCAGCCGGTCGCGCCTCGCCCTCCATCTGCCGCACCACCTCCGCCAGCGCTTTCACCGCGGGCCCCAAGCGCTCCGCCTCCGTATTGCCATACCCGATCACAAGCCCGTTCATCTGCTCCGACGCCCCGATCGAAAACCCCGACAGCGCGCGCGGACTCAACGCCAACGCCTGCGCCCGCGCAGTGAGCGCGCGATCGTCGAGCGACGCCGGCAGCCGCAGCGTCAGATGCATGCCGCAATCGCCGCCAAGAATCTTCGCTGCCGGAAAATGCTCGGCCAGCGCGTCGCGCAGCGCCTGCTGCCGCTCGCGGTACAGCCGCCGCATCCGCCCGAGATGCCGCCCGAATTCGCCGCTTTCGATGAAACGCGCGAGCGCCAGTTGCTCCAGCCGATGCCCGCCGCGCAGCATCTCTTGCAGCGCAACAGCGGCGTGCGCGGCGATCGCGCGAGGCAGCACGACGAAGCCGATGCGCAGCGCCGGAAACATCGTCTTGCTGAACGAGCCGACGTACAGCACGGGCGCCGCGTCGACGAGGCCCTGCATGCTCGCGATCGGCTCGCCGGTGTGACGCACCTCGCCGTCGTAATCGTCCTCGATCAGCCACGCGCCGCAGCGCCGCGCCTCGGCAATCAGCGCAAGCCGCCGCGCCACCGACAGCACCGCGCCGGTCGGATACTGATGCGCGGGAGACGTGTAGATCAGTTTCGGCGGATGCGTGTGCCACGCGTCGGCCGGCACGGCCATGCCTTCGGCGTCGACGGGAATCGGCAGCGTGCGCAAGTCGCCCGCGTTGAAAGCGGCCTTCGCGCCGCGATAGCCGGGGTCCTCGATCCATGCGATATCGCCGGGATTGGTCAGCAGTCGCACGCACAGGTTCAGCGCCTCCTGCGCGCCCTCGGTGATCACGACCTGCGAGCCATCGCAGCGCACGCCGCGCGCCATCCGCAGATGCCCGGCGATCGCGTCGCGCAGCGCGGGCTCGCCGGCCGGCGTGCCGTAGCCCAGCGCTCGCGGTAATGCGCGCTCCATCGCACGTTCGAGCGCGCGCCGCCACGCGGCAAGCGGGAAACGGTCGAGCGCGGGCGTGCCGGGGGTCAGCGCGCACCCGTTGTCGGCGTGCTTGTGCGACGCCGCGAACCGCTCGACGCGCGCCGCGTATACGACCTCCGGCGCGGCCGACGCCGCCGCCCGCTCGCCGCGCGCGGCGGGGCTCGACAGCGGGCTCACGCGCGTGCCCTGGCGATCGGCGATGACGTAGCCGACCGCGGCGAGATGCTCGTAAGCGATCACGACCGTGTTGCGCGACACGCCCATTTCGGCGGCGAGCAGCCGCGACGACGGCAACAGCGACCCGGCCGGCAGACGACCGGCGAGAATCGCCTGCTGCAGACGTTCGATCAGTTGCTTTTGCAGCGGCGCGGGCCGCATGGCCCCGCTGGCGCCGCTCGCGGCGAACGCGTCGTCCGCATGGACGAGCGGTCCGATGATTTCGATCATGGTGGCTGGACCTATCGAATAAGCACGTCGTGGATCTTTTGAACATACCACGTTTGCCGTATCGTTCCTGCATCGACAGGAGAACAGACATGGAACCCACACGTAACGCCTACGGCCAGCCAATCGGCGCGCCCCTGCCCGGGTGGCACGGCGCGCAGCCGCCGGGCCGCGAGCCGCTCGGCGGCCGCTATTGCCGGCTCGAAGCGGTCGACGTCGAGCGCCACGCGGCCGACCTCTTCGACGCGTACGGCTCGGCCACCGACGGCCGCGACTGGACCTATCTGGCGGTCGGCCCGTTCGACAGCCTCGCGGCCTATCGTGAGCGTCTGACGCAGATGGCGGCATCGAAAGATCCGCTGCACTACGCGGTCATCGACCTGGCGACGGGCAAGCCGGTCGGCACGCTCTCGCTGATGCGGATCGATCCGGCCAACGGCGTGATCGAAGTCGGCCACGTCACGTATTCGCCGCGGCTCAAGCGCACGCGCATCGCGACCGATGCGATGTACCTGCTGCTAGGCGAAGTGTTCGACAAGCTCGGTTATCGGCGCTTCGAATGGAAATGCGATTCGCTCAACGAGCCGTCGCGCAAGGCCGCGTTGCGCTATGGATTTACGTTCGAGGGGATCTTCCGGCAGGCGATCGTCTATCGCGAGCGCAATCGCGACACGGCGTGGTTTTCGATCATCGACAGCGAGTGGCCGGCATTGCGCTCGTGCTATGAGCGGTGGCTCGACGCCGGCAATTTCGATGCGCAAGGGCAGCAGGTCGAGCGGCTCGCCGATCTGATCGCGCAGCGCCGAGCGGCGGACGAGGCCCGGTAAAGCCAGACGATCGATAACCAGGCAACAGCTCGACCAGTTCGCCAGGCGCGATGCCGAGCCAACCGCGTGCCCGAATCCGTGAAATTGTCGTGAATGCCGCTCCGGGCGTGGCAGACAGCGGTAGCACCGCCTGCCATCACCGCCCTCCTACGTGATCTCGTATCCACCTTCGTCCGCCAGCGAACGCGAGGCCAAGCGCGGTTCGCGCCGTGCATGGTAAATTCCAGCGTCGGCAAGACAACTCCAAGAACGTTCGGGTGACCTGAACATCTTCGTCCGGTCCACCCGCCACTGGCGATACAAGGTAGATCGATGATCGACGTGAGTCAGCGTATTGTCTGGCGGCGCCTCTACGTTGCGCTGTGCAGCTGCGTCGCGCTGGCCGGCTGCATGGTCGGCCCCGACTACCACGCGCCGCCCGCGCCGGCCACCGACACCTTCACCACCACGCCGCTGCCCGACCAGACCGCCTCCGCGCCCGGCCCGGCAGGCCTGCCGCAGCGTTTCGCGCCGGCCCAGGACATTCCCGCCGCGTGGTGGACGCTGTTTCATTGCGAGCCGCTCGACGCACTGATCCGCGAGGCGATCGCCAACAGTCCGAACATGGCCGCCGCGCAGGCGGCGTTGCGACAGGCTCGCGAGAATTACACCGCGCAAGCCGGCGGCACCTTGCTGCCGAGCGTCGACGCGCAACTGAGCGCCACGCGCGAAAAGATCAACGGCATCGCGTTCGGCGAGCCCGGCCTCGTCGAGGAATTCAATCTCTACAACGCGTCGGTCAACGTCTCGTACAAGCTGGACGTGTTCGGCGGCGCGCGGCGCGAACTCGAAGCGCTGCATGCGCAGATCGACTATCAGCGCTTCCAGCTGCAGGCCGCCTATCTCACGATATCGGCCAACATCGTGACCGCGGCGGTCAAGGAAGCGTCGGTGCGCGCGCAGATCGACGCGACCGAGCGGATCGCTACCGAGGAAGAGCAGCAGCTGAACGTGCTCGACCAGCAATTCTCACTCGGCGGCGTGAGCCGCACGGCCGTGCTCGCGCAGGAAACGCTGCTCGCGCAGACCCGCGCGACGCTGCCGCCGCTGCAACAGCAGCTCGATCAGGCGCGCCATCAGCTTGCGGTACTCGCCGGCAAGCTGCCGAGCGATACTTCGGTGCCCGACTTCACGCTCGACATGTTCTCGCTGCCCGACACGCTGCCCGTGAGCCTGCCGTCGTCGCTGGTGCACCAGCGCCCCGACATCCTTGCCGCCGACGCCACGCTGCATCAGGCGAGCGCGCAGGTCGGCGTCGCGACCGCGGCGATGTATCCGCAGATCACGCTGTCCGCGAGCTACGGCGCCGAGGCGTTGACGCCCGCGCAGGTGCTCAGGGCCGGCAGCACGATCTGGAGCATCGGCGCGGGCTTGCTGCAACCGGTCTTTCACGGCGGCCAGCTGAGCGCGCAGAAGCGCGCGGCCGAGGCCGCCTACGAGCAGGCCGGCGCGCAATACCGCGAGACGGTGCTGCTCGCGTTCCAGAACGTTGCGGACACGCTGCGCGCGCTCGAACACGACGCAACCGGCCTCAAGGCGCAGACCGACGCGTCGCGCGCCGCGAGCGATTCGCTCGAACTGACGCGCGGACAGTATCACGTCGGCGGTGTCAGCTACCTCGCGCTGCTCGACGCGCAACGCCAGTATCAGCAAACGGTCGTGAGTCTCGCGCAGGCGCAGGCCGCGCGTTACGCCGACACGGCGGCGCTGTTCCAGGCGCTCGGCGGCGGCTGGTGGAATGCCGCCGCGCCCGAGTCCGCGGCCGCGCCGGCCGCCGCGTCGGCGAGCGCGTCGAACCCGTCGTCGCCATCGGCAACGACGGCAACCGCCGCAACGCCACATTGACCGTGCCCTGACGCAACCCCAGCCCTCGCCCCAAGCCGAGCAAGGACATCACGATGGCCGAAAGAAAACCGATGACAAAGCGGATGGTGATCATGTTGATCAGCGTCGGCCTGCTGCTCGCCGCGCTGGTCGGCTTCAACCTGTTCCGCGCGCACATGTTCGCGAAGTTCATGGCGGCCAACACCGCGCCGCCCGCCACGGTCTCGGCGGTGGTGGTCCACTATCAGTCGTGGCAGCCGCAGCTCGCGGCGGTCGGCAGCCTGCGCGCGGTGCGCGGCGTAGACGTGACGACCGAAGTCGCCGGCCTCGTGCGCGAGGTCGCGTTCGTGTCGGGGCAGGAAGCGAAAGCCGGACAGATCCTCGTGCGACTCAACGCCGACAGCGACGTCGCACTGCTGCAATCGCTGCAGGCCGCGGCCCAACTCGCGCAGACGGTCTACGAGCGCGACCGCGCGCAGTACGACATCAAGGCGATCGCGAAGGCGCAGCTCGACGCCGATGCGGCCGACCTCAAGGGCAAGAAGGCGCAGGTCGCGCAACAGCAGGCGCTCGTCGACAAGAAGACGATTCGTGCGCCCTTCGCGGGGCGCCTCGGCATCACGACGATCAATCCGGGGCAATACCTGAATCCCGGCGACGCGATCGTCACGCTGCAAGCCATCGATCCGATCTACGCCGACTTCTCGGTACCGCAACAACAGCTCGGCCAGCTCGCGATCGGCGCGACCGTCAGCGTCGACACCAACGCGTACAGCGGGAAAACCTTCACCGGCAAGATCCAGTCGGTGAGCCCGAAAATCGACAGCGCGACGCGCAACGTACAGATCGAAGCGAGCGTCGACAATCGCGAGCGCAAGCTGCTGCCCGGCATGTACGCGAACGTGAAGATCGACTCGGGCGCCGAACAGCGCTACCTGACCCTGCCGCAAACGGCGATCACCTACAACCCGTACGGCGCGACCGTGTTCATCGTGAAGCCCGGCACGCAGCCCAACGCGCAGGGCAAGACGCTGCCCGTGGCGCAGCAGGTATTCGTAACGCCGGGGCCGACGCGCGGCGACCAGGTGGCGATTCTCAAGGGCATCGACGACGGCACGCAGGTCGTGACGAGCGGCCAGATCAAGCTGAAGAACGGCACGCCGCTGATCATCGACAACCGCGTGCAGCCGTCGGACAGTCCGAATCCAAAGCCGCAGGAACAATGAGCGAGGCAGCCCGATCATGTTCACGGACATCTTCATTCGCCGGCCGGTACTCGCTTCGGTCGTGAGCCTGCTGATCCTCGTGCTCGGGTTGCGCGCGCTCGCGGTGCTGAAGGTCAGCCAGTATCCGCAGACCGAGAACGCGGTCGTCACGATCACGACGGCCTACTATGGCGCGAACTCGGACACGATCGCCGGCTTCATCACGCAGCCGCTCGAAGCGGCGATCGCGCAGGCACAGGGCATCGACTACATGTCGTCGACGAGCATCACGGGCGTGTCGACGATCATCGCGACGCTGCGTCTGAACTACGACGCGAACCGCGCGCTGACCGAGATCAACACGCAGATCGGCTCGGTGCGCAACCAGTTGCCGCCGCAGGCGCAGCAGCCGGTGCTGACGGTGCAGACCGGGCAGACCACCGACGCGATGTACATGGGCTTCTACAGCAGCGTGCTGCCAAGCAACAACGTCACCGATTACCTGCTGCGCGTGGTCAAGCCCAAGCTCGATTCGATCCAGGGCGTGCAGACCGCCGAAGTGCTCGGCGGGCGGCAATTCGCGATGCGCGCGTGGCTCGACTCGGCGCGGCTCGCCGCGCACGGCGTGAGCGCGAGTGACGTGTACACCGCGCTCGGCAACAACAACTATCTCGCCACGCTCGGCACGACGAAGGGGCAAATGGTCAGCGTCGACCTGGAAGCGGGCACGGACCTGCATACCGTCGAAGACTTCAAGCAGCTCGTCGTCAAGCAGAAGGACGGCTCGATCGTGCGTCTCGAGGATGTCGCGAACGTCGTGCTCGGCGCCGACAGCTACGACTTCAACGTCGCTTTCAGCGGCAAGCGGTCGGTGTTCATCGGCATCAAGGTCGCGCCGGACGCGAACATTCTCGACGTAGCCAAGCGCGTGAAAACCGTGTTTCCGGATCTGCAGAAGCAGTTTCCGACCGGCATGACGGGCGACATCGTTTATGACGCGACCGACTTCGTCAACACCGCGATCAGGGAAGTGATCAAAACGCTCGTCGAAGCGCTCGTGATCGTCACCATCGTGATCTTCCTGTTTCTCGGCAGCTTCCGCGCGGTGATCGTGCCGTTGATCGCGATGCCGCTGTCGCTGATCGGCACGTTCTTCGTGATGCAGGTGCTCGGCTATTCGATCAATCTGCTCACGCTGCTCGCACTCGTGCTCGCGATCGGGCTCGTCGTGGACGACGCGATCATCGTCGTCGAGAACGTCGATCGGCACATGAAGCACGAAGGCAGGACACCGTTCGACGCCGCGCTGATCGCCGCTCGCGAACTGGGCGGCCCGATCGTCGCGATGACCGTCGTGCTGATCGCCGTGTACGCGCCGATCGGCTTCCAGGGCGGGCTGACGGGCGCGCTCTTCACCGAATTCGCGTTCACGCTCGCGGGCGCGGTGACGGTGTCGGGCGTGATCGCACTCACGTTGTCGCCGATGATGTGCTCGCGCTTCTTCCGTGCCGCGCAGGAGTCGGGCCGCTTCGCGCGTTTCGTCGACCGCCAGTTCGAGCGCGTGCATCGCGGCTACGGCCGCCTGTTGCATGCGACGCTCGATACCTGGCCCGTGTTCGTGATCATGGGCGCGCTGCTGCTGTGCGGCACGGTGTATCTGTTCATGACCTCGAAGTCGGAACTCGCGCCGCAGGAAGACCAGGGCATCGTGCTCTCGCAGATCATCGGGCCGCCCAACGCGACGATCCAGCAGATGCAGACCTACGCGGACCAGGTGTTCGATGCTTCGAAGACACTGCCCGAATATTCGCAGATGTTCCAGCTCACGGGCTCGCCGACTGTCAACCGGGGCATCGGCGGCGTGCTGTTCAAGACCTGGGATCAGCGCGGCAAGAACGCGACCGTGCTGCAGCAGGAGTTGCAGCAGAAGTGGAATCAGATCGCGGGCGCGCGCGTCGCGGCGTTCCAGTTTCCGCCGCTGCCGGGCGCGCAGGGCTTGCCGGTGCAGTTCGTGATCAGCACGACCGAGCCGTTCGAAAACCTCAACGAGGTGTCGCAAGCAGTGCTGGAAAAAGCGCGCGAGAGCGGCATGTTCTTCTTCGTCGATAGCGACCTGAAAATCGACAAGCCGGAAGTGACGCTCGTCGTCGATCGCGACAAGGTGGCCTCGCTCGGGCTGTCGCAGAGCGACGTCGGACAGGCGCTCGGGTCGGCGCTGGGCGGCGGCTACGTCAACTACTTCTCGATTGCGGGACGCTCGTACAAGGTGATTCCGCAGGTGTTGCAGATCGACCGGCTCAATCCGTCGCAAGTGCTCGACTACTATCTGCGCACGCCGGACGGCAACGTGATTCCGGCGTCGACGATCGCGCATCTGCGGCACAGCGTCGTGCCCGAATCGATCAACCACTTCCAGCAGTTGAACTCGGCGACGATCTCCGGCGTGATCGTGCCGGGCGTGTCGCAAGGCCAGGTGCTCGATTTTCTGCGCAAGGCGACCGCGCAGGTCGCGCCGGCCGGCTATTCAGCCGATTACTCGGGAGAGTCGCGCCAGTTCGTGCAGGAGTCGGGCGGCTTCGTCATCACGCTGCTGCTCGCGACGATCATCGTGTTCCTCGCGCTCGCGGCGCAATTTGAAAGTTTCCGCGATCCGATCGTGATCCTGATCTCGGTGCCGATGGCGCTGTTCGGCGCGCTGATCTTCATCAACATCGGCCTGACGACGCTGAACATCTACACGCAGGTCGGCCTTGTCACACTGATGGGGCTCGTCAGCAAGCACGGCATTCTGATCGTGCAGTTCGCCAACGAATTGCAGCGCGCGGGCCGCGCGAAGCGCGAAGCGGTCGAGGAAGCGGCGGGCGTGCGGCTGCGTCCGATCCTGATGACGACCGCGGCGATGGTGCTCGGTGTGGTGCCGCTCGTGATCGCGTCGGGCGCGGGCGCGGCGGGCCGCAACGCAATGGGGCTCGTGATCTTCACCGGGATGTCGATCGGCACGCTGTTCACGTTGTTCGTCGTGCCGGCGATGTACATGTTTCTGGCCGCCGAACACCAGCGGCATGCTCAGGCGCCGAAGGCCGACGAGGCGGGTCAGGCGGGTTAGAGCCTGGGTGATCGCGTACCCGGCGCGCGGGTTGTCCAAAATCTGAAAGCCGTTGTCCTGACGACTTTACTCGCGTCACTTAGACTACGGTGCATTCGCTGCGCAACGCGGCGCAAGACCAACCGGAGCCACGCACGATGAAAGCGATTCAGTTCAAATCTTTTGGCAACCCCGAAGTGCTCGAATACGTCGATCTGCCGACGCCGCAGGCCGACGCGGAGCATGCGGTCGTGCGGGTCATGGCGGCCTCGGTCAATCCGAGCGACGTGAAGAACGTGTCCGGCCATTTCGAACATACGGTGCTGCCGCGCACGCCGGGGCGCGACTTCAGCGGCGTGGTGGTGGACGGCCCGGCCGCATGGCTCGACGCCGAGGTGTGGGGAACCGGCGGCGACATCGGCTTCACGCGCGACGGCACGCACGCCGAGTACCTCAGCATTCCGGTCGCGGCGCTGTCGCGCAAGCCCGTGGCGTTGAGCCACGTCGAGGCGGCGGCGATCGGCGTGAACTTCGTGGTCGCGTGGCTCGGCACCGTCGAATACGCAAAGTTGCAGGCCGGCGAGACCATTGCCGTGCTTGGCGCGAGCGGCGGTGTCGGTGGCGCGGTCGTGCAGATCGCGAAAGCACGCGGCGCGCGCGTGATCGCCGTCGACCGCCGGCCGCTCGATCCCGCCACGCCCGCGGGCCGCCTGATCGACGCCTACGTAGCGTTTGACGAACACGCGGCCGCACGCGTGCGCGAGCTGACCGGCGGCGCGGGCGCGGAAGTCGTGTACGACACGGTAGGCGGTGTCGCGTTCGAGACCGCGCTGAGTCTCGCAAAGCGACGCGGCCGCGTGCTCGAAATCAGCGGGACCGGCAAGCGCCGCGTCGAGTTCGATCTGATCGACTTCTATCACAACGAGACGCAATTGCTCGGCGTCGACAGCGCGAAGCTCGGCGTCGCGGAATCGGCGCCGCTGATGACGGCGCTCGTCGAGGGCTTCGACAACGGCAAGCTGAGCGGCCCGGCGATCGCGCAGGAATTCCCGCTCGCCCGCGCGCGCGAAGCCTACGAGGCGGTCGCCGCCGGCACGCGCGGGCGTGTCGTGATTCGCATGCAATAACCGTCCCTCTGACACAGTGCATTGAAGCTGCGGCCTCCGGGCCTCCGCGACACGCTAAGATTGAGGCCGCCGGGCGCCCGCCCCGTCCGGCGAGAACGACAAAAGCATTGCCTCGGAGAATCTGATGTCTGAAGAATATGAAGTGCACGGTCCGCACGACCATGCCGTCGAACACGCCGGCCACGCCGCGCATCACGACGCCGATCCGTTCGCGAGCCGCATGGCCGTGATGACCGCGATCCTCGCGACGATCGGCGCGCTGTGCGCGTACCAGAGCGGCAACGCCGAAAACCTCGCGCTGTTCTTCAAGAACGAAGCCGCGATCAAGAAGACCGAAGCGTCGAACCAGTGGAGCTACTACCAGGCGAAGGGCGAAAAGGAAAACCTCGCGGAACTCGGCGCGGCGCTGTCGGCGCCCAATAGCGACGCGCACGCGAAGTTCGTCGCCGACGTCGAGAAATA
The DNA here is from genome assembly GCF_014397665.1 of Paraburkholderia sp. UCT2. NCBI lineage: Bacteria > Pseudomonadati > Pseudomonadota > Betaproteobacteria > Burkholderiales > Burkholderiaceae > Paraburkholderia > Paraburkholderia sp. UCT2. The sequence continues at coordinate 172,114 of NZ_VZQO01000006.1, forward strand.
CAAGCAGCAGAAGGAGCCGATCCGCGCGAACGCAGAAGCGATCGAAAAACAGGTCGTCGCCGCCGATACGCGCAGCGAAACGCTGTTGCACGGCCATCATCGCTGGGCTCAGGCGACGCTGCTGATTCAGGTCGCGATTGCGCTGTGCGCGATCACGCTGCTCACGCGCAAGAACTGGCTGCGCAATCTGTCGTATCTCGTCGCGGGAGTGGGCGTCTTGACCGCGGGCGCGGCGTTTTTCGGGCTATGAGCGGGATGCTCGCGTTACTTTTCACCCAGAGCTTTGCAATCGGGAGTGGGTCGTGATCGATGGGTCCGCCGTGGTCGGCGTGTTTTCCGTGTATATCGCGGGCGTGGTGAGTCCGGGCCCGAACTTCGTCGCGGTCGCGCACAAGGCGGCTTCGGCGACGCGCATCGAAGCGCTCGCGATGGTCGCCGGCATCGTGCTCGTCAATCTGTTCTGGGCCAGCTGCGCGATTCTTGGCGTCGGCATCGTGTTCGCCGCGTTCCCGTGGCTCGCGCTCGTGGTCAGGATCGTGGGCGCGTGTTACCTGCTATGGTTCGGCGGGCGGCTGATCTTCAATGCCTCGGCGGCGCGGCAAGCGGTGCTCGTCAAGGCACCGGCGGGCGGCTTCAGGCAGGCGTTCGCGCAGGGCTTCGCGACCAACATCGCGAATCCGAAGTCGATGGCGTTTTTTGCCGCGGTGTTTTCGTCGGCGGCGCCGGCGCATGTGAGCACCGGCACGTTCGCCGCGATGCTCGGCATGGTGTTCGTCGTCGCGAGCAGCTGGTATGGGTTCGTCGCGCTGGCGCTGTCGCATCAGCGCATCGCGTCGGCTTATCGGCGCGGCAAGATGTGGGTGGATCGTGTGTGCGGCGGCTTGATCGTTGCGTTGGGGGTGCGGCAGCTGATTCGTTGAGGCGGCACTGACGTGTGCGTGAGCACCAATGTGCCAGCACCAATGTGCCAGCCTCAATCCGCGAGCCCGCGCGCACGCTCCAGCAACAACTCGCGCTCGCGCGTATTGCGCGTCATGGCCGCGGCGCGCTCGAACTCCACGCGGGCTTCATCGACGCGTCCAAGCTTGACCAGCAGATCGCCGCGCACGCTCGGCAGCCAGTGATAATTCGCGAGCGCCGAACCGGCAGCGAGCGCATCGACGATCTCGAGTCCGGCCGCCGGCCCGAACGCCATCCCCACCGCGACCGCACGATTCAACTCCACTACCGGCGACGGCGCGACCTGCTCCAACGCATCGTAGAGCGCGACGATCTGCGCCCAGTCGGTATCCTCGGCGCGGCGCGCTCGCGCATGGCACGCGGCGAGCGCCGCCTGCAACGCATACGGCCCGCTCTCGCCGCCGAGCGCATGCGCGTTGTCCAGCGCTGCGAGGCCGCGGCGAATCAGCAGCGGGTCCCAGCGGCTGCGATCCTGATCGAGCAGCAGTACCGGACGCCCCTGGGCGTCGGTGCGCGCGTGCGTACGCGACGCCTGAATCTCCATCAGCGCAACGAGACCGTGGACCTCGCTCTCGTCGGGTGCGAGTCCGCTCAACACGCGCCCAAGCCGCAACGCCTCCTCGCATAGCGTCGGGCGCATCCAGTCGTCGCCGGCCGTGGCCGAATAACCTTCGTTGAAAATCAGGTAGATCACCTGCAGCACCGACGCGAGCCGCGCCGCGCGCGCGTCCGCCTGCGGCACCTCGAACGGCACGCGCGCCGCCGACAGCGTGCGTTTCGCGCGCACGATCCGCTGCGCGATGGTTGGCTCCGGCACGAGAAACGCGCGCGCGATTTCGTCGGTGGTGAGGCCGCCGAGCAGGCGCAGCGTCAGCGCGACGCGCGCATCGGTCGACAGCAACGGATGGCACGCGGTGAAGATGAGCCGCAGCAGATCGTCGCCGATGTCGTCGGCGCGCGCGGCGTCGAGCGCATCGACGAAATCGGGCACCACGTGCGCTTCGATCGCGTCGAGATCGTGGCCGAGCTCCTCGCGCTTGCGCGCATGCAGCGCTTCCTGGCGCAGGCGATCGAGCGCGCGGTTCTTCGCGGCGGTCATCAGCCACGCTCCGGGGTTGTCGGGCACGCCCGCGTCCGGCCAATGCTCGAGCGCGGCCACCAGCGCATCCTGCGCGAGTTCCTCGGCGAGTCCCACGTCGCGCACGATCCGCGCGACGTGAGCGATGACCTTCGCGGATTCGATCCGCCAGACAGCGTCGATCGCACGATGGGTGGCCTGTATCGTCACGGCGTCAGCCTTCACCTGCTGCCGGCGGTTGCGCGTTCAGGAACATGTACGCGGGCTCCCAGACGTAGTCCATCAAATCAGCGGCGATCTTCTTCGAGCTTGTGAAAGCGCTCGATTTCCGGCCCCGGCTCGAAGTCGTCGAGTTCGAACAGCTGCCGCACTTCGATTTCGCCATCGGCGTGCTCACCGAACGGCGCCGGAAAACGCCGCGCCCATTCCATCGCCTCGTCGCGCGAGCGCACCTGGATCAACGTGTAGCCCGCGATCAGCTCCTTGGTCTCCACGAACGGCCCGTCCACGATGCTCCGTTTGCCGCCGCTATAGCGCACGCGCCAGCCTTTCGAGCTCGGCTGCAGGCCCGTCGCGTCGAGCAGCACGCCGGCCTTCGCGAGTTCTTCGTGGTAGGCGCCCATGGCGGCGATCAGCGACGGTTCGGGCATCTCGCCGGCTTCGCTCGCGGCCGTGGCTTTGACGATGATCATGAATCGCATGTCGTTGCTCCTTGTTGTTAGTGGTTGGTCGTGAGTGGATTCTTGTGAATCGCCTGGCGGGGCCACGCCGGCTCGCCCCTCACTCACACGACGCGCGATGCACGGTCCGATCGACACGCGCGGCGGTCCCCACATCCCAGGGAAAACACCGAAGCTAGTGAAGTGGGAGTCACGCGTGCCTAGATGAAGCACGGTCCGAGCTTGCGCACCTCGACCGTGCACCACGACGCCGCCGGGCAGGTTTGCGCGATCGCCACGGCCTCTTCACGGCTGTCGCAGTTCAACAGAAAGAAGCCGCCGATCATCTCCTTCGCCTCGGCGAACGGCCCGTCGACGAGCTTCGATTCGCCATGGCGGACCTGCACGCGCACGGCGTCCTTCTGCGAAGTCAGTGACTCGACCGCGAGCAGCTTGCCGCGCGCTTTCAGGTTCTCGGAGAAACGCACCATCTGGTCGTAGAGGTCGCGGCCCGCGGCTTCGGCGCGCTCCTCGCGTTGGTCCGTGGGTTCGACGATCAGCAGCATGTAGGACATGATGTCTCCGATAGGGCTCGGTTATATGCGCGAGTCGGCATCGCAACGACGCCAGCGACGCCTGGCCTCGGCGGTATGCAGGAGGTACGCAAGCAGGTAGGCGGCGAGCAGGCGCAGCCAGTCTAGCAAGCGGGAATCGCAGCGGCAAACGCGCCCGGCGGGACTTCTACGGACACTCGTAACAAGCCCGCGCCACGCGCATCAGCCGGCCTCGCGCGACACGTCGAAGCCGCTTTCAATGTGTCCGTATCCATTTACGTCCGCGCTGAAACGGTCGTATCAGCCGTTCGACGAACGCGGCGCAGCGGGCAGCCACTCGCTCGGGCTCGCCGATAGCGCATTGAGCGCAGCGCCGGTGACCCGCGACGCTTCCGAAATGCGCGCCGCCAGATGCGTGCCGCTCAAACCGCCGCTTCCGCCAGCGCCCGCAGTCGCGCGGAACGCATCAAACCTTCGATCATTTTTGCTTCCGCGCTCGCCAGCTCGCTCAGCGACGCCGCCGACAACTGTCCGTCGAAAATCGCTAGCGCCGCGCACAGACTTGCGTAGTCGTCGTCTTCGAGCGACCAGCGGCCAGTCTGGCGCTCGCGCACATCGAGCCGCACCATCGCCGCATGCGCGCTTTCGATGTCGGCGCGCGCGTCGGCGCCCCGTCCGGCATGCACAAGTTCCTGCGACACCAGCAAATGCCGGCTCAGCGTCGTGTGCAGAATGCGCGCGCCGTGGCCGCGGCGGAATGCATCGAGCGCGGCGTAGGCCTGCAACAGCATGGTCTGCGTGACCGGCGCGTGCGCGGTGCGGCTCTGGGTCAGAGAACGCAACAACGGGGACATGGCCGTGCGGCCGGGCTTGCGAACTCGCGACTTGCTGGACATCGATTCAACCTCCTTCTTTCGGCAGCGCGCCCGGACTTCGGCACGCGACGGCGGCAAACGCCGCGCTCAAACGTCCGACGTATTTCGCGCCCGACAGTTCACCCCATGCGCACGCCATGCGACGCGCGCGTTCTTCGAACGTATCGAAGAACGCAATGTCCGCATATCGGTTCGAAGCCACCAGAAACAAGAAGCCCGCTTCGTTGCGACGAAAAAAAGCCCTGTTCCGCGAGGAACAGGGCTGACACGATGGAACGGCCGAGCAGGCGCGTGGATGCCTGCCAACCTATAACCACCTAACCTGCAAAGCTATTGCTTACGTGTACTGCACCGGCAATTTCTACCGCTCGACAGGAAACTTCAAACTGCCGATTCAAACTACCACTTCAATTGCGACTGCATGTGGGCCGGTCCTCGCTATCTGCTACTTCTGGCCGCTACCCCTGTTGCTTCGCGCTCGTGCTCGATGCATTGCGCGCTTGTATTGCGTCAACTGCGGACTGCCAACTGCCAGATACGAACTGCGAACTGCGAACTGCAGACTACTCATCAATGGTACGGTTCAAATCCGACACGAGGGGAAGATCGCATCGATGGAGGTCGGTGATTCCTCGCTCCATGGAAAAGAGTGTATGCGCGCACGCGCGAAAGCAATTCAGCGAACCGAAGCGCTTTGGCGGGTTAATTTGGCGAATCGATGTAACAGCGGCCCCACGGAGCGCTCGATGTGAAATCAGCGATTGCACCGAAACGGTGCTGCGAAAGCCTGAGAGAAAAAAACGCGAAGTGCGAAGCCGGCCGCATTCAGGCCGAGCGGAGCCGGTGCCGTCGCGCCGGCGTCATCGCGTGTGCAGCTTCGAGCGATGACGCGCGCCACGCCACGCACGTCAACCGCGTGTGGAGAAATCGTCGATCGTCAGCAAGACCTTCTCACCGGGACGCGCGAGCATTTTTCGTTCGGCGATCGCCGTAATACGTTTGCGCCCATCCGCGAACGTCTTCAGAACGCGCGCCTCGCCCGCGCCGCGTTGCAGCCAGAAGTGCTGCTCGAGCGCCTCGCGCGTGACCGCGCATTCAAGGTCTCGTCCCTGCGACGAAAGCTGGAAAATCACCGCGCGTCCATCTGCCGAGACGCTGGGTACCACCTCGATCATCGTCATAGCCCACCTCGCAACGTTGATTACGACGTTCGCCGCATCACGCGAACCTCCCCGGATAAGCGCGGCCGCGATGGGTCGACGACCGTGCCCGCGAAAAGCGAATCAGCAATGCGCATGCCACACAACGCAGCAGGCGGCGCCTCGCCGCATCGAGCGTTCGCCCTGCATCGCAAAGTGAGAAGACTGCAACATAGCCGCGTGGTAAAAAAGCGCAGCCGGCGCGACAATCGACGACAATTCTTACTCGCGCTTCGCACGATCATCGCGCGCCACCACCTTGCCGACATGTCCGCCCAACTGCCCGACCAACGATCCGGGTTGACCTTGCGCCCCGCGCAACCCGACGACGAAGCCTTCCTGCTCGAACTGCGCAAGACGACGATGACCGAACGCCTGGCGCGCGCCGGCGAGCCGACCGACGACGACGCCCATCGCGCGCGCCTGTTGCATCGCTACGACGCGGCGCGGGTGGTCTGCATCGACGGCGCGCCCGCGGGCTTGTTGAAGGCGCATCGCAACGACGACGAATGGCTCGTCGTGCAGTTGCAGATCGCGCCGGCGCTACAGGGTCGCGGCATCGGCGAGCAAGCGCTGCGCACGATCCTGCGCGCCGCCGCAGCCGAAGCGTTGCCGGTCAGCTTGCAGGTGCTCAAGGGCAATCCCGCCAAACGGCTGTACGATCGTCTTGGCTTCGAGATCGTCGGCGAGGATCAGACACAGTTTCACATGCGCCTTGCAGCGCGCGCGCCGGCGGAAAGTGAAGCAGAACGAATGTCGGATAAAGACTGATACGGAACGAGCCTGGCAATGAACTCTGATACGACTTTTCGCGCTGCTTCAGCGATACAAAGCTGGCACGCGCACATCTACTTCGACCCGGCGAGCCGCGATGCCGCCTGGGCGTTTCGCGAGCAGATCGACGCGCATTGGGGCGACAAACTGCAAATCGGGCGCTTCCACGAACGGCCGGTCGGGCCGCATCCGATGTGGTCGTATCAGCTCGCCTTCGCGCACACGCAGTTCGCCGACGTGGTCGGCTGGCTCACGCTCAATCACGGCGCGCTCGATGTCTTTCTGCATCCGAACACCGGCGACGCGCTGCGCGATCATCGCGACGCCGCCGTGTGGATCGGGCACTCGCACGAACTCGTGCTGAAGGCGCTGCTATAGCACCGCTGCGAACGCCACGGCGGCGTGCTCACATATTCGTATACGCGCTGCACCAGCCGCGCGACGCGACCTGTTTAGTGCCGAACAGCGTGCAGCCGCCGTATGCGTCCGATGCCTTGCCCTGGAACAGCGAGCAGTTCGCGCACGATTGCCCGGCCGCGAAGTTCGGAAATCTGGCCTTGTCGACCTTCGACGCATCTTCGGTATAGCCGACCGCCTGCGCCTGCGGATCGCTCTCGCTGAGCGCATTGGGAACGGTCGCGGCGAACGCGAGCCGAGACAGCGCGAGCGACGAGCCGACGCCCGCGCTGACCAACAGGAAATGGCGCCGCGATGTTTTCATTGTCGTTTGCCTCTGGGTGGGGACTGAGGGATGCGTTCAATCGAGAAAGCGCGCGAAGCGCTCGACCGGTTCGCGCTCGGGGCGCAGCGCATTGACCGGCGCGTTGGGGTCGCCGAAACCGAGCGACATGCCGCACACGAATTGCTCGTTTTCGGGCAAGCCGAGATGTCCGGCAATCAGTCGATGAAACTGCATGAACGCGGCCTGCGGACAGGTGTCGAGACCGCGTCCGCGCGCGGCCGTCATGATCGCCTGCAGGAACATGCCGTAGTCGAGCCAGCTGCCGCGCTCGAGGCTGCGATCGATCGTGAACAGCAGGCCGACGGGTGCGTCGAAGAAACGGAAGTTGCGCGAGTGCTGTTCGTGCATGCGCGCCTTGTCGCCCTTCTCGATGCCGAGCAGGCTATACATGTCCCAGCCGATCTTGCGACGCCGGTCGATGAACGGCGACTGCCACTGGCGCGGATAGTACGCGTACTCCTCCTGGTACAGCTCGTCGCGCTGCGGATCGTCGTAGGCCGCGAGCAGATCGCGCGACAGACGCGCGAGCGATTCGCCCGTCGGCACGTACACCTTCCAAGGCTGCGTGTTGGTGCCCGACGGTGCGTGGCTGGCGGCTTCGAGAATCGCTTCGATGTCGGCGCGCGGCACCGGTGTCGGCAGAAAGGCGCGCACCGAGCGCCGCGTGGTCAGCGCGGTGTCGACGGGGTTCGCGGGAGAGGTCATCGGCGGATGGCGGCAGAGCCTGCGGAGTAGGTCTGCGACGATTCTAGCGCGGACTGCTCAGAGCCTGCCCGTCAGCGCGCAGGCGTCGCCCGAAGCGTTGCGCTGCGCCCTTACATCGTCCCCAACACCACCGCCGCCGCAATCGATCCGACCACGAGCGCGAGCCCCACCGTCTTGCGCTTGTTCAACTCGGTCCACAACAGCACGCCCGTCAACGACAGCAGGATCAGGCTGCCCGCGAGCGTATCGATCAGCAGCACCCAACCGACGCTCAAGCCCACACCCTTGTGCATGTTCGTCAGCATCGCGAGAAAGGTGTTCGCGCTGCGCTTGACCGTGACGGTGTGGTTGCCGACCCAGTATTCGGCCGACGTGTTTTCCTTCGGCGACCCGAAACTCAGTTGCCAGTGCTCGGGCTGCACGACGCTGCGATCGCCCCACGCCACCGGATGCTCGGTTTCCTTCTGCACGCGCCCCGGATTGCCGGCGATCTTCAGTTCCTGCTTGAGCCACTTCGCGAGCTCACGGGGCGTTTGCGGCGCCGGTTGCGGCAGCGGCACCTGCATCACCGAGACCTGCGGCTCGCCGGTCGAGACGCGCAGCGGGCCGCCGCGATGATTCAGAAAGAAGCCCGTCGTGCCGAACAGCAGACCGAGCGCGGCGCCCCACAGTCCAACCCACCCATGCACCTTGCGCAGCCACTTGATGAAGGTCGCGCGACGCGAGCGCTGCTGGCGCGATTTCAGTTCATCGTCATCGAGCCGCCGCGGCTCCTGCGCGCCATGTTCGCCGGCCGCGGGCGGTTGAATGTCGAGGGTGTCCGAGACGCTCACGTTTCACTCCAGGTGCGCAGCAGATTGTGATAACAACCGACGAGGCTGCGTCGCGCAGCTTCGTCGGCATCGGTGGCATTGAGCCGTTGAATCGCGGTGTCCATGTCGAACAGCAGCGCGCGATGCGTGTCGCTGCGCACGAGGCTCTGCACCCAGAAGAAGCTCGCCACCCGCGCGCCGCGTGTGACCGGCGTCACCTGGTGCAGACTCGTCGCCGGATAGACGATCATGTCGCCGGCCGGCAGTTTCACCTGCTGCACGCCGTAGGTGTCCTCGATCACGAGTTCGCCGCCGTCGTATTCGTCGGGCGCGCTGAGAAACAGCGTCACCGACACGTCCGTGCGCAGCTTCACGCCGTTCGGCAGCACGCGCACCGCGCCATCCACGTGGCTGCCGAACTGCATGCCGCCCTCGTAGCGGTTGAAGAGCGGCGGATAGACCTGGTTGGGCAGCACCGCGCTGATGAACAGCGGATTGCGTTCGATCGCCGCGAGAATCACATCGCCGAGTTCGCGCGCGAGCGTCGAGTGCTCGGCGATCTGCTGATTGCGCTTGACCGGCGCGCCCTGATAGCCCGCGGTCGCGCGGCCATCGACCCACGCGTCGCCGGCTCGATCGAGCCGCTCGCGCATGAAGCGCAACTGCCCGGCGTCCAGTACCTTCTGAATGTGCAGCAACATAGTGTGTCCTTCGCGTCGGCTTGCCGTTTGCAGAAGCGGCAAGCCGTACGCATGCGCTCAGTGCGTATCAAAAGCGCGTATCAAAAGCGGTAGTTGAACGTCGCGAGCAGCGTGCGGCCGATGCCCGGCACCGAACGTCCGCCGTCCGACGGAATCAACGCGTCGTAGTAATACTTGTTGGTGAGGTTCAGCAGGTTCAGGCGCACGTCGTACTTCTTCGCGTGATAGGCCGCGGTCGCGTCCCAACGCGTGTAGCCCGGCACCTTCACGTAGTTCGTATTCGACGCATAACGTGGCGACATGTAGATCGGACCGCCGCCGATTTCCCAATGCGGCGTGATCGCATACGTGGTCCAGAACGTCAGCGTGTTGCGCGGCGTGTTGGCCGGCGTGTGACCTTGCGTGCCGTCGGCCGCTTTCAGGATCGTCGCGTCCATGTACGTGTAGCCGCCGAAAATCTGCCACTTGTCGGTGATGTGCCCCGTCACGCCCGCCTGGAAGCCGTCGACGCGAATGTTGCCGGCCAGCTGGTACTCGGTCGGTGACACCTGCGTGCGCGCGTTGTCCTTTTCCTCGCGGAACAACGCCGAGGTCACCGATATGTTGCCGCCGAACAGATCCCACTTGCCGCCGATTTCATACGACTTCGTCGATTCCGGCGCGAGGTTCTGAGTGCGGTTCGTGACCGTCAGGTTTTCGAGCGACGGGTTGAACGACGTGCCGTACGACACGTAGTACGACTGCCAGTCGGTCGGCTGATAGATAACGCCGGCGCGCACGCTCGTGAAGTAGTTGGTCTGGCTCGCATAAGCCGGCGCGCTAATCGAATTGCGGATTCCCGCCGAGAAACGATCCCAGCGCACACCGCCGATCAGCTTCCAGTGCGGCGTCAGCGTGATCGTGTCGTTCAGGTAAGCGGCAATTTCGTTCGCACTCGAATCGGCGTAGTTGCCGACCGTCGTCGTCACGTTCGACGGCGTGCCCATGATCGGCGGATTGAGCATCGGCACGATCGGCAGGTTGTTGCGCGTGTACGCCTGGTTCGTATAGCTGTCGTGGCCCACTTCGACACCGGCGATCAGGTCGTGCCTGATCGGTCCGGTGTCGAATTTGTATTCGAGCATCGTGTCGTTGTAGATCGCATGATTCTGGATCACGCGGTCATGACTTTGCAGCTTGATGAACAGCTGCGACGGCGACAGCGTCGTGAAGTTGCCGTTGGTCAACGCTGTGCTGGACGACAGCGGTCCGGTCAGCACCGCTTGCGGCGCGGTTTCGCGCGCGTCGGTCATGGAGTGCGAGATCTGCGTCTGGTTCGTCAGCGTCAGGTCCTCGGAAAACTTGTGCTTGATCGCCGCGGTAAAGATCTGCACGTCCTGGATCGTGCGGTCGCTGGTCAAACCGTAGAACGTGTTCTTCGGTACCGGCGACGGGCGGCCGTTCAGCGCCTGGATGCCGTAGTCGGGCATGTCGTGGTTGCGCTGGATCAGCGCGGACAGCGTGATCTCGGTCGGCGTGCCGATGCCGAAGCGCAGCTCCGGCGCGACGCCGAAGTCCTTGTTCTTCATCACGTCGCGCGTCGAGCCGAGGCTCTGGCCGAATGCATTGAGGCGGATCGCCGAGGTGTCGGTGAGCTTGTGATTCACGTCGACGGTGGAGCGGTAGCGCTCGTCGGTGCCGATCATGCCGGAGACTTCCGCCGAGTCCGTCAGGTTCGCCTTCTTGCTGACCTGGTTGATCACGCCGCCGGTCGAGCCGCGGCCGAACAGCATCGACGACGGACCGTACAGCACTTCGAGCGATTCAAGATTGAACGTGTCGCGGTAGTACTGATTGCGGTCCCGAAAGCCGTCCAGATAGATGTCGTTCTGCGCGGTGAAGCCGCGCAGGTTGATGTTGTTGCCGATCTGGCCGCCTTCGGCCGCGCCGATCGTCACGCCGGGCGCGTTGCGCAGCGCGTCCGCAAACGACGTCGCGCCCTGTGAGGCGAGCAGGTCGCGATTGATCACGGTGACGGTCTGCGGAATGTCGCGAAGCGCGGTCGGCGTCTTGGCGCCGACGGTCGCATGGTCGGCCTGGAAGTCCTGCTGAACGGCCTGAGCCTGCACGCCGATGGTCGGCAGCGTCTGCGCGGCGGCGGGTGTGTCGTTCCGTGCGCTGGTTTGTGCGTTCTGCGGCGCGCTTTGCGCGAGCGCCGGGGGCGCCAAAGGAATGGCAAAAGCGAGCGCTAGCGCTGTCGCGAGCGGCGTGTGATTGAGCATGGAAATCCCGTCAGAAATGCGTTTGTCAGATTCGCATCACTAACGTCGAATTCATGACAAAGCCGCAAATGGCTGGCTGCCGCTCTCCGTAGTGTGAGATGGAGATGACGGGATGGCTGGCTAGGTTTAAATGAGAATCGCTATCATTTCATATCTACTGGAAGTCAGCAATCCCGGCGTGCGTCAGGCACATCGAATCGCGACTCGGTTTATCCTTTTTACAACAATGTAGTTTCATCGCTTCGGCAGCGCTTTCCTTCCCTCTGGAGTCGACTTTATGCAATATCGCCAATTCGGCCGCACCGGCCTGACCGTTTCTCGCCTGTGTCTCGGCACCATGACCTTCGGGCTGCAAACCGAAGAAGCCGCATCGCACCGCATCCTCGACACGGCCGCGGACGCCGGTGTCAATTTCATCGATACCGCGAACGTCTATCCGCTCGGCGGCGACGAAAATCTGGCCGGACGCACCGAGGAAATCGTCGGACGCTGGCTGAAGGGCAAACGCGAGCGCTTCATCGTTGCGACCAAGGCGGTCGGCAAGATGGGGCCCGCCGCGTGGGACCAGGGCGCGTCGCGCAAGCACCTGCTCGATGCGATCGACGCGTCCTTGCAGCGCCTAGGCACCGACTACGTCGACCTGTACCAGCTCCATTCCGACGACGCGAAGACCCCGCTCGACGAGACGCTCGAAGCGCTCGATGCGATCGTGCGCTCGGGCAAGGCGCGCTATATCGGCGTGTCGAACTTTCTCGCCTACCGGCTCGCGCGCGCACTGGGGCGCGCGGACGTGCTCCGCGTCGCGCGCTTCGTGTCGGTCCAGCCGCGCTACAACCTGCTGTTTCGCCAGATCGAGCGCGAGCTGCTGCCGCTGGCCGCCGAGGAGCAGCTGGCCGTGATGCCGTATAACCCGCTCGCGGGCGGACTGCTGAGCGGCAAGCACCGGCTCGACGCGACGCCCGCCGAAGGGCGCTTCACCGAAAGCGTCGGCAAGGCTGGCGCGATGTATCAGGAGCGCTACTGGCATGAGCGCGAGTTCGACACGATCGAAAGGCTGAAGGCGATCGTCGCGCCGACCGGCGAATCGCTGGCGAAGGTCTCGCTTGCGTGGGTGCTCGCGAATCCGCTGATTACGTCGGCGATCATTGGTGCGAGCCGCGTGGAGCAGTTGAGCGATACGCTCGCGGCGGCCGAGCTCACGCTCGACGCCGCGATCAAGACCCAGCTCGATGAAGCGAGCGTGCAGTATCGCTGGGGGGACGCGGCGCGCTAGGCGCCCGCCGGCAGATCAAGCGCGGCCCGGCGTTCGGCCGCGCGTGTTCATCGTCCGTAGCGCAGCACGGTGCTCGTCGCGGCGAGCACGTGATCCTTGATCGCGGCGTGGAACGCGTCGCGCGTCAAGCCGGCCGGCAATGCGCCGGGCGGCAGATCGAGCGCATAGACCTGCGCCACGTAGTGATGCGGTACCTCGCCGACGGGCGGACACGGGCCGTAATAGCCGGGGCCGCCGGTGCGATTCGTGCCGGCGACGCTGCCCGCCGGCGCGGCTTCGCCTTCGGCGAGTCCGGTCGTGGTAGGCGCGATGCCATAGACGATCCAGTGCACGATGCCGAGGCCTTTCGCGCCGTCGGGGTCGAAGATAGTCACCGCGAAACTTTTCGTGCCGACCGGCGCGTTATGCCATTGCAGCGCCGGCGACACGTTGCCGCCGCCGCAATTGTTCGCGCTCGCCGCGTGGCTTGCGCTGAGCGTGCCACCATCGGCCAGTCCCGGCGACGACACCGCGAAGGCCTGCGCCGCACACGCATGCGCGCTCGCGTAAGCGAGCAGCGCGCACGCGCCGACGGAGAGCAGGCGCCGCGCGAGGTTCAGGTGGATGCGAGTCATTGGGAGTCTCCGGGGTTGGACGTGCCGTTGAGAGCTTTGCAGTTCAGAGAGCAACTATAATGAGAATGTTGTTTTGAGATGGAAGAGGCGGCATATTGCGCATGGGGCTGCGCGAATCAAACAATATGGCCAGAGGATTCTGGCAACAACACCACTGGTATTAAAACGATGCGTCTTTCGTCCTGGCTTATTGCCACATTGATGTTCGGCGCAGTATCCGGTTTGGCCCTTGCGGAATCGGTTCCCAGGTTTGAGGATTGTCCCGCCACTGTCGAGTCCAGGCACGCTGCGATGCCACGCATGATATTCACGGACGCGACGGCACGTCATTACCGCAGCATTCTTCGTGAAGCCGCAAAGGAGCCAATTAACTTCGCGGGCCACTACGTTCTCGCTACGTGGGGATGCGGTGCTGGCTGCGTGATGGCGGCGGCAATCGATACGAACTCGGGCCGCGTCACTTCGCTGCCGTTCACGGTTTCCGATTGGCCGCTGGACATCACGGATCCGCTTGCCTATCGCGCAGACAGTTGCCTGCTGATCGCTCACGGTAGCCGCAATGAAAACGCCGAGCACGGAACCTACTACTCCGCGTTCGACGGCAAAACATTTACCTTGCGCGCGAGTACGACAAACGTCGGGCGTTAGACAAACCGCGGAAGCAGTGAACGAGACCGTCACCCCGTGCACTGCCTCCGAGTTTGCGGCTGCCACAGATATGCAACGACCGTAGATTTCGACACAAGACTCGGTTCACTCGCTTGCGTGTGAACCACTTGAACGTTGACTGATGGGCATCTACGGCGAGAGGTGTGTCAACTTTACTTGATCAGAATGGACAACTGAATTGTGCGAAAACTACTGTTACGACCACTGCTATTTCAACGAACCTGAGGCGAAGTATCGCACTGACCGCGCGAACTTCTGGAGTTTGCCGTGAAGAAGGTCGGGGTTGGCATCCTAACTGCTTTTGCCCTCATCTTCGGCATGTCTGCTTGCTATGCAAAAGGCGATCAACGTGCGACTCCACAAGCTGGAGCACGTACTTATGCACAGAATTACAAAGACATGGTTCTGGCTACTTGTATAGCAAACGCCTAAAGGAACGACAAAGATGCTGCTATGGATGCGGGAAGCAGCGTCAGTGCATTGCGAGACTGGACTTACTTTGACTTGGAGAAGGCTCCAGACGCGATCAAAACCTTGGTGGACAATTATTTGGCGCGAGATTATCAAAACCCGCTGGTTGATTCGGAGACTGAAGGTGTCCGTTTCGATTTCCTGAAGTGTCTGGACCTGTATCACAGCAAGGAATTAGACGCACAGGTCAAGCGTTTGATCATTAACCCCAGGCGCACTTACAGGCAAGATAATCCGTTGCCAGCAAAGCCGAAGTAGTTATGAGCACGTCCAGCGTCGAAGCGCTGACCAGTGCTCGGGCACGGATCGCCTTGGCAATCGTTGATGGATTGACATGAACCCTTGGACGTGGAGCCGCGGCGCTGGATACGTGATGGCAGCGGCAATCCACCGCCTCACTTCGGCTTGAACCGCCCCGTCTTCTGCGTCGCCTCGGGATACTGTCGCGTCTCGCGCACCGAAAGCGGATGCCACAATTTCGCGCCGCCCTCGATCCCCGCGTCGTTCGATACGGTCGCCACGTTCGCCGGCAGCGAAAACTTGATGCGCGCCGCGTTGCCGCCGCCGATCCACAGCTTGTCGTAATTGACCAGTGACTCGAGAATGCCGATCACCTTCTCGACACGCCGGCTCCAACGCTTGTTGCCGATCTGCTCGCGCGCGGCCTCGCCGATGTATTCGTCGTACGCCACGCCCTTCTTGCTGACCGGATGATGCGCGAGCTCCAGATGCGGCATCAGCTCGCCATCGCGAAACATCGCGGTGCCGGCGCCGGTGCCGAGCGTCAGCACGAATTCGAGGCCGTGGCCTTCGATCGCCGCGAAGCCTTGCATTTCGGCGTCGTTGATCATCCGCACCGGCAGTCCGCCCAGGCGCTGCGCGAGCGAATCCGCGAGCGCAATGTCGTGCCATCCTTCGATGCCGAAGTGCGGCGCGGTCAGAATGCGGTTGTTGCGCACGACACCCGGAAACCCGATCGAGATACGGACGGGCCGCACCTGCTCGATGAGCGGAGCCACGAGTTGCGCGAGCGCGTCCACCAGTTGATCCGGCGTGCACGGATGCGGCGTCGCAACGCGCACGCGCTCGGTTTTCATCTGCCCGTCGGCGTCGATGATCGCGGCCTTCAGGCCGGTGCCGCCGACGTCGATCGCGAGGATGTGCTCGCTGCCGCTTGTCGGCGCATTCCGTTTCACTGCGTTCTTGTTGCGTGTTGCCACGATGTCTCCCGATTGTGTTGAGGCGGTTGTGATGCGGGTCTGCGGGTTGGTTCAAAGTTGCCGCTACGACTTGCCACCGGGCGCTTTTTGCTGCAACGGGCGCCACGCGTGGCCGTCGCGCGCGAGCAGCGCGTCGGCTTCGGCCGGCCCGTCGCTGCCGGCCGCATAGCCGCGCACGGCAACCGCGCCGCCACTCCTCGGATGCAGCACGTCGTCGACCGCGCACCAGCTCGTCTCGATGCTGTCGGCGCGCTGAAACAACGTCGCGTCGCCAAACATGCAGTCGTACAGCAGCGTCTCGTAGCCGACGTTCGCGCTTTCCGCAAAGAAGTCGCCATAGTTGAACGACGACTGTACCGGACCGACCTGCATCACCGGCCCCGGCACCTTCACGTTGAAATCGAAGCTCGAGCCGTGCTCGGGATCGATGCGAATGGTCAGCACGTTCGGCGTCAATGCGTTGACCGGCGTATCGCGGAACAGGCGGAACGGCACCGGCTTCAGCTGCACCGAAACCTCGGTGCGGCGCACCGCGAGCCGCTTGCCGGTACGCAGATAGAACGGCACGCCGGCCCAGCGCCAGTTCTCGACGAACACGCGCGCCGCCGCGTAGGTTTCCGTCGTGCTGCCGGGCGCGACGTCGGGCTCCTCGCGATAGCCCACGCCGGCTGGCCCTTTTTCGTACTGGCCGAAGACGACGTCGGCGGACGTCAGCGGCTGGATTGCGTCGAATAGCTCGGCCTTCTTGTTTCGCACGGCTTCGGCGTCGAACGAATTCGGCGGCTCCATCGCGACGATGCCGAGCAGCTGGAACAGGTGGTTCGGCACCATGTCGCGAAACGCGCCGGTCTGCTCGTAGAACCTGCCGCGCCCCTCGACGCCGATCGTTTCCGCCGCCGTGATCTGCACGCAATCGATGTACTCGCGCCGCCAGATCGGCTCGAACATCGCATTCGCGAAGCGCACCGCGAGGATGCTCTGCACGGTGTCCTTGCCGAGAAAATGATCGATGCGGTACACCTGCGACTCCCGCGCATACGACAGGATGTGCGCGTTCAGATCGCGCGCCGATGCGAGATCGGTGCCGAACGGCTTCTCGATCACGAGACGCCGAAAGCCGCCGTTCGCGCCGTCGCCTTCCTTCAGCAGGCCCGCTTTGCCGAGCCGGTCGGTGATCGGTTTGAAAAAACGCGCGCCGACCGCGAGGTAGAAGATCGCGTTACCGCCTTTCGACTGATCGAGCTTCTGCTTCAGCTTCGCGAACGTATCGTCGGATTCGAACTCGCCCGCCATGTATTCGAGGCGCTGCGCGACCCAGTTCCACGCGTTGTCGTCGAGCTTGCCGGCGTGAAAGGTGCTGGCCTTGTCGGCGGCGAACTTCTGCAGCGAGGTATGCAGTTCGTCGCACCATTCGCGCGTTTCGCGCTCGCCGTGATTGACGCCGATGATCTTCATGCTGTCGTCGAGCAGGCCATCGACCGCGAGGTTGTAGAGCGCCGGCATCAACAGACGTTTGGTCAGATCGCCGCCCGCGCCGAAGATCACGAGCGTGCACGGCGGCGCGGGCTTCTTGCCGGCCGGCGACGACAGGGCGTCGTACCGGTTCGCGCTGAGCTTGCAGCTCAGGGCGGGCGTTGCGTTGGGTTGATCGGGAGAAGCGGAAGGGTTCGGTGTGGTCGACATGGGATTCACTTGGACCTCGGTAAGCCGGTAGAACGAACGCGGCGATACATGAAAGACCACGGGCGCTGCCGCACAGTTCAATCGCGTTCGCGCGTGAGCGCGCGGCGTGCTTACTTCGTCGTCGTGGCCGCGAGCGACGGTACCGGTTCTTTCGCCACCGCCGGCGTTACCGCGGATGCAGAAGCCGCCGGCACCGGAATCGGCGCGGGCGCCGGCGCCGGTTCCCCCGCCAGCGGCACGTTGCCCGATGCCGCCATCGCGCGCGGCTGCAACAGCAACGCGACGAGCCCGGTCCAGCCGGTCTGATGCGAAGCCCCGACGCCACGACCGTTATCGCCATGAAAATACTCATGGAACAGGATCAGATCCTGCGAACGCGGGTCCGCCTGCAGCAGCGGATACGCACCCATCACCGGCCGCTCGCCGTTTTTGTCCTTCAGGAACAGCGTGGTCGCGCGGCGCGCGAGTTCGTCGGCGATTTCGCTCAACGAGAACTTCTGGCCCGACCCAGTCGGATACTCGACGCGGAAATCATCGCCGTAATAGCGATGAAACTCGTACAGCGATTCGATCAGCAGATAGTTGACCGGCATCCACACCGGCCCGCGCCAGTTCGAATTACCGCCGAACACACGGGTATCGGATTCGGCCGGCAGATACTTCACGCAGAAGCTGTTGCCGTTGTGCTGGTACACGAACGGATGATCGCGATGGCAACGCGACAACGCCCGCACGCCATGATCGGAAAGAAATTCACTTTCGTCGAGCGCGCGCCGTAACAACGCCTTCATCCGATGCCCGCGCAGCAGCGACAGCAAAAGCGCGTTGCCCTTGCCGGGCTCGTTCCAGCGCGACACCAGCTTCGCGAGATCGGGCCGATGCTCGAGAAACCACACGAGGCGCTCGCGCAAGCCCGGCAAGCCGCCGTGCAGACGCTCCTCGAGCACGTGCACGGCGAACAGCGGTATCAGTCCGACGATCGAGCGAACGCGCATCGGCAAGTTGCTGCCGTCGGGCAGGCGCAGCTTGTCGTAGAAGAATTCGTCCTCGCTGTCCCACAGGCCCGTGTCGCAGCCGTCGTCGCAACTGACTGCCTCCGCGATGTACAGGAAGTGCTCGAAGAACTTCACACCAATATCGACGAACACATGGTTCGCGTAGGCGAGTTCGAGCGCGATACGCATCAGGTCGAGCGCATACGCGGCCATCCACGCGGTGCCGTCGGCCTGATCGATGTGGCCGCCGGTGGGCAGCGGCGACGAGCGGTCGAAGATGCCGACGTTGTCGAGCCCGAGAAAACCGCCCTGAAAAATATTATGGCCGTCGGCGTCCTTGCGATTCACCCACCACGAGAAATTCAGCAGCAGCTTGTGAAACACGAGCTCCAGAAAATCGCGGTCCGCCTTGCCGGTCAGCGCGCGGTCAATCTCGTACACGCGCCACGCGGCCCATGCATGGACCGGCGGGTTCGCGTCGCTCAATGCCCATTCGTAAGCGGGCAACTGGCCGTTCGGGTGCTGATAGCGGTCCTTCACGAGCAGCAGCAACTGCTTCTTGGCGAACGCCGGATCGATCAGCGCGAACGCGGCCGCGTGAAACGCGAGGTCCCACGACGCGTACCACGGGTACTCCCACTTGTCCGGCATCGACACGATGTCCGCGTTGCACAGATGCCGCCAGTCGGTGTTGCGACCGTGCTTGCGCGCGGCGGGTGGGCTCGGTTGCAGCGGATCGCCGTCGAGCCAGCGCTGCACGTCGTACTGGTAGTACTGCTTCGACCACAGCATGCCGGCGAGCGCCTGACGTTGCACGAGACGCGCATCGGGGTCGGTGATCTCGTGTTGCAACGCGCCATAGAATTCGTTGGCTTCGGCGAGGCGGCGCGCGATCAACACGTCGGCATCGAATGGCGCTTCATCGGTCGCCGATTGCGGGTGCCAGCGCAGATACACGACCGCGCGTCCGTGCGGCCCGAACTCGAGCGCCGCATGCGCGGCGGCCCGGGTGCCCGCGTCGTGACGGATCGCGTTCGCGTCGCCGTGCACGAGGTAGTCGTTGAAGCCGTCCTTGAACGGGCCCGCGCCGTCCATGCCGAACAGCCGCTTCACGTTGGTGTCGTTCTCGCAAAACAGCCATGCGAGTTGCGGCGCGTCCTTCGACCACGCGGTCACGACGATCGGTTCGTGCACATGGTGATGGCCAAGCAGACGCACCGCGCCGTCATGACCGGTACCGGCGACGAGCTTCGGCTTGTCCTTGTTCTCTTTCCACGACCACGAGTTGCGCGCCCAGATTTGCGGCAGCACATCGAGCGACGCCGCTTCGTCCGCGCGATTTTCGATCGTCACGCGCATCACGATGTCGTCGGGCGTGTGCTTCGCGTATTCGATCTGGACGTCGAAATAGCGCTGATCGTCGAACACGCCGGTATCGAGTACTTCGTACTCTGGCATATCGCCGCCGCGGCGCGCGTTTTCGTCGATCAGGTCCTGGTAGGGATAGGCCGCATGCGCGTACTTGTACAGCATGCGCATGTAGGAATGCGTGGGCGTGCCGTCGAGATAGAAGTACAGCTCCTTGACGTCCTCGCCGTGATTGCCCTGCGAGTTCGTCAGGCCGAACAGGCGCTCCTTGATGATCGGGTCCTTGCGGTTCCACAGCGCGAGCGACACGCACCAGCTGAGCCGGTCGTCGCCGAAACCGGCGATGCCGTCTTCGCCCCAGCGGTAGGCGCGGCTGCGCGCATGGTCGTGCGGAAATGAGTCCCAGGCGGTGCCGTTCGCGCTGTAGTCCTCGCGCACCGTGCCCCACTGGCGCTCGCTCAGATACGGCCCCCAGCGCTGCCAGTGGCCGCATTCGGGCGAATGCAGTCGGGAACCTTCGATCGTGGCGAGCAGATTGGCAGCGCGCAGCGGTGGCATGAAAACGTCCTTGCAACAGGCCTGGCGGTGGGACCCACATCGTAGCGCGGTTTACGCGCCGTTGTGCTCGAACCGGGCAAGCAGACTTTCGACGCGCAGCAATTCGCCTAGCGACCAGGCCTGGAACGGCGTGCCGGCGGGCGCGTGCGGCGCGTCGCCGGCGGCGATCTCGGACAGGTGATCGAGGCCCGCGTGATCGAGATGCGCGTACAGCGGGGCGAGAAAACGCGCCCTCGCCTGCGCGAGACTATCGGCACTCGCGCCATTCACTCGCAGCCACGCTTCGACGAACGGGCCGATCAGCCACAACCACGCGGTGCCCTGATGATAGGCGCCGTCGCGTTCGCGCGGCGCGCCGCCGTAGCGGCCGCGATAGGCGGGATCGGACGGCGCGAGCGTGCGCAGGCCGAGCGGCGTCAGCAATTGCGCTTCGACCTGACCCACCACCGCGCGCGCCGCCGCGCCTTCGAGCAGCGGAAACGGCAGGCCACCGACCGCGAAGATCTGATTCGGCCGGATCGAGCGGTCGACCGTGCCCGGCACATGATCGACGTCGACGTTATCGAACAGCGCCTGGGTGGCCGGATCGACGAAGCGCCGGCGAAACGCGAGCGTCGCGCGCTCGGCAGCTTGCCGCCACTGGGGGTTCCATGCTGACGCGATTCGCAGCGCGTTGATCCACAGCGCCTGCACTTCGACCGGCTTGCCGATGCGCGGTGTGACGACCCAGTCGCCGACTTTCGCGTCCATCCACGTCAGTTGCACGCCGGGGATGCCGGCGCGCAGCAGGCCGTCGTCCGCGCACACGCCGATGTTGAAGCGCGTGCCGTTCGTGTAGCCGGTCAGGATCGTTTCGGCGGCCTGCTGCAGATGCGCGCGCGTTTGCGCGCCCGCATGCGGCGTCGCCAGATAGTCGTGAACCGCGACGATGAACCATAGCGACGCGTCGACCGAGTTGTATTCGGGCGTGTCGCCGTAGTCGGGGAAGCGGTTCGGCAGCATGCCTTCGGACAGCGTGCCCGACCATTCGAGCAGGATCGCTTCGGCATCGTCGAGACGGTTCGACTCGATCAGCAGGCCGCGCATCGAGATGAACGTGTCGCGGCCCCAGTCGGTGAACCACGGAAAGCCCGCGAGGATCGTGCGGCCTTCGTTGCGCGTGACGACGTAGGCGTCGGCCGAACGTTGCAGGCGCGAGCCGAGTGCGGCGCGGCGTTGTTTTTCGGTGTGGGCGAGTTGGGCGGCGTGGGCGGTGGTTTGGGGTTTGTCGTTCGCGCATTCGGTGGCGGACGTGCTCGACGCGCTCAGAATCATCACCGCGTCGCCCTGCGCGAGATCGAAGCTGAACACGCCGGGCGTCGCGAGATCTTCGCTGCAATCGAGACCGCGCTCCTGCTCGCGCACGTAGCAGAAGTTGCGATACCAGTCGGGCGCATGCGTATAGGCGCCGTTCGTCGCCGCTCGCACGACCGGCAGTCCGCCATACGGTTGCCAGCTCGCGCACGATTGATCGGCGCTGACTTGCGCGCCGAAGTTGAAGGCCGGATTCTCGTGATGCAGCGCATGATAGTCACGGCCCGACAGCAGCGGTCTGATCTTCAGCACGGGCGCATTGAGTTCGCCGCCTTCGAGCCGCCAGCGCAATACCGTTTCGCACGTCGCTTTGCTGACGAACACGTCGGCGATCATCGCCGCGTGCGCACCGAGTCGAATGCGCCACGTCGGCCACGGCGCGGTGTCGAAGCTGGCAAGGCGGCCGCGCAGATCCGGATAGATCACGTCAGGCCCATAGCGTTGCATGGTCAACGCGAAGCGCTCGCCGCCCGCCTCGACCCACGCCTCGATGCCGTTGACGAGCACCAGGCGCCCGCCCGGCGCGCGCGTCGCGGCTAGCAGCAGCGCATGGTAGCGGCGCGTGCGCAACATGCCGAGCGTGCCCGAAGCAAAGCCGCCGAAGCCGTCGGCTTCGAGCCATTCGTCTTCGAGTTGCGAGATGTCGATGGCTGAATCGATGCGAGTCATTGAATCGTGCCCATGCGCGAACGATAAAGCAGCAAACATAGCGCAGATGGCAGCGCCATGAACATTGACCTTCCCGATACTTTCCATTTTCTTTCGATCAACCAACGATTTATCGAAAGTTATGCCGGGCGCAAACGTTTCACAATTATTTCTTGAAAGGAATGGAGACTGCACCCGCTTTCATCGAACCGGATGCAGACATGAGAAAAATCAGTTGCATCGCGAGCGCCGCATTGCTGGTGCTTGCCACGATAGCGTTGAACGGTTGCGGCGCGGACGACTCCTCTTCCACGAGCAACGCGACAACCACGAGCCTTGCGCCGAACGACGCGGCGCAACGCCCCGCAATGGCGGCAGCGGCGACTCCCAATGCCTCAGCGCCATTCGCGGACAACACGGCGAGCAACGCGGCGAACAACACGGCGAGCAACGCGGCAAGTGGCGCAGCCGCCACCGACGCGATCACGCAAAACATGCAGGCCAGTCTCGCGGCCGACAGCCAGCAGGTCGCGCCGGTCATGCGCTACGCGCCGGGCGACAGCGCGAACAACTAGTTCGCAACTGATCAGCAAGAGCAACGCGTAACCGACCACGAAACACCCCAAGGCACGCTCACGCGCGCCATTCTTCCCCTACGCAGAAGGTGATATTCGATGACCTCAACTAGCCGTCGCCGTTTCCTGCAAACCGTGGCTTCATCCGCGGGCGCCGCCGCCGCGATGACCGCATTGCCCGAGTCGATCCGCAACGCGCTCGCCGTGCCCGCGTTTTCGCGCACGGGCACGATTCGCGATGTCGAGCACATCGTCGTGTTCATGCAGGAGAACCGCTCGTTCGACCACTACTTCGGCCATCTGCGCGGCGTGCGCGGCTACAACGACCGCTTCCCGATTCCGCTGCCGAGCGGCCTGCCGGTGTGGAATCAGCCGTCGAAGGAAGACCCGACCAAGCCGGTGCTGCCGTTCCATCTGGACACCGCGACGACGAGCGCGCAATGCGTCGGCGATCTCGATCACTCGTGGTACAAGACCCAATATGCGATCGACGGCGGCCGCTACGACCAGTGGCCCGCCAACAAGACCGACATGACGATGGGCTACCACCTGCGTAGCGACATCCCGTTCCACTACGCGCTCGCCGACGCGTTCACGATCTGCGATGCGTACTTCTGCTCGTTGCCGGGACCGACGCACCCGAACCGCGCGTATCTGATGACCGGCATGGTCGACCCGACCGGCACGATGGGCGGCCCGCTGCTCGACAACAACGACTGGGTCGACAGCGACGGTCCGCCGAACTATCAGTTGCTGTCGTGGACCACGTATCCGGAGCGTCTGCAGGCCGCGGGCATTTCGTGGCAGATCTATCAGCAGGGCACGTCGGGCGCCGATCCGCTGAACGGCAACTACGGCACCAACATCCTGCAGAACTTCACGAACTTCATCAACGCGCAACCGGGTTCGCCGCTCTACGAGCGCGCACAAACCGTGCGCACGATCGACGACCTGAAAGCCGACGTGCTCGCGAACCAGCTGCCGCAGGTGTCGTGGCTGTGCCCGCCGGCCGCCTACTCGGAGCATCCGAGCTACACGCCCGCGTACGGCGCCGAATACACGTCGCAGATTCTCGACGCGCTGACGTCGAACCCCGAGGTGTGGAGCAAGACCGTGCTCTTCATCATGTACGACGAGAACGACGGCTTCTTCGATCACCTCGTGCCACCGCAACCGCCGACGACCTCCACCCAGGGCAAGTCGACGGTGACGACCGACGGCGAGATCCACAATGTCGTCAATCCGCTGCGCGGCGGCAGCTACACCGCCGACGGCTATCCGTACGGCCTCGGCCCGCGCGTGCCGATGACGATCGTGTCGCCGTGGACCAAGGGCGGCTTCGTGTGCTCGCAGGTGTTCGATCACACGTCTGTGATCCGCTTCATCGAAACGCGCTTCGGCGTGCATGAGCCGAACATCACGGCATGGCGTCGCGCGGTATGCGGCGACCTGACCACCGCATTCGACTTCCGCACGCCGGATGCGAAGATGCCGTCGCTGCCGGACACCAGCAACTACATGAGCATGGCCGACAACCAGTGCAAGACGCAACCGAAGCCGACCGTGCCGACGACGCCGACTCCGGTCGATGCGCAGGAAGCGGGCATCCGTTTCGCGCGCGCGTTGCCGTACGAACTGCATGTGAACGGCGCGGCGAACGCGGGCAACGACACGTTCGAAATCACGATCGGCAACACCGGCGACCAGGGCGCGCACTTCTACGTGTACGCGACGAATCGCACCGACGGTCCGTGGCGCTACACGGTCGAAGCGGGCAAGTCGCTCAGCGACACGTTCGACCTGAGCACGACGAACGGCGTGTATGCATTCGACGTGTTCGGCCCGAACGGCTTCGTGCGCAAGTTCGCGGGCAACACCCAGGCGAATACCCAGGCGAGCACGCAAAGCACGCAGAATGGCCATGGCAACGGTCATGGCGACAACCAGCCGGCGCGGCCTGAAGTGACCGTGCAATACGACGTCGCGAATGGCAACGTGTTCCTGAAGTTCACCAACAGCGGCGGCGGCATCGCGCATCTGACGGTGATCGACAACGCGTACGGCGCGCGCCCGCGTACCGTGGTCGTGCCGGCCAATGCGCGTATCGAAGAAGGCTGGGTGCTTGCGTCGAGCCATCACTGGTACGACCTGACGGTGACGAGCAGTGACGACGCGAGCTTCTCGCGCCGCTTTGCCGGTCACGTCGAGAACGGCCGGCCGAGTATCAGCGATCCGGCTGCGGTTGCGCCGGTGCTGAGCGCGAGTTGAGGCGACAACCGCCCCGCCCTGCTTACTCGCAGTAAGATTCGGCATCCTGTCCCGCCAACGTGGCGGACAGGGTGCCGATGTTTTTTGAGGCTCGTATTGAAACGCGGTGCTTAGAGACCGACGTCCGGGAGCGCCGGACGCGTGGCGAGCGCCTTGGCGACGATGTGTTTGACTTCGGCGAGCGCGTCGCCTTGCAGCGCGAGGCGCGGCGGACGCGTGACGGCGCTGCCGCGGCCGAGCAGTTCCTCGCACAGCTTGATGCATTGCACGAGGTCGGGGCGCGCGTCGAGGTGCAACAGCGGCATGAACCAGCGGTACAGCGACAGCGCTTCATCGAAACGCTTCTGCGTGGCGAGGCGGAACAGCGTCTCGCCCTCCTTCGGGAACGCGTTCGACATGCCCGACACCCACCCTTCTGCACCGACCGCGATGCTTTCGACGACGACGTCGTCGAGGCCGGCGAACAGCACGAAGCGGTCGCCCACCGCGTTGCGCAGATCGATGAAGCGTCGCGTATCGCCCGACGAATCCTTGAAGCAGACGATGTTCTCGCAGTCCTGCAGTGCGATCAGCACGTCAGGCGTAACGTCGTTCTTGTAGATCGGCGGGTTGTTGTAGATCATCACCGGCAGATCGGTGCTGGTCGCGACCGAGCGGAAATGCGCGGCAGTTTCGTGCGGCTTCGCGGAATAGACGAGCGCCGGCATGACCATCACGCCGTCGACGCCGACACGCGCGGCTTCACGCACCGTCTGCCGCGCGAACTCGGTCGTGAACTCGGCGACACCCGCGACGACCGGCACCTTGCCGCCAGCCGCGTCGCGCGCGGCCTCGATCACCTGCAGTTTTTCCGACGTGCTCAGCGAGGTGTTTTCGCCAACCGTGCCGCAGACCACCAGACCCGACACGCCGTCCTTGACGAGATTGCTGACCACGCGGTGCGTCGCGTCGATGTCGAGCGAAAAATCCGGCTTGAACTGGGTGCTGACGGCGGGAAACACCCCGCTCCATTGGATAGCCTTGCTCACTTTGTCCGTCTCCTTCAAAAAGCCGGCCGCGCCGACACACGTTGAGTATGACGACGAGTATCGGCCTTTATCCGGAGGCGGGCTTGGGCTTTTTCGTGGCTGAAAGAGATTAAATCCGCACAACAGGCGAGGCGCCGGATCGCCGGCCGGGCGGCGCCGGCTACTTCGCAGCAAGGCGGCTGAGGCGCACGTCAGCACCGTCGCGCGAGGCGTCGAGGCTGCCCCTGGATGCCGAGTCCGGCATAGCCGCTACGCGATCAGGCGCCCAGCAATACGCCCGTTCGGATCGGCCGCGTGCCGGTCACGCGACCGAGCGGCGCACCGGCCGTCACGAAACGGATCGCGCGCCGCATGTACAGCACCCCTTCGGTCTGGCTCGCGATCGTGGTCGTCTCGTCGGTCAGCGGATCGACGATATCGAACAGCGGCTGGCCGACGCGGATCTTCTCGCCGATCTTCGCGCGGTGCACGAGAATCCCGCTCACCGGCGCATAGAACTGCTCGCTGCCCGCGAGCGGCGTCGCCGGCGACAGCAGCGGCGGCAACGGCTTGGCCTCGCCCCGAATCGCGCCGCGCCACACCAGATAGTCGACGAGCGCGTCGGCATCCTGCTGCGCGACTTCATACGACACGTCGCGCTGGCCGCGGCATTCGACCGTCACCGCGATCGAGCCGGTCGGCACCGGCTTGCTCGCCGGCATCTGCTGCTGCAACGTCCACCACAGCAGGCTGTGAGTTTCGTCGAATGCGCCGCCGCCCGAATCGGTCGCGAGCAACGACGCCTCTGCGCCGAGATAGCGCGACAGCGGCTCGAACTCGGCCCAAGCGGATTCGCTCGTGTACACATGCATCGCCGCTTCGAGCGAGCAATGCAGATCGATCACGACGTCCGCGTCGCACGACAACTTCAGGAGCGCCAGTTGCAGCGACTCGAATTCGGTCAGCGGCTTCTGTTGCGCGAGTTCGGCCGCGAGCAGCTCGCGCACGATGCGGCGGTTCTCGTTCGCGTCGGCGCCGAGCGCCTCTTTTGCATTCGCGACGAGCTTTGCGAACTGCACGAAATGCCGGTTGAAGTTCTTGCCACTGCCGAGATCGAAGCGGCCGATGAACTGCCCGAGCACGTACTGACTGAGCCCGACCGGATTCGACACCGGCACGAGCACGATTTGAGCGCTCAGCGCGCCGGCTTCCTCGAGCTCCCGCAGACGCCGCTTCAGCAGCACCGTGGTCAGCATCGCGGGCGTTTCGTCGGCATGCAGCGACGCCTGGATGTAGATCTTCTGCCCGCTATTGGCCGGGCCGAAATGAAACGACACCAGTTCGCGGTGCGTGCCGATGGCTGGCGACACAAGCGGAATCGATTGCCTGTTCATGAATGGAAAGCCGTGAAGATAAGGTTGGAAATCTGGATCAATTGCCGTACGGATCGAAGTCGAAGTACTTCTTCGCGATCTGCGCATAGGTGCCGTCTTTGCGCATCGACGCGATCGCCGCGTTGATCGATGCCTGCACCGCGGTTTCGTCCTTGCGTAAGCCGATGCCGACGCCGCGATCTCCCATCGAAAGCGGCTCGCCGACAAACGCGAAGCCCTTGCCCGCGGGCGTGCGCAGGAAGCCGTAATCGGCCTCGACGGTGCCGAGCAACGCGCCGTCGAGCCGGCCGTTCTGCAGATCGGCGAACACCTCGTCCTGGCTCTTGTAGGCGACCACGTTCGCGCCGAGCGGCGTCCAGTTCTTCAGTGCGTAGCCCTCGAACTGCGTGCCCGACTGCACGCCGATCTGCTTGCCGGCAAGTCCGCTCGCCGTAGGCGCAAGCGACGAGCCTTGCCGCGCGATCAGCCGCGACTTGAACTGGAACAGCTTCGACGAAAACAGAATCTGCTGCTCGCGCTTCTCGGTGATCGCCATCGACGACAGCACCGCGTCGATCTTGCGCGCCTGCAGCGCCGGAATCATGCCCGAAAACTCGAGTTCGACCCACTGACAATGCGCGTGGATGCGCCGGCAAATCTCGTTGCCGAGATCGACGTCGAAGCCCTTCAGGCTGCCATCGGGCGCCTTCGAGTCCATCGGCGGATAGGTCGGATCGATGCCGAGGCGCAACGTGTTGGCGTCAGCGGCGAACGCGCCGCTGCTGAAAGCCAGCGCGGCGCAGAGAGTCATCAGTGGAGTTTTCATGGAAGGCGACGATGAGCGGATCAGGACAGCGTGATCGTAAGCCGCTGTGGCGCCTCGAAGAAGTCCCGTTCGGACTATCATGATCACTTTTACCGATCACCAAACCCTGTCGCCATGGCATTGACGATTTCCCAGCTGCGCGCGTTCACGGCGGTCGCCGAGCATGGCAGCATCCGCGCGGCGTCGCGCGCGCTCGGCATCGCGCAAAGCGGCATCACGCAGCAGTTGCAGAACCTCGAATCGATGCTCGGCGCGACGCTGTTCACGCGCACGAATCGCGGCATTGCGCTGACCGCGCTGGGCCAGCGGCTGCTGCAGCGGGCCGGCGCGATCCTCGGTGAATGCGAGCGTGCCGAGCAGGACGTGCGGCAACTGCGCGGCGACTACGTGGGCGAGGTCACGTTCGGCATGACGACAGAGCCGCTCGTCGACGCGTTCGCGCCCGTGCTGATGGAATTTCGTGCGCGCTTCGAGCGCGTCGCCGTGCATCTGCGCACGGGCACGTCGCGCATGATGATTTCGTGGATCCGCGAAGGCACGCTGGATTTCGCTGTCGCGCTCGTATCGAAGCAGACCGACACCGCCGATCTGTCGGTCACGCCGCTCTATCCGTCCGACCCGGTAATCGTGTGCCGGCGCGGTCATCCGAAGGCGCGCGCGAAGTCGCTCGCCGAACTCGTCGATTGCAGGTGGGTGACGACGCGCTCGCCGAATCTGACCGAGGAGCCGCACGTGAACCGGTTGAGCCATCTGTTCGATAGCTACGGCTTGCCGCCGCCGAAGATCGTCGCGACCGTCGAGGGCTTGTACGAGACGCTGCACCTGGTAGCCGCGACCGATTGCCTGTCGCTCGAATCATCGGTCATCGCGAAGCGCGGACCGTTCGCGGACGTGCTGACGACGATCCCCGTGCGCGAGCGCGCGTTGCAGCAGAACGTCTGTCTGCTGCAACGCGCCGCGATTCCGCTGACCCCAGCCGCGCAGGAGTTCGCGACGATGATGGCGTCGTACGCACGCGCGGTGCGGGCGCATTGAGCGTTGAGCGTTGAACTCCAACGCGCCGCTCAAGCCGCCGTTGCTTCGAGCGCTATCAATTCTTCGATGCGCTGCCTGCGTCGGATCAGCCGCGCGTTGCCGCGCTCGATCAGCACCTCGGGCGCGAGCGGCCGGCTGTTGTAGTTCGATGACATCGACGCGCCATACGCGCCTGTGTCATGGAACACGAGCAGGTCGCCCACTCGAGGCGCGGGCATCGACCGGCTCGTGACGACACCGCCTTGCGCCTGCGTGAACACGTCGCCGGCTTCGCACAGTGGCCCCGCCACGCTGAACGAGCCGGCCGGCGCATCGCTCGGCGTGCCGTTGCGCCGAAGCACGCTGATCTCGTGATAACTGCCGTAGTACGACGGCCGCACCAGGTCGTTGAAGCCCGCATCGAGCAACGCGAATTGCCGCGACGGCCGCCGGTTCAGCGCGTGCACTTCGGCGACGAGTACACCTGCCTGCGCGACCAGAAAGCGCCCCGGTTCGATTTCGAGTCGCACGCGATGCCCGACGCGTGCTTCGATGCGGCGCCGCGCGTCATCCCACAGCCGGAAATAATGCGCGGTATCGACACTTAGCTCGCCATCGCGATACGGCACCGACAAACCACCACCCGCGGAAATCGCCTCGATATCCTGATCGAGTTGCGACACCGCATCGACCATCGCATCGCATACTTTCGCGAGATGCGCGTAATCGACACCCGAGCCGATATGCATATGCAGCCCGACGAGCTTCAGCCGATAGCGCCGCACCAGTTCGAGCGCGCGTGGCAGGTCATCGCGCCAGATGCCGTGCTTGCTGTGCTCGCCGCCTGTGTTGGTCTTGCTGCTGTGGCCGTGACCGAAGCCGGGATTGATCCGCAGCCACACGCGATGGCCTTCGCTCGCGTGTCTCCCGAGCCGTTCGAGCATGTCGGGCGAGCCGGCGTTGACCGTGATTCGCTCGTCGAGCACGGTGGCCAGCGTCGCGTGGTCGAGCACGTCGGCGGTGAAGACGACGCCTTCGGGCCCACCGTTCGATGCGGGTTGAGCCGCATAGCCCGCGGCAAAACTGCGCGCGAGTTCACCCAAAGAGACCGCATCGAGCATCACGCCTTCGTCGCGCATCAGCTTCAGGATGTGCACGTTCGAGCAGGCCTTCTGCGCGTAGCGGATCGTGTCGAAACTGCGCAACTGCGCGATGCGCCGGCGGATCGTGTCGGCGTCATAGACCCATAGCGGCGTGCCGTGCTGGCGCGCGAGGTCGGCGAGTTGACGGGAGTCGAATGGCGTCATGGTCGGTTGCATGTCGAAGCTTTGCGAAAGCGATAGCCGACATGATGATCCGCGGCGATCATTCAGTAAAATACCAATCTATTGCTCGCCTATTCACTTTTGATATAGCACGGACCCACCATGGCGCTCACGCACCGGCACATCGAAATCTTCCGCGCGCTGATGACGGCCGGCAGCGTGACCAAGGCAGCCGAGATGCTGTTCACGTCGCAGCCCACCGTGAGCCGCGAACTCGCGCGCATGGAACAGAGCATCGGCTTCGCGTTGTTCGAGCGAGTGCAGGGCCGGCTGCGTCCCACGCAATCCGCGCTGACGCTGTTCGACGAGATCAAGCGCGTGTATGTCGGGCTCGAACGCGTCGCGTCGACGGCGGCCGCGCTGCGGGAATTCAAGGGTGGCCAGCTGTCCGTGATCGCGCTGCCGGTGTTTTCGCATTCGATCCTGCCGGGCGCCGTCAAACGCTTTCACGATGTGCAGCCGGGCGTCAGCGTATCGATCGCGACGCAGGAGTCGCCGTTTCTCGAAGAATGGCTGAGCGCGCAGCGCTACGACCTCGGCCTCACCGAGCACGACGCGCCGCCGCCCGGCACGCGGCTCACGCCACTCATCGCCGTCGATGAAGTGTGTGTGCTGCCCGACGCTCACCCGCTGCTCGCGAAACGCGTGATCGCATTGAAAGATTTCGCCGATCAGGCGTTCATCAGCCTGTCCGCGAACGATCCATACCGGCTGCAAATCGACGAAGCGTTCGCGCGAGCCGGCATCGCGCGCCGCCTGCTGATCGAAACGCCGACCGCGGTGTCCGTGTGCAGCTTCGTGCGGCAAGGGCTCGGCATTGCGATCGTCAATCCGCTGACCGCGCTCGATTTCGCGGGCCACAATCTGCATATCCGGCCGCTCGCGTCGTCGCTGCCGTTTCGCGTCAGCGTGATCCGTCCCGAGCACCGGCCCGCGCATCCGCTCGCGGACGCGTTCGTCGGCGCGCTGCAAAGCGAAGCCGCCGCGCTGCGGCTACAATTGAAGCGCCACACCAGCCCCAAGCGGTCATCGCATTCATAGCAGTCACGGCGGCGTCCCCGCTTCATCGCCCGGCGAATCCGCGCAGCGCCACGCGCGTTCGCGCGGGGCCACGGCCCGAACCGTCCGCCGCGCGAACCGGGCACGCTTCGAGCTGACATCACCCGCATACCGATTACCGACGCGCCGCGCGTCTGCGCCGCACCGGGGCGCCGTTTTTAGCGCCGTTTTCCAGGCTTCACGTCATAGACCCTCAACAGGAGTGTTCCAAATGATGAATCGAGACAATCCCGTCTGGCTGATCACAGGCTGTTCCACCGGCTTCGGCCGCGAGCTCGCGAAGCTCGTGCTGGAACGCGGCTGGCGCGCGGTCGTCACCGCGCGCGATGCATCGAAAGTGAAGGACATCGCAGAGGGGCACGGCGAGCGCGCGCTGGTGCTGCCGCTCGACGTGACCAATCGTGCGCAGATTGAAACCGTGGTCGCGCAGGCGAAGCGCCATTTCGGCCGCATCGACGCGCTCGTCAACAACGCGGGCTACGGTTATCTGGCCGCGATCGAGGAAGGCGAGGACAGCGAAGTCCGCGCGATGTTCGAGACCAACGTGTTCGGCCTCGTCGACATCACGAAGGCCGTGCTGCCGATCATGCGTGAGCAGCGCAGCGGTTTGATCGTCAACGTGTCGTCGATTGGCGGGATTGCGAGTTTCGCGGCGACCGGCTACTACCATGCGACGAAGTACGCAGTGGAAGGGCTGTCGGAATCGCTCGCGCTGGAAGTGAAACCACTCGGCATCGGCGTGCTGATCGTCGAGCCTGGGCCGTTTCGCACCAACTGGGCGGGTCCGTCGATCAAGCAGTCGGCAACCTTGATCGACGACTATGCGTCGACCGCCGGCGAGCGCCGCAAGCAGACCGAAGCGCGCAGCGGCAACCAGGCCGGCGACCCGGTGCGCGCCGCGCAGGCGATCATCGATGCGGCGTTGTCGGACGCGCCGCCGTTGCGGCTGCTGCTCGGCAAGACCGCGCTCGATCTCGCGTACAGGAAGCTCGACTTTCTGCGCGGCGATTTCGACACCTGGCGAGCGACGAGCGAGGGGGCGGATTATCCGGAAGGGACGGCGTAGAGCGGGTTTATCAGGCGAGCCTCGGCCCGCCGCTTAAAACTCCACCAGCGCAAAATCTTCCTTGCCCACATCGCACAGCGGGCAGCGCCAGTCGGCCGGCACATCGACCCAGCGCGTGCCCGGCGCGATGCCCTCTTCCGGCACGCCGGCGGCTTCGTCGTAGACCCAGCCGCAGATCACGCAGACCCATTGCTTGAAGTCGTCGGCTGTGGCGACGTTCGCGGCCGACCGTGCATCGGGCGTACCGGTCGCAGCGGCATCCGCCGCGCACGTGCGCGCCGTCGCATCGAGGCTCACGACGAGCGGCGCGACCGTGCCGCTACCGGTTCCCGCGAGCCGCGCCTTCAGGCTGTCGAGCAGGCGCTGCGCTTCGTCGCGGGTCAGATCGATCCAGTACGGATCGCCGGCGCCGTCGTTGAGCCGCTCGGGGGAAAACTGGATTTCTACGGCTACGCCCTTCTTGTACATGGCAATCAAAAATCTCGAGAAAGCCGGCGACGCGCGCCGGCACAAGGCTGCCCGCGCGACGCGGGCGCTGCTTCAGTGCGCGTGGACCAGCAGATTCAGCGCGATCGAGGCGATCAGGCCAGCGGCGCCGATCAGGCCAAGCAACTGCAGCAGAGTGAGGGATTTACGCGAGTTGGTGGGGGTTTGTTGCGTGGTCACGAGCGAGTCTTGAAGTTCGGAAAAAGCGCAATGGTACACGGGTGCGGACGCGACGAATGTCGATTGGCGCAAACTCGCGCGCAATCAAAGTACCGGGCGATATTATCGCCGCTCGCGCGCCGCGCATTGTCTACCGTGGGGAGATGGATTAATTCCCGGCGAGGGGGAAAGCCGTGGCGGGACAGGGTGCGCGGCGCCGGTGAACAGACCCGCGCCGCGCCGCGCTCAGGTCTTGGCGAGCGGATCGCCGTGACGCGAATCCCAGAAACGGATCACCGCCGTATCGCCGGTGCCCGCGCCGACCACCTGGTCCGGCGCGCCGCACTCGCGCAGCAGCGCGCGCAAGTCGTTGATGACCGGGAACACCTCGTGATTCCAGTCCGCTCCCTGCGAATCGTGGGCGCGCTGCTCCGCCTCGACGATCTCGCGATCCTCCTTGAAAATGCGCTCGGTGAACCACACCAGCAGCGGCCATGCGAGATTCATCACACCCGGAATGCCGGGCTTGCGGATCGACAGCAGCCCGAACGTTCGGTTGGTGCGCTGCTCGCGGTCGAGCGGCACATAGACGATCCACAGGTCCATCACCAGCGTCTGCTCGTCGTTGCGGATTTGCAGCGTCTGGAACGGGTATTCGGTGCGGATCGTCATGACGTCTTTGTCGCCGGAGCCACCGGTCTTGCGCCTCTCGCCGAACACCATCGCCTCGCCTAGCGGCTGCTGCCCCTCCATGCGCGCAAACGTGTAGTCGACCTCGACCCAGCCCTCACCGCGCCGCCGCCCGAGCGAACGCGCGCGCATACGCCCCATCTGGCGGCGATGCAGGAACTGATGATTCATGTCCATCAGGTTCTCGTGCATGAACGAATAATGACACTTGACCGGACGGCCGAAGCGGCGCGTCTTGTACTTCGGGTCGGACACCGAGCGAAAGCCCGGCAACGGCCGCTCCTGCGCGAGCGCGGCGTCGCCGGGAAACACGAAGATCAGTCCCTCCACTTCCTGACACGGATACGAGCGCACACCGTTCGGTAGACGCTCGCGGCCGAGGTACGGCACGTCGATGCACTTGCCCGAGCAGTCGTAGGTCCAGCCGTGATAGCCGCAGCGAATCGATTCGCCGTCGACCACGCCCTGATGCAGCGGCACCTGCCGATGCGCGCAGCGATCTTCCAGCGCGAACACTTTGCCGCTCCCGGTGCGCGCGAGCACGATCGGATCGCCGGCGAAGGTTACGCCGAGCGTCTTGCCGCGCTTCACTTCATGCGACCACGCGAGTGGGTACCAGTAATCCGGATGAATGGCGACGCGGCGCAGATCGCGCACCGGCGCCTCGTGAGTGGCTTGAGCAGGCGCGGCAGCGAGCGTTGCGCCTGCGGATTCCTGTTCCTGTTCGAGCGGGGGAACTGCATGCATAGGTCAAGCCTCCGTGCACCAGCGGATGGAAGGTTGCCGCGCTGCATGGCAGCGCGGCATCTTCACCAGTCTACTTGATGCAGCCGCCGCATGGCACTTTCGCCGGCATGCGCGATGCATCGCAGCACACATTGCGCAGCAGCGCGCATCAGGGTGAACGAGCTTCCTTTACCACACCCGCCCTACAGAAACATTGGCCTGCTCGTCGAACTGCTCAATCCTCGTCGAGCGCGACGAGCCCGGAGCGCCGTTGCACGCCCCACGCGCGGCCGCCCCGCAGAAAATGCAGCCAGCCGAGCGCGGCGCCCAGATGACGCGCGAGCTGGAACGAGAACGGCTCCGCAACGGCCGCGAGCATCGCCATGCCGAGACTGTTGCCACTGCGCTCGCCGGTCCAGCGCCGGTAGAGATGGATGCTCCACAGGTAAAACGCCAGATCGATCGCCGTTTTCAGGCCGATCACGCTGAAGATCGACACGACGATCGCCCCGTGTCCGCCGAACAGAAAACCGAGTAGCAATGCGAATGCCGTGAGGCCGTAGATCGGCTGCATCGTGTCGACCGCCTTGACCGGCAGCATCAGCATGCCGAGCGTGCCGTAGCGCGGATTGCCGGTCATGTCGCGGTTCCAGTACTGGGTCTGCAGGAAGCCCGCGAACCAGCGACGGCGCTGGCGCAGAAAGCTCGCGAGGGTGTCGGGCGCATCGGTGCGCGCATGCGCTTCGCCGACCACGCGCACGTCCCAGCCGAGCTCGTGATCCACCGAATAGCGGCGCAGCCGGTGAATCAGTTCGTAATCCTCGACCAGACACTGCGGATCGAAGCCGCCGACCGCGACGAGCGCATCGCGCCGGAACGACGCGAATGCGCCCGAGATCAGCAGCAGGCTGTCCGCGCGCATCCACGCGAAACGCGCGATGAAGTTGCGCATGTACTCGTAGGTCTGGAACCACTGGAACACGCGGCCCGACAGCGACTTGCCGCAGACCGGCACGAGAATGCCCGCTGCCGCGACGAGCGACGGCTCGCTCGCGAACGCGGCGCGCATCGCGTAGGTGGCGTCGTCGTCGAGCAGCGTGTCGGCGTCGACGGTCATCACGGTGTCGGTCGTCATCACGGTGATCGCGGCGTTCAGCGCGCGGGCCTTGCCGCCGTGCGGCACGCGCAGCCAGAACAGGTTCGGATGCAGCGAGCTCGGCGCGCTCAGCACGCCATCGGCGGCGGGCGTGAGGCCGAAGCGTTGCGTGAGCAGCTCGGCGGTGGCATCGGTGGAGCCGTCGTCGGCGATCACGATCTGCGCGGGGCCGTGCGTTTGCCGCAGCAGCGCGGCGAGCGTGACCGGCAACACGGCCGCCTCGTTACGGGACGCGACGATGACACCCATGCCCGGCAACTCGCGCCGTTCGTGGTCGGCTTCGAGCGGCGCCGCGCGGCGCGTGAGCGGCAACGACTTCCACGTGACGAACGCGAGCAGCAACGTGTCGTATACGACATACGCAATACCGGTCGACCACGCGAGCGCGCCACGCAGAAAGAATGCTCGCGCGAACAGCAGTGCCCACAGCACGACGACGCTGGAATGGATCAGCGTGCTCGATAGCGTCGCGCGACGCGGCAGAATGCGCGGCGACGCGACAGCGAGTGCCTGTTCTAGGGTCTTCTTCAAGGTGAGTGTTTCAGGTTCAGTTGGGTTGCGGTTAGTTGGCGAAGCTGTGTTCGCGCGCCATCAAAAACACGCCGCGACTTCACGGCGTCAT
Source organism: Paraburkholderia sp. UCT2 (assembly GCF_014397665.1). NCBI lineage: Bacteria > Pseudomonadati > Pseudomonadota > Betaproteobacteria > Burkholderiales > Burkholderiaceae > Paraburkholderia > Paraburkholderia sp. UCT2. The sequence continues at coordinate 208,638 of NZ_VZQO01000006.1, forward strand.
GCGCTTCAATACCGATTTGCGATCGAGCCACTCATGCTTGAGCGCGCCGCCGATGTGCATCGCCAGCAACGCGTAGAGCGCATAACCGAGCCACGCATGCAGCGCGCCGAAGCGATCGTGCAACGTCTCTTTCAGTGTCGGGTCGAGATGCATCACATAGCCGAAGCGCGGCCATTGGAACAGGCCGAACCACTGCATCGGATGCGTGGCCGCGTCTTTCCACGCGGAATCGTGCAGCCAGCCGGACAGCGGCAACGCAATCATCAGCAAATACAGCGCGAAGTGCGCGAGGTGCGCGGCAATCTTTTCCCACGACGGAAACTCGCGCGGCAACGGCGGCGGCTTGTGCGACACGCGCCACAGGATGCGCAGCAGCGCGAGCCCGAGCACCGTGATGCCGATCGATTTGTGTGTGTCGATCACCGGACGCACCCAGTCGTCGGGCAGCGAATCGGCGGACAGAGCGAGCACGACATTGACGCACATCAGCAACGCGATCAGCCAGTGCAGCGTCATCGCGGTGCGCGTATAGCGCGGCGGGCGAGAGGCATCGGTCGAATCGGTCAGGGAATTCGCTTGGGTGTTCATGGGGGTTCCGTTCGCGAGGGCGATGAATGCCGCGAAAGCTGTTTGAAAATCGACGCTACCGGTATCAGGCAAACGCCCAAGTGTGCCGTTTTATTCCGCAAAGCGCTCAACCTGCGTGTTTCAGTTTGTTTCGGGCTTTGGAGGCACGACGCGCGCGCAAATCGCACTCGCGTGGCTGCTTTTTAGCTGGTGTTTTGGCCCATGTTCTGGCTGGCGTCCCGCAGATCAGCGTGGGACTCGCGGCAGCATCGAGTTCACCTTGCGCTTGCGCGCGTTCGAGCCGTCGCTCGAACGCGGTGTCGAACGTGACGAGGCCAGCCGCGATGTAGCGATCAAGCGTGTCCGATTTCTATCCGATCAATTCGCCAGCGCCCTTTTGAGCGCCTTCTGGTCACGTTCGAGCTGCATTCTCATGTGCCGCATGAACTGCCTCGCGGTTTCCGTGAGTGGGGTACCAGGGCGAAACACCAGCACTCCTGTGAACATTACCTCGATGTCGATCGGCTTCACGACGAGTCCCCGCTCTGCGAAGTCCAACGTCACGAGCGGATGAGCGATTCCTATACCGACTCCCGCGAGCGCCAGTTCGCAGATCGTGTGCGAATACGGCGTCTCGACGACCGGTTTGAGACGGATTTCGCGTGCCGTGAGTTGCGTTTCCAGGCGTAGCCTGGTGCTGTCTTCGGGATTCAGCGCGATGAAAGGAAATTCAGGCAGGTCCGCAACAGCGATGACAGGACGCGTGGCCAAAGGATGATGCGAGTTCATCACTGCGACAGCCCGCATACGCGCGAACACCGAGTGTTCGAGGCCGGCCATCGACATCTCGTCGGACATCAGGCCGAAATCCACCTGTCCAGCCGAGACCTTCTCATGCACTTCGCGCGAACTCATCACCTGTAGCGAAATTTGCACGTTCCTGGACGGGGCATCGAACGCCGCAATGACACGTGGCAGAAAGCCTGTGCCCAGTGCCGGCAGAGAGGCGATCGCCATCCGGCCCAATCCGTAGGACCGCAAACTACGGATTCGATGCTCGATGACCTCGAATCCGCGAAAGTACTGGTCAACCTCACGCATCAGGGCGACGGCTTCCTGGGTGGGAACGAGCCGGCTGCGTATCCGCTCGAACAGGCCGAAGTCCGCCATGGTTTCCAGACGCCTGATGGCCTGACTGACAGCCGGTTGCGAAATGCCGAGCAGGGCCGCCGCCTTGCTCGTGCTTCCTGCGTTCATGACCGCCCTGAACACTTCAATATCCCTGATCCGCATAACCTAAACTTATTGAGCTAATTATTTCCGATGTTGATGCAATCCCGGGTGAAAGTAAACTTCGATCATCAATCCACCACGAGGCATCGCCGGGAGCAAGATGACAAGCAATCCCCAGAAAGCGCCGCAGCCGTTCCGCAGCCTGTCCCCATCCGTCATGCGGGCATCGACAGTTGTATTCGATTCTCTGGCCGAGTTTTCGCGCCGCAAGGAGCGGCAACCGGACGGTTACAGCTATGGCATCACCGGAACGCCAACGGCTCGTGAACTGGAGCACCGCATCGCCGAGCTCGAAGGTGGCGCGCATTGCGTGGTGACGCCTTCCGGTCAATCGGCGCTGATGACGACCGCGATGGGCTTCGTGCGCGGCGGCGATCACCTGCTGGTGTCCGCTGCCTGCTACGGCGCGTTCAAGACATTCGCGCATAAGTGGCTGGCGCACTTCGACGTCGAGGTCGAACTGTATCCGCCGGCAATCGGGGCTGCGATTCAAAAGTACATCAAGCCCAACACCCGCATGATCTGCATGGAGTCGCCGGGGACGGTGACGATGGAGATGCCCGACATTCCGGCGATCGTCGAAGTCGCGAAACGTCACGGCGTATTGACGATGATGGACAACACCTGGGCAAGCCCTCTCGCTTTCAAACCGCTCGAACATGGTGTGGATTTCAGCGTCGAAGCCGCGACGAAATTTTTTGGTGGTCATTCGGATCTCCTGGCGGGCTGCATCAGCATGAACGACGCGGATTACTACGCGACCTTGCGCGAGACGCAGAGCGTTCTCGGCCAGCAGACCAGCCCTGATGACTGCTTCCTCGTCATGCGCGGCCTGCAAACCCTGAAGGTTCGCTTCGCTGCCCAGAGCGCCTCAACGCTGCAGATTGCGAGGGAACTCGAACGTCACCCGGAAGTGAGCAAGGTGCTGTTCCCGGCACTGCCGTCCGATGCCGGTCATGCCATCTGGAAGCGGGATTTTGCGAGCAGCGGGTGTCTCTTCTCCCTGATCCTCCAGCCCGCGGCGGAGGACGCGTTCAACGCATTCTTCGATACGCTCCAATATTTCCCCATCGGGGCGAGCTGGGGAGGCGTGCATAGCCTCGCTGCCTACTACCCGGCCCCGTTGCAGGCCGAGCGTGCGTTCCCGCTTACCGACCAGCCTATCGTGCGCCTTTCGATCGGGTTGGAGGACCCGGCGATGCTGCTTGCGGATCTGAATGCCGGTCTTGACGCATTCGGACGCGCCCGGGCAACCGCTGCGTAGATTTTTTAATTCAATTTATCTGGATGAGTGAGTACGAGATGAAATCAATCAATGGATGGAGACGCTTTGCCACGGTAGCGAGTTTCGTGACGCTTTCCGCGGCATTCAGTTCACCCGCTACTGTGCAGGCAGCGGATCTTCTCGCGCAGGTGAAGGCGAATGGCACATTGCGCGTGGCCAACACCCAGAGTAGTCCCCCATGGAGCATGCTTGACGAAAACAATCAACCTGTCGGCTATGACGTTGCAATTGCAAAGGAAGTCGGCAAGCGCATTGGCGTGCCGAACGTAGTATTCGTCGCCGATTCGTTCAAGAACTTCGTGGAAGGGTTGAAGACGGGCAAGTACGACCTTGTGATGAACGATCTCACGCCTACACCTGAACGGCAACAACAGGTTGATTTCGGCGAACCATACGGCGTGGAGGATTTCCGCATTTTCGTACCCGCCGGCAACACAGACATTAAGGGCAAGGAAACCCTTAAGGGCAAGCGAGTGGGAGTGGTCACTGGCTCGAGCAATGAAACTTGGGCACGAGCACACCTGCATGACTCCGACATCCGTTCGTACGATAACGGGGGACTCGTCTTCAGCGATCTGGGCAATGGACGTATCGACGCAGTCATCATCTCGCACTTCGGCGGCATGAAGTACGCCAACGTCAACCATTTACCGGTCAAGGAAGTGGGCGAACCCTTGATCTACCAGCTATCAGCGCCGGCTTTGCAGAAAGGCCAACCGGCCCTGCTCGCAGCGGTCGATAAGGCGATTGCAGACATGATGGCTGACGGGACGATCGAGGCCATTGCCAGGAAGTGGGTCGGGCAAGATTACGATATGGCCGGCACGATCACCAAAGCGAAGGCACACAAGGAGTAGTCATGCTCGAGCTTTTCATGCGCTCGCTTCCGCTGTTAAAGAGTGCGGTGCTGATGACACTCTTTCTCGGTTTGTTGTCGTTTGTGCTCGGCTCGACGCTAGGGTTGCTGGTCGCCTTGGCTCGTATCTCCAGCATAGGTGCACTACGCGCCTTCGCATTCGCATATGTATCCATCTTCCGTGGCACGCCGCTGCTCGTGCAGATACTGCTGATCTATTTCGGTTTGCCCCGGTACGGTCTGACACTTGACCCGGTTCCCGCCGCGCTCCTCGCGCTCACGCTGTTTTCGGCCGCGTATCTGAGCGAGAACTTCCGTTCCGGCATCAACGCGGTGGACAAGGGCCAGTGGGAAGCTGCGATGTCGCTGGGCATGGGTTACTGGAAAGCCATGTCGCGGGTTATTCTTCCCCAAGGACTACGCATCGCCATTCCGCCTGTCGGCAGCCGCATGATTGCACTCATCAAAGATACATCCCTCGCTTCGACAATTACGGTGGTAGAACTGACCCGCGTCGCCGACCAGGTCGGCGCCTCCACCTTCCGCTACATGGAAATGTTCCTGATGGTCGGCCTGATCTACTGGGGCATCAACCAGATTCTCACGATAGTCCAGACCGTCCTCGAGAATCGCATTTCGAGGCGTTTTGTATGAATACTGATATCAGGACGATTGAAGTCCGTGGACTTTCGAAGGCATTTGGCGACAACCAGGTCTTGCGCGGCGTCGATTTCAGCGTATCGAAAGGCGAGGTTGTCGTTGTAATGGGTCCCTCCGGGTCGGGCAAGACCACGCTGCTGCGCTCACTGAACTTCCTCGAGGTACCGGATGCCGGCAGCGTGACAGTATGCGGCATTGATGTCGAATGCAACGGTTTGTCAAAACCGTCACGCCAGAATCAGAAGAAGATCCGCGCGATCCGCCAGCGCACCGCGATGGTGTTCCAGTCGTTCAACCTCTTTCCGCACAGGACAGCACTGGAAAACGTGATGGAAGGTCCGATCAGCGTCAAGGGTGTCCCTCGTGCGCAAGCGTCGGAGCGCGCAATTCACCTGCTGACACAGGTTGGCCTGGCCGCAAAAGCCAACGAATATCCGGCACGGCTGTCCGGCGGTCAGAAGCAGCGCGTAGCGATCGCGCGGGCGCTCGCGATGGATCCAGAGGTCATCTTCTTCGACGAGCCCACGTCTGCCCTCGATCCAGCGCTGCGGGAGGATGTCCTGACCGTCATGCGCGACGTTGCCAAAGCGGGCATGACGATGCTGATCGTCACGCACGAAGTGCGGTTTGCGCGAGATGTAGCGGATCGGGTTGTTTTTATGGACGGCGGCGTGGTTGCCGAAGACACGACACCGCAAGCCTTCTTTGGTGAAGGCAGCAGTCCACGGGTAAGGCAGTTTCTGCATCTGATCGAGACCTGAGTATTGAGTACGCCGCGACACCGCCTTGAATCACGCGTAGGGCTTCCGTTGCAAAAGCGTTGGCGGAAGAGTTCGTGCCTTATCGCGAGGAGCAGGAGAGGCGGAAAGCGTCGGCGACGTAACACAGCCCGCTAGCTCAACCGCAAACTCCGCAATACGTCGAGCACATACTGAGTCGGACGCTCCACGGTACCCGCGCGAAAGGCCAGGCCCAGCTGTCGCCATAACGCAGGGCGCAGCGCACGTGTGACGATGCGCGCGTCGGCCGACGAGCGGCTCGGTTCCTGCGGCAGCAGCGCGGCGCCGTATCCCGCTGCGACGAGACTCTTGATCGCATCCGAGTAGTTGAGCTGGATGCGCGGCGTGGGGTGCTGCCCCGCCGCGCTGAACCATTCCGTCGTCAAACGCGAAAGCCGCGTGGTCGCGTCGTTCAGAATCAGCGGCTTCGCGGCGATCCATTGCGGCGTGATGCGAGCTGGACACGTCCACCCGGCCGGCATGAACGCGACCACCGGATCGCGGCGCCATGTTTCGATCGATAGCCCTCGTAGCGGCGCTTGCGGCAGCGCCACGATGCCCACGTCGAGCGACTCCTGGGCGAGTCGCGTCAGCGTTTCCTGCGAAGTCAGCACGGCAATTTGCACATCGATGTCGGGATGCCCGGCGGCCAGTCGTTCCAACGCCTGCGGCAGCAGATTCGCGATGGCCGCGGTGGAAGCGCCGAGCCGAACCCGTCCGCCGAGCCCTTCCACCTGTCGCCGCACCTCCTCCAGTGCCTGCTCGGCATTGGCCAGCATCTGACGCGCATAGGCCACCAGCGTCTCGCCGATCGCCGAGGCCCGCACCTGACCGCGTTTGCGCGACAACAGCGGCGCGCCGACGCGGCTTTCGAGATCCGCGATATGCAGACTGACGGTGGGCGGTGCGAGATGCAGAACGCGAGCGGCCTCGGCGAAAGAGCCGAGGTCGGCGACGACGACAAGAGTGCGCAGGCGGTCGAGACTGATTTCTCTCATCGGAACGGGTATCGGAATGGCACTGGTCAGAAAAGCTGAATCACGCGGTCAGTAAACTCAACTTTTCCAATCTTACGTGCAGACGGAAGATGGTGGCGCTGGTTTTTTCAACGCTCACCATCGGGGCCATTGGCATGAACTCATCTTCAACCAGAGGTTGCGAGCCGCGGGCGGCTTCGCATCGGCTCGACGCAATATCGGACGACGCCAGGTCGTTACTGCTCGGGCTCGTCTTTACAGGCGTCGTGCTGGCTCTCGCCGTGATGGCGATGATCTGGACGGCGTCTCGCCCCCCGCTCAAAGGCAAGGACTGCTCCGGCCGCATCGCAAACGACGAGCATGCGAGCTTCGTCGCGTTCTTCCAGGACCCGGCAGACCAGGGCGCGTTACTGCGGTCGATCGAGGACTGCGCGAACTGAGCCTCGTTGCGGCGGGATAGCGCGCTCGTCGGCCGCGCCATCCCACACCCCCGCCAGGGACTATCCCACTTCCTGCCATACCACGGGCACAATACCCGGCGATAATGCCGGGGGCATTCGCGCCTTCCGAACGCACCGATGCCCGCGCCGCCAGTGTTCCCTTTCGATGCACCCATGAGCCACGCCACCGCCGACCACCCCGCTTCCGCCGACTCCGCCCCGAACTCGCCGCGCTTCCTGCTATTCCTGATCTGCCTGTTCGCGTCCGCCGGACAGCTCGCCATCGACATCTACGTGCCCGCGCTGCCCGCGATGGCGCGCTACTTCGGCACCTCGCCGCAAGCGATCCAGATCAGCGTCACCGGCTACATGGCCGCCTACGCGTTCGGTCAGCTGATCTTCGGTCCGATCGCCGACGCGTATGGCCGCAAGCGCGTGCTCGCGTTCGGTCTGACGGTCTACACGGTCGGCTGCCTGCTGTCGCTCGCGGCGCCCAATCTCGAGACGTTCATCCTCGCCCGCGCACTGCAGGGCTTCGGCATCGCGAGCACGAACCTGCTGGCGAAGGCGATCATCACCGATTCGTTCGCGGGTCAGGCCTTGCTGCATGCGTTCACGTACATGTCGATCGCGTGGGGGCTCGCGCCGATCGTCGCGCCGGTGATCGGCGCGCATCTGCAGACCGCGTTCGGCTGGCGCGCGTGCCTCATGTTTCTGCTGATCTATTCGCTGGTGATGTGGGCGCTGCTGTGGCGTTATCGCGAGACCTTGCCGAAGCCCGTCCATCTCGAACCGCGCACGCTGACCGCGAACGCGCGCAAAGTGCTCGCGAGCCCCGTGTTCCAGAGCTGCTTCCTCGCGCAGGGCCTGTGCTACAGCATCCTGCTGGTGTTCAACATCGTCGGGCCGTTCATGGTGCAGACCACGCTGCACAAGCCGCCGACCTTCTTCGGCTACCTCGCGCTCGGCATCGGCATGATGTACTTCCTTGGCGGTCTGTCGAATCGCCTGCACGGTCCGGGCCTGCCGAGCGCCGAGCAGCGGCTGCGCATCGGCGCACGGCTGATGGCGGCCGCGTCGCTTGCGATGCTGCTGCTCGCGCTGACGGTCGGTCTGCGCGTGTGGACGCTCGCGACGCCTGTGCTCGTGATGGGCTTCTGCGCCGGCGCAATGTATCCGACGCTGATGGCGAAGGGCAACTCGCTGTTCCCGCACATCGCGGGTCTGACGAGCGCGATTCTCGGCTGCGCGCTGCTGCTGGTTTCATCGGCGATGATGGGACTCGCCGGCTTCGTGTCGGTACAGGTTCTCACACCGCTCGCGCTGTTCTTCGTGGTCCTCGCGTTCGTCGTCGTCGTGATGGTGACGAAGCTGCTGCGCCATCTCGAACAGGTACAGCCTGCGGCCGCGGCGAGCGCGAGCGGCAAGGCAGCGTGAGCCGGCACATGAGCTCGACCGAACGCCAGACCTTCATCTGTACACGCGCGGACCGATGAGCGGCATGCGCGAGCACGCCTGCGCATCCGCTTCCACGCGGATCGATCCGACCGTGTGGAAAGTCGCGGCGGTCGTGTCGATCGGCTCGTTCATGTCGCAGATGGACTCGACGCTGGTCAACGTGTCGCTGTCGGCGATCGGCCATACGCTCGATGCGTCGATCGCTACCGCGCAGTGGATCGTCAGCGGCTACCTGCTCGCGATGGCGTTGATGTTGCCGCTCAACGGCTGGCTGGTCGACCGCATCGGCGCGAAGCGGCTGTACCTGTTCTGCTTTTCGACGTTCACGATAGCGTCGATGCTGTGCGGCGCGGCGCAGACGATCGGCGAGCTGATCGGCGCGCGCATCTTCCAGGGCCTCGTTGCCGGTGTGCTCGCGCCGATGGCACAAATGATGATCGGACGCGTGGCCGGCAAGAACCTCGAGCGGGTGATGGGCTACACCGCGCTACCCATTCTGCTCGGCCCGATTCTCGGCCCGGTGCTGGCCGGCCTCGTGCTCGCGCACGCGAGCTGGCCCTGGCTGTTCTTCATCAATGTTCCGGTGGGCGCTTTCGGTGTCGCGACGGCGGTGTTGCTGCTGCCGCGCGATGCCGCCGAGTCGCAGAAGCGACCGTTCGATTTCACCGGCTTTGCGTTGATCTCCCCTGGGCTCGTCGCGCTTGTCTATGGACTTCAGGACGCGTCGCGAGCGGTGGGCTTGGCGTGTCTACTCGCGGGCGTCGCGTTTCTCGCCGGCTTCGTGCTGTACGCGGCGCGCAAAGGCCATACCGCGCTGATCGACGTGCGCATGTTTGCGACACGTACGTTCTCGGTCGCCGCACTCGCCCAGTTCTTCGCGAACGGGATCATGTATGGACGGCAACTCGCCGTGCCGCTTTTTCTGATCGCGGGCTGCGGTTTGTCGGCCACGCACGCGGGCGGCCTGCTTGCGGCAACCGGCGTCGGCATGATGTGCTCGTTTCCGCTGCTCGGATGGTTGACCGAGCGGCTCGGCTGCCGCGCGCTCGCGGCGGGCGGCGCATTGCTGGCGTTTCTGAGCACGCTCGTGTTTCTGTGGCTGAGCGTTGATTCGTTCTCCGCCGGATGGGCCGCGGTCGGTCTGTTCTTTGCGGGCGTCGGTCAGGGGACGATCAGCGTGCCGTCGATCTCGGCCGCGTATTCGTCGATCGGGAGAGAAAGGCTCGCGGTTGCGAATACTGCGTTGAACATCGCGCAGAGAGTGGGCGGTCCGTTCGCGACGACGCTGCTTTCGATGGTGATGGCGTCGACGTTGCACGGTGTTTCGGGTGCACAGCCCGGCCGCTTTCTGCCGACGTTCGTGCTGCTGGCCGGGCTGCATTTGTTTTGCTTCGCGGCGGCGATGTTTCTGCCGGTTCGCGTTCAGCGGGCGAAGAACGCCTGACCACGCATTCCCGCGCCCGAGCTTCACAGTAGCCGCAAGCCGCCATCACACTCGATCACCGCCCCCGTCATAAACGTGTTCTCCAGCAGAAACTGCAGCGCGTGCGCGACATCGTCGGCCTGCCCGACGCGCCGCACCGGTAACGTTTCGCTCTGCTGCCGAAACACCTCACTCTTCACGCTCGCGGGAAATCTGTCCCACCAGGGCGTATCGATCACACCCGGCGACACCGCGTTCACGCGCAGCGGCGCAAGCTCGCGCGCCAGCGTGCCGATCATGCTTTCGAGCGCGCCGTTGATCGCACCCAGACCCGCCGTGCCCGGATTCGCGATGCGCGCCGAAATCGCGGTCAGAAACGTCAGGCTGCCGTCGCGGCGCAGGGTGGGTAGCGCGGTCTGCGCGGCTTCGAGCTGCGGCCAGAACTTGGCCTCGAAGCCACGCCGCAGCGCGGCCAGATCCAGTTCGGCAAACGGCCCCGCGCCTTCGCCGCCCGACAGCGTCATCACCAGATGATCGACCCGGCCGAGGCCGCCGAAAAAGTGTCCGAGCGCCGCGCGATCGGCGCAATCGAGCGCCTCGCTCGTCACCTGTCCACCGATGCCAAGCAGCGCATCGTCCAGTTTGGCGCGGTCGCGCCCCACCGCGACGACGCTCGCGCCAGCCGTCACGAGCCGCTTCACCAGCGCGAGCCCAATGCCCGACGAGCCACCTAGCACCACGACCTTCTGATTTTGCCAGTCCATGTCATTGCTCCTGAGTGTGAACGGAAGACCCCGTGGCAGTAGAATGCGCGGTGCGAGCCCATCACTCAAATCGTTTAATGTCATGGCCAACATCATTGAAAATGATTTTCGGCGCTTCGACCTGAACCTGCTGCTGACCTTCCGCGCGCTGCTGGAAGAGCGCAGCGTCACGCGTGCCGCGCAGCGGCTGTTTCTTGGGCAACCGGCCGTCAGCGGCGCGCTCAAGCGCTTGCGCGAGACGTTCGGCGACGAGTTGTTCGTGCGCACGCCGCAAGGCATGACGCCGACCCCGCGCGCGCTCGAACTCGCGCGGCAGATCGAGCCGTTCCTGCAATCGCTGCATCAGGCGCTCACGCAGCCGTCCGTCTTCGATCCGGCCCGCGCGCAGCGGGTGTTCCGCATCGGCCTCAGCGATTCGCTCGAACTGCTGCTGATGCCCGAGATCATTGCGCGCCTCGCCGACACCGCACGCGGCGTGAAGCTGATCGCGCGCTCCACAGATTCGACGCGCGCCGCCGCGATGCTCGACGATGGCGCGATCGAACTCGCGGTCGGCGTATTCCGCGAATGCGTGCCGTGGCAGCGACTCACGCCGCTGTTTTCATGGCGCTTCGTGAGCGTCTACAACCCCCGGCTCGTCAGGACGCGCCGCAAGCATTTGTCGATGGACGAGTTTCTGCGCCACCGCCATGTGCTGACTTCGTTCAGCGCCGAGCTGCGCGGCTTCATCGATGAACGACTCGAGATGCAGGGACTGAAGCGCGACGTCGTGTTTTCGAGCTCGAACTTCGCGACCAGTCCGTTCATCGTGCAACGCACGGCGGCGATCGCGACGGTGCCGGAGTTCATCGGCCGCGTCTGGCGCGATACGCTCGGTCTCGCGCTGAGTCCGCTGCCATTCGAGGCGCCGGGCTACGAGGTTTCGCTGATGTGGGCCGCGGCGCACGACCAGGACCCGGCGCTCGCGTGGTTGAAGCGCGAGTTCGCGGACGCGTTCGGCACGAGCGACGGCACTGCGCGTGCAGCGCCCTGACAGCGACGTGTGCTACGGTTCGGAAGCGTCACGTTTCGTTTCGCCGCTTCGCCGTCGCCCGTTCAAGCCAGGAGGAAATTCCGATGACTCACCACGTCGCAAAAGGCACCTTCATCGTCTCCCTTCAACCGATGCCGTTCGAAAACGCGGAGGCCGAATCGAAGCTCGGCCGCATGTCGATCGACAAGCAGATCTCCGGCGATCTCGCCGCGACCACCCAAGGGCAAATGCTGAGCGCGATGACGAACGTCAAAGGCTCGGCCGGCTATGTCGCGCTCGAACAGGTCACTGGCACGCTGGCGGGCAAGCAGGGCACGTTCGTGCTGCAGCATATCGGCGTGATGAATCGCGGCGCAGCGGCGCTGGCGGTGACGGTCGTGCCGGATTCAGGCACGGGCGAGCTGAGCGGCATTGAAGGCGAGTTCAGGATCGACATCGTCGACGGCGCGCATTCGTACGAGTTCGCTTATCGTCTGCCCGGCCACTGACATGCCGAACGCGTGCCGGCGGGATACGGCGCTCGACCCCGTACCCCGCTACCAGGCTTTCCAGTTCAAAACCTCAGCGCTCAATGCCCCGCGATCGTCACCGACGCCGTCAACGCATTCGGATCGCGCGAAGAAGCCCCCGCGATCATCTGATAGACGCCGCCGTTGAGCTTCCACACGTGGTTGGTCGCGTCCCACGTCGACAGCAGCTTCGGCGCAATCGATACGCTGACCTGCTGCGACTGCCCCGCCTGCAGCGCGACCTTTTGCCAGCCGACCAGACGCTTCGGCGGTTCGCCCAGACCGCTCGGCAACGCGGCATAAACTTCGGCGATTTCCGCGCCCGCGCGCGAGCCCGTATTCTTGACGGTAAAGGTCACCTTCACGTTGCCGCTCGCATCCACTTGCGCGTTGAGGCCCGAGTAGCTGTAGCTCGTGTAGGACAGCCCATAACCGAACGGGAACAGCGGCGCGATGTGCTTGCCGTCATACCAGCGATAACCCATGAGGAGCCCTTCGCTGTAGGTAACGGTGGTATCGGTGGCCGAGATCGTCGGTTGCGGGAGATCCGCGTCCTGCATCGGGAACGTGATCGGCAATTTGCCGGACGGGTTCACGGCGCCGAACAGCAGATCGGCAATCGCCTGACCGCCCTGCACGCCCGGATACCACGCTTCGAGCACGCCGTGCACGTTGGATAGCCACGGCATCAGGACCGGGCTGCCGTTCTCGAGCACGACGATCACGCGCTTCGCTTGCGCCGCGACCGCGCTGATCAGCGCGTTCTGATCGTAGCTCTGGTTATAGCTGTCAGTCGTATTGCTCGGCAGGCTCAGGCTCGGCAGATCCGCGCCCTCGCTTTCCCATTGCGTCGCGAACACGATCGCCACATCCGCCTTCGCGGCGGCGGTCGCCGCTGCCGCCGCGTTCGTGCCGTCGACGAAGGTCACGCTCGCGTTCGGCGCCTTGGCCTGGATCGCGGCCAGCGGTGCCGACTTGTACCACGTCGCGCAGGTGCTCAACAGCGGCGACGGCGACACGCAACCGGACACCGCGTTGCCCGCGGCCGCCGGCACCGCGCCCGAGCCGCCGCCCGACAGCACGCCCGCATCCGCGTGACCGCCGATCACCACGATCGACGACAGCCCCGCCGCGTTCAGCGGCAGCACCGGTTGCGAATCGCCACTCGCCACCGCGTTCTTCAGCAAGACCGACGATTGCTGCGCGACCTGCAACGCGAGCGCATTGCCCGCGGTTTGATCGACGCTTCCTCCGGTGGTTGGGGGCGAATCGAAGACGCCATAGCGAATCATCGTGCGAAGCTTGCGCTGAACCATGTCGTTGAGTCGCGACATCGGCACGCTGCCGGCGTTGACCGCGCTCGTCAGCGCGGTATTGAAATACGACGTCAGCGTAAAGCCCGGAATCGACGCTCCGCCGCCGAGATCGCCAGGCTCTTCTTCATCGAGGCCGGCCAATGCCGAGGCGACCGTACTGTGCGTGGCTGTCCAGTCCGACTGCACCACGCCCTTGAAGCCCCACTCGTTCTTCAGCACGGTGGTCAGCAGATACGGGTTTTCGCACGCGTAAACGCCGTTCACCAGGTTGTACGAACACATCACGTTGCCGGGCGTTCCCTGCGTGACGCCGAGTTCGAACGCCAGCAGTTCGGTTTCGCGCATCGTGCGTTCGTCGACGACCGAGTTGCTGGTCATGCGGTTCGTTTCCTGATCGTTCATCGCGTAGTGCTTGATCGTCGCGATGACGTTCTGCGCCTGCGTGCCGATCGTGCGCGCGGCGCTCAGCGTGCCGGTCAGTACCGGATCTTCGCCCATGTACTCGAAGGTGCGGCCATTGCGTGGTTCGCGCGCGAGATTGACGCCGCCGCCGAGACCTTCGCCATAACCGAGCACGCGCAGTTCGGTCGCGATACGCGCGCCGTATTGGTTCGCCAGCGTGGGGTCCCAGCTTGCCGCGAGCGCCACCGGCGCGGGCAGCGCCGTCGCGTTCGAGTTGACGACATTGACGCCGCCGGCCGAATCGGCCATTGCAAGGCCCGGAATGCCCAGCCGCGCGATGCCGGGAATATAGCCGGCTCCGTTGACGCCGGCCGGATACGGACCGCCGAGTCCCGCGTTGGGGATGCCCACGCCGTGCACGAGCTGAATCTTTTCGGCGGTCGTCATCTTCTGGACGAGCGCGGCGGCACGCGCGTCGGCGCGCGCATCGGGATCGGACGGCAACGGCGGGTCACTGATGTCGCTGCCATTGCCGCAGGCGGCGAGTACCAGCGCGACACCGCAGGCGATGGCGCTTGCGGCAAAGGGTATCGTCAGCTTCCTTCTCATCATCTCGCTCCGTGTTGTCGTTGTCGGTCATGTGATTTGCATTGCGTAACGTTGTATCGACGCGCTACCGGCACGTGACGCGTCCTGTTACGCTAAGCGCTTGTGGTAATGCGCCGAAAGAAATTCTAGGGATGCGCCCGAAACGCGCTTGACCGATAGGTGCAGCGCTTGACCGATGAAGAGTCAGGAATACCCGCAGACAGGTTTCGACCGGAGGAGGCAAAGTGGATTTGCGTCAGAAGTCCGTTTCAGCGCGCATCTATCGAGGATTGCTCGACGCGGCGGAGCGTGAGGGCCTCGATCGCACCAAAGTGGCCCACGATATCGGCATCGACGAGGCCGACATCGCCGCGGCCGATGCGCGAGTGCCGGGCGACAAGCACGTCGCCATACTCCAGCTTGCGGAAAGCTGCCTGATGCGCGGCGCGCCCGAGGGCGACGTGCTCGATGGTCTGCTGTATTTCCCCGAGCTTGCGGGCGTGCTCTGCAATAGACCGACGCTGCGCGATGCATTGCGCAATTACGTCACGTATCGTGACCTGATCGGTAATGTCGACTGGCTCGTCATGCAGGAGCACGGCGACGAAGTCGCATTCGAATACGTGACGGAAGGCGAAGGGCGCAACGCATCGAGCGCGCTCGGCAACTTCGCGCTGATAGCGGGTGTGGCAAAGCTCTACGACGTGCGACTGCGCGTGCGCGACGCGGGTATCACCGATGCGCGGCTCGGGGCGATCGCGGCGCTGAGCGGGACGTTGGGCGTGCGCATTCAACTCGATCAGGCTCGCAATCGGATGGTGTTGCAGTCGTCCGCGCTGGATCGCGCGTTCGAGGTCTACAACGCGCCGCTCGCGAAGATTCACATGCATGCCGCGCATGGAATCTTGCAGCGGATTCGCGAGCAGGGCCGCTTTTCTCCGACGGTCGAGCGATGTCTGCGTGACGTGCTGCGCGAGCACGCGGATGCGATCGAGCCGAAGAGCCTGCAGACGATCGTCTGCGAGCGGCTGTCGCTGACGCGCTGGACCTTGCAACGCAAACTCGCGGCGGAGTGCAAAACCTTCAGCGAGGTGCTGATGCAAATGCGTATCGACGAAGCACGCACGCTGCTCGCGCATACGCCGATGTCGATCAGCGAGATTAGCGAACGGGTCGGCTTTGCCTCGACGACGGCGTTTACGCGGTTTTTTACGCGTGCATGTGGGGCGCCGCCGGCGCGGTATCGGGGGCGATGCCGGGTGTGATCGTCCTATGATGAGCATCGATCAGGACATGACTCGACTGTTCGGTGTCATGGGATCGATCGTATCCTTGGTCGCGTTTCTGCCTTATGGACTTGCGATCTGGCGCGGCACCGTACGCCCTCATCTTTTTACCTGGTTGATCTGGTCGCTCGTCACGGCGATTGCGGCTGTGGGACAGTTCGTCGCCGGTGCGGGTCCTTCGGCGTGGTGTACGGCGGCGATCGCGGCCACCTGCTTCTTTGTTCTTGTGGCAAGCGTTTTTCGGGGCGAACGGCAGCGGACCGCTTTTGATTGGCTTTGCCTCGCCGCGGCGTTGTCCGCTATTCCGCTCTGGATGTTCACTAATGATCCGACGTTGTCGATCTGTCTTGTGACGCTGATCGAACTCGTCGGCCTCGCGCCGACGGTTCGCAAGACTATTCGTGATCCGTGGAGTGAGAGTCTTTTGTACTTTGCGCTCTGTGTTTTTAAATACGCGCTCGCGATTCTTGCGCTGCCGAAATGGAGTGTGGCCGTGGCGTTTTATCCGGCGGTGAATATCGTGGCGGCAAGTGGGGTTTGTTTGTTGATGGTGGTGCGGCGTCGACGGGTGCGAGCCTACTCCGAGGACAAGGTTCGGTGAGGGGCGCCCGAAAGACAGCGCGACGACTCGCAGCGCGCGATCTGAATGTGCCTTCCTTTTGTCCGATATTCATCAGGTCGCCGCAAGTAGCATCGATTACACTGGTTTTCGCTATGCGACTTTCAGGCGTGGCTGACCCACGAAGTCACCATTGCGCGGACTTTCGTGCATCCCTTCCGCACGTATCCGCCGACACCGGGCGAAATACGACTGCTTGGTGAAAGCGTTTCGCCATTCACCACTTTGGCCCGCCCCTGGTCCCTCACACGACGGCGACCAGGTATCGCTGCGGCCATTTCACATCGACTATTTTCGCTTGATTGAATCAGGCGCCTGATCCGGCAGCCAATGGGCCCCTTGCGCGGCGCGATTTCACGCGCCTGATTCGCTGACAAGGAGATGAAGATGAAGACCCGCCAATTAAGCATTTGGTCGGCTGTAGCCGTTGCACTTCTGTCGCTGAGTGGCACCGCGCAGGCCGGTGGTGATGACGGCGACCGGGGCCGTGGCGGTGGCGGCGGTCTTTGCTCGAACGCAACGCTAAAAGGACCCTATGGGTTCATCGGTCACGGCGTGATCCTTGGGTTGCTGGATTCGAGCAACGTGCTGCATCCGTTCGCCACCCAGTCGATCCTCGATGACGTCGCCCTCGTGACATTCGACGGCAACGGCAAATTTACCCGCACCGATTTCGGGAGCATCAACGGCGTGCCGAAAGGTGGACAGATAACCTTCAATCCGGCGCAGAAAGGCACTTATTCGGTGAACTCCGATTGCACCGGCACCATGTCGGTTGTCTATACCGCCGGAGGACCCACGCCAGCCGGCGTCGTGACCGACCTGAACATCGTGGTCACTTCGGACGGCACGCAGATCGAATCCGTCGTCTATCGGGCGAGCATCCCGTCGGCCGCGTCGGCCCCCGACGGCTACAGCTGCCCGATGGATTGCGTGCAAGGTGTGCAGGAGGCGTTCGAAGGGAAGAAGGTTCTGGTCTACGGCTTCCGGTAGTCGGGTACTGACGTATCGGATGAATTCGCGGTTGCCGCCGGCTTTTCAACCGGCGGCGCGCTCGTTTCATCGGTGCTTCGCTCAATGCCCCGGCCGTTCGCCCACTGCGACCGGCGCATGCTTCGTCTGCCGGCTCAACATCAGCGTCACGACCGCCGACACCGCCAACGTCGCCCCAACCACATAAAGCCCTGCCGTATAGCCGCCCGTCACGTGCTTGAGCCAGCCGATCGCAAACGGCCCGACGAAGCCGCCGAGATTGCCGATCGAGTTGATCATGGCAATGCCCGCCGCCGCCCCGGCGCCCGACAGGAACATGCTCGGCATCGCCCACAGCGGCGCCTTTGCGGCACTGATGCCCACGTTCACGACGACGAGCGCAAGCACGATCATCAACGCGGTGGTCGCATTACCGGCGAACACGAAGCCGACGCACGCAAGCGCACACGGAATCACGACGTGCCACGTACGTTCGTCGGTGCGATCCGAGTGCTTCGCCCATAGCACCATCGCGATCACCGCGAGCACGCTCGGCACGCCGGCGAGCAGCCCGGTTTCGAACGTGCCGAAACCGTATTGGCGGATGATCAGCGGCGCCCACAAGCCGAGCGTATAAAGTCCCGCCGAGGTGCCGAAGTAGATCAGCGCGAGTGCGAGCACGCGCGGATCGCGCAACGCGCTGAGCGCGCCGGCCGTGTGGCCCGCATGCGCGTGCCGCGCGTCGGCTTCGAGCTTCAGCCTCGCGATCAGCCAGTCGCGCTCTTCGGGCTGCAGCCACTCGGCTTGCGCGGGCTTGTCGGTCAGATACCTGAGCACGCAGAAGCCGAGGATCATCGCGGGCAATGCTTCGAGTATGTAGAGCATTTGCCAGTCGACGAGTCCGGCAATCGGCGGCAGTTTCATGATCGCGCCGGAAATCGGCGAGCCGATCGCAGTCGAGATCGGCGCGGCGGCCATGAACCATGCCGCCGCGACCGCACGCTGCCGCGCCGGAAACCACAGGCTCAGATACAGGATGATGCCGGGAAAGAAGCCCGCTTCCGCGACGCCGAGAATGAAGCGCAGCGCGTAGAAACTGTTCGGCCCGACGACGAACGCCGACGCGAGCGACACGAGCCCCCACGACACCATCACGCGAGCAATCCAGCGCCGCGCGCCGACCTTGTGCAGGATCAGGTTCGACGGCACTTCGAACAGAAAATAGCCGATAAAGAAGAGCCCGCCGCCGAGGCCGAACGCGGTCGGCGAAAGACCGATCGCCTTGTTCATCGACAACGCGGCGAAGCCCACATTCACGCGATCGAGAAAGCTCACGAAGTACAACAGCATGACGAACGGGATGATCCGCAGCATCAGCTTGCGGGACACCCGGCTTTCGAGTTCCGAAGTCATTGTCTCCTCCTGCGGCGCGCGGCTATTGACCGCGCGCGAGCCTCGCGCCGGCCGACGTTGGGCCGAGCTAATCGAGTCAAGGTTGTGTGCCGGCCACGTCGTGGCCGGGGCGTAGACCGCGCGCCTGATTTGCGCGCGGTTCCGCTCAGTCCTGTTCAGTTCACGCGAAGCCGGCGCTCAAGCCGCGTTCGCCGCGGGCGTCGCCGCCCGCTCGATGAACGCGCACACGGCCGCCGTCACCTGCGCGGTCGTGGCCGTGCCGCCGAGGTCGCGCGTGTGCAGCGCTTTGTTCGCGGTCACCGCTTCGACGGCCTGCATCACGCGCCTGGCCGCGTCGAATTCGCCGAGGTGTTCGAGCAGCATCACGACCGACCAGAACGTGCCGACCGGATTCGCGAGCCCCTTGCCCATGATGTCGAACGCGGAGCCGTGGATCGGCTCGAACATCGACGGATAGCGGCGCTCCGGATCGATGTTGCCGGTCGGCGCGATGCCGAGGCTGCCGGCGAGCGCGGCCGCGAGGTCGCTGAGAATATCGGCGTGCAGATTGGTGGCGACGATCGTGTCGAGCGTCGCGGGACGATTGACCATACGCGCGGTCGCCGCGTCGACGAGTTCCTTGTCCCACGTGACGTCCGGAAACTCCTTCGAGATTTCGAGCGCGATCTCGTCCCACATCACCATCGCATGACGCTGCGCGTTGCTCTTCGTGATGACGGTCAACAGCTTGCGCGGGCGCGACTGCGCGAGGCGGAACGCGAAGCGCATGATGCGCTCGACGCCGGCGCGCGTCATGATCGACACGTCGGTCGCGGCTTCGATCGGATGGCCCTGATGCACGCGGCCGCCGACGCCCGAATATTCACCCTCCGAATTTTCGCGGACGATCACCCAGTTCAGATCCTCGGGCTTGCAGTACTTCAGCGGTGCGTCGATGCCGGGCAGAATGCGCGTCGGGCGCACGTTCGCGTATTGGTCGAAGCCCTGGCAGATTTTCAGTCGCAGACCCCACAGCGTGATGTGATCGGGAATGTCCTTGTCGCCCGCCGAGCCGAACAGGATCGCATCTTTGTTGCGGATCGCGTCGAGCCCGTTGACCGGCATCATCACGCCGTGCTGGCGGTAGTAGTCGCCGCCCCAGTCGAAGTTCTCGAACTCGAACGTGAAGGCGCGCGTGGTCTTCGCGAGCGCCTCGAGCACCTGCGCGCCGGCCGGCACGACCTCCTTGCCGATGCCGTCGCCGGGGATAGTTGCGATGCGATAGGTCTTCATGTCTCCGTCCTGTGCTTGGTGAATGGCGTGAGTGGACTCTAGCGCGATCCCACGGGTAAAAACGGGTGCTAAACTCAAAGCATCTTTAACTTGCATTCACAAATGCGAAGGCGCGGAAAAGACGATGCGCGACACCGTCCAGCCAGCCGATCTGGGCTTTTTCTCGACGCTCGCCGCGAGCGGCAGCCTCAGCGCGGCCGCACGCGAACTGGGGCTGACCGCGGCGGCCGTCAGCAAGCGCCTCACGCAGATGGAGCAGCGCGCGGGCGTCGCACTCGTGAACCGCACGACGCGCCGCATGATGCTGACGCCCGAAGGCGAGCTATACCTCGAGCGCGCGCGGCGGATTCTCGACGAGATCGACGAACTGGCCGAACTGCTCGGCTCGGCGAAGAAGACACCGAAGGGCTTGCTGCGCGTGAACGCGACGCTCGGCTTCGGGCGCAGCCATGTCGGGCCGGCGATCTCGCGCTTCGTCGCGCGGTATCCGCAGGTGTCGGTTCAACTGCAGTTGTCGGTCACGCCCCCGCCGCTTACCGACGACAGCTTCGACGTCTGCATCCGCTTCGGCGAGCCGCCCGATACGCGCGTGGTCGCGCGCCGGCTTGCGCCGAACCGGCGTCTGCTGTGCGCGGCGCCGTCGTATCTCGCGGCGCACGGCATGCCGCTCACGGCGCACGATCTGACGCGCCACAACTGCATCGGCATTCGTCAGGGCGACGAAGCGTACGGCGTGTGGCGGCTGACCTCGGGACGCGGCGCCGCGCGCAAGACCGAGGCGGTGCGGATCAAGGGCACGCTGACCACCAACGACGGCGAGATCGCCGTCAAATGGGCGCTCGAAGGACACGGCATCCTGATGCGCGCGGAATGGGACATCCGGCAGTATCTGACGGAAGGAGCGCTCGTCCAGTTGCTGCCCGATCACGACACACCGAATGCGGATATCTTCGCGGTGTATTCGCCGCGGCATCAGATGTCGAATCGTATTCGCGCGTTCGTGGAGTTTATTGCGCGGGAGTTGGGGGGTGAGGTGGGGGT
>NZ_VZQO01000007.1:0-221260 GCF_014397665.1 Paraburkholderia sp. UCT2
GTCCCCCGCCCGTCGATCGCCCGTAGCGGCCCCCGACGGATCGATTGGGTCCGGCAGCCGGAGCATTGACGAACGACCACACTGCCTTTACAGTTCCCGGAATGATCGAATCTCCTTACTGGACCATACTACCCTTATGGTTACTGGACCGAACCGGCATCCGAAGACCTCGTATACCGGCACTACTTCGGAGCGGGACACGTTTGCGCGCGATGTCCTTGAACGCGTTACCTCGAAATGGCCACTGAAAGTACTTCAGGTAGTCGCCGAAACAGACCAACCACTACGATTCTCGAGGGTTCTCGAGCAAGTCGACGGTATAAGCCAAAAGATGTTGTCCCAAACCTTACGAATGTTAGAGAAGGAAGGACTGGTCACGCGCACTGTATTCGCGCAGATTCCTCCACGAGTCGAATATGAAGCAACCAAGCTCGGCCGCGATTTGCTCGGTGAAATCGTCCCGGTTTGTCGCTGGATTGCGGCCCGGGAGTCGGCGTTTGTAGCAGCGAGAGCAACGTTCAGTTGTCCGACGAAACCAAGCGAAAGTTGACGCGTTAATCGCATTCACGACCAGAACTTCCCGCATGAATCAGGCGGGAAGTTGAACCAAAAAATCTAGAGACGCGAAGGAGCCGGCGCAGATGTCTTTTTCTCCAATCACCCCACCACCCCGATTCCGCTTGTCCGACGCCGTCTGCGATCAGCTCGAACAACTGATTGTTGACGGGACACTGCGAGCTGGAGAATCGCTGCCATCGGAGCGCGACCTGGCGCAACGTTTGAACGTATCTCGCCCGTCGTTACGAGAAGCATTGCTCCGACTGGAAGGTAGCAAACTGATTCAATCCAGGACGGGAGGCGGATATGTCGTCGCAAACTCCAGTTCGCCCCTCATCGCGGACCCGCTGGCGCACTTGATAGCGCGCCACCGCAAGGCGGCAGGAGATATTCTGGAAATGCGTGAAGGACTGGAAGCCGTGACAGTCGAATTGGCAGCCACACGCGCGACGAAATCCGATATCCGGCAGGTCAAAGATGCCTTGAACGCCCTCGAATCGGCGTTTACCAAGCCGGACCCATACGCCGTGCACGCTGGGCAAACATCGCTGCCGCTGCTTGATGCCGCTTTCCATTTGCGAATTGCCGAGGCTACTCACAACATCGTCCTTGTTCATGTGATGCACGGTCTGTACAACCTCGTACAGAAATCGATTGAAGAAACCTACTCAACATTCGAGAAAAGAGACGCAGACTTGTCGCATCTGATGGAACAGCATCGGCATATCTACGACGCTATTGAGCGTCACGACCCAATTGCCGCACGCAACGCGCTAGTCACCCATCTTGGCTTTATCCGGGAAAACGCTTCCCGCTAGGAAGAGCGTTTGCCGACTCACTGGCCCGAGGACCGCCGAAAAGCATCCGCTGAAGTATTCGCAAGGATGCTAAAGCTTAAGTACCGGCGCCAAATTCGGCGAGTGCACCAACGCTGTCCAGTCGAGATCCTCCCAACCACATGCGACTGCAGCAGCTCCCCTATCACACACGACGCCGGCGACGGGCATGGAAGCCGCAACGTGTTCTGCCTCCCCAAGCGCCATGTCACAAAACCCACGCCGCCATGTTTGATGGCCTAATGACCTGCATGCACTTCTACAGGCGAGCCGTCGAGGTGGACCCTTTCCCGCAAATCTGATTTCCCGGCAGAGAGCTTCTTGTGACGTGAGTCACATCGGTATCCTTTGCGTGTCCGCTGTCATGCTTGATGCACATGAACACAAGCCAAGGCGGAAAACACCTGGTCTCTTTCGAGCATCGCGGATCGATGCGTCACCACGCCAGAAACAGGGATCTCCAGCAAATGCCTCTAGACCAAACCGTCCTGTCATCACGTCACGAACTGCGTTTGGCCTGGTCGCTCGCGGCAGTCGCCGGCTTTCTCAATGCGACGGGCTTTTCTGTCGCGGGTATTTTCTCGGGCAACATGACTGGCAATGTGACGTCATTGGCAGACAGGATCGCCACAGGCGACCCGCGTTCGGGGCTCTCACTCCTCGTGATCATCGTGCTCTTCATTGTGGGAGCGATGCTTTCTGCGCTTCTTCTCGAGTTTCGCGGTGCAGGTAACCGGGCGCACGCGTGCGCGATCATCTTCATGGCGGAAGCCGTCTCCCTTGTGGTTCTCGCAGTTATAGACGTGAAGGTTCACACCGCAAGCGGCCTGGTGCTCGTTTTCGGATTGAGTTTTCTCATGGGTTGCCAGAACGCGACCGCCGCCGTGGTTTCCAATTTCCGGGTGCGCACCACTCATTTTTCGGGCACATCGACCGATATCGGAGTGAAACTCGGTCTTATCTTCGCTCATGCACTTCAGAGGAATGAGCCGCCTGATCAGGTTGAGCACTTCCACGAACTGAAAGCCAAAGCGCTGACGATGGCAGCATTTTGCGTGGGTGGCGTCGCAGGTGTGATCTCCTATAGCGTGGCCGGAAAAATGAACCTACTTATATCCGCGCTCGGGATCGTTTTTCTCTCGATCCCGCCGCTCGTCGTTTCGAGCAGCCCGCAGGTATCAGCGTAGTTTTGCAATGCATGTGGCGGCGCCAACCACATGCCCAATCCGAGCGACGTATTGTCGCGTCCAACCCCGTAGGTTCCGGATTTTTTTATTTTTCTGACTCCGCACACCCGCTCGCTTCTTTGCCGAATCCGTCTTTCGACAGCACAAGCAAAGAAATTCCCAGTGTGCCAGCGGATCGTCGATCGTTTCGGAAATCACACTCACTAGTTATTAGATGCCGCGAAACGTCACTTTCAATCAAACGCCACTCGTGAAGGGAAACGTTTCCCGCGGACGGTCGACGCTAGTGATGATTTTCATGTCGATTGCGTTTGCGTCCTGCGCGGCCCGTGCCTTCTGGATTCAGGTTATCGACCGCAAGTTCTATGAAAAGGAAGGCGCCTCGCGAGTTGAACACATCATCGATGTTGGTGCTGAGCGCGGAAAGATAATAGACAGGAACGGGACGGTGCTGGCTACAAATGTTCTCGTGAAGTCCATCTGGGTCGACCCTAAGGAAATTCCCGAAGACCTTGAACCCGGCAAACTTGCGATGCTGTCGCGGCTACTCGACATGCCGGCGCAGCAGATCACCGCACAATTCGACAGGGACAAAACATTCGTCTACCTGAAGCATCAGGTGCCGCTTGGCGAGGCTGACAAAATCAAGTCTCTGGGCATCCCGGGAACGAGGGCCGGCTTCACGGCATAAGAACACCCTTGCGATTGCTCGACGAAACCCGGGTGCAGCAAAAAGGCGGAGACTTTTGGTCTCCGCCAGACTTTGGGCTGGTTAGCCCCCTCGTGTCGTCGTTAGTTCCGGATGCTTTGCGGTGAGCAAGTTCTGCCAACGGCACATCGCGTGCCGCGACACCTCGAATCCAGAGACCGCGTGCGCTGCGTCTGTTGCGATGAAACGCTGACCGCCTTGTTCCGTCAAGACGCACACACGCAACCCGGAGTAAAGCACCCGGTGCGCAATCAATGTGCGAACTGGATATCCAGCGACCGCAGATACGTCTGAAGACCCGCGTCCTGGATTGGGATCACGTAGCCGTTTTCCCCGGACTCATTGAAGTGTGCGTGCCAGTAGCCCGGCGGCGTGACGAAAGCCATGCCTGGTTCCCAGTCGACGCGCTCCGGGTTGACGATGTTGCCCTGCTCATCCAGTTCCGTTCCGACAAGCGTATAGCAACCGGGCTTGCACTCCGAAATGAAGTCGAGCGCGATCGACTGGTGGCGGTGTGGCTTTTGCACCGTGTTCGGCGCAATAACGCCAAACATTGCCCACATGGTGTGGGTCACCGTGCGAGTCTGCGGAAATTTCGCGTTGCCAAGCAGAATGCTGACGCGACTGCGCTGACCAGCGCCCGGTGCTCCAGCGACCTTCAGCAGTTCCTCTTCGGCGCGGACTGCGGGGTAAAGCGTCGGCGAAAAGCGCGCTTGCCCGACGTCCGCACCCAGATAGGCGAGCAACGGCGCATCGTTGACGTAGTAGAGCCGCGCGGTCGAGTCAGCCGTCAGCACTGCTTCTGCGCCACCAGGAAGCGCAAAAAAATCCCCCTTGGCGAACTGAAATGAAGTCTTTGGCTGTACTACGGCGCCCGAGCCTTCCAGAACGTAAAAAACCTGCGAAGTCGCGTTCGGGTTCAATGAAACCTTCTCGCCTGCGAGAATACGCACGAAGTTGG
Source organism: Paraburkholderia sp. UCT2 (assembly GCF_014397665.1). Taxonomy (NCBI): domain Bacteria; kingdom Pseudomonadati; phylum Pseudomonadota; class Betaproteobacteria; order Burkholderiales; family Burkholderiaceae; genus Paraburkholderia; species Paraburkholderia sp. UCT2. Next base: position 4,252 of record NZ_VZQO01000007.1, read on the forward strand.
CGATCAGCCCAGGACCGGTAGCAGGGCCCTCGCAACGCAGTTCAGCAGACAGGTCAAGCGGCACTACACGCGTCGGACCGCTGTCGTAAAGCGAGGTCAGGAAAGAACGATACGGAACTCGCGAAATCAGCTTCGCGCCGATCGGATTGGCCGACGAAGTGTATTCGAAGTATTGAGCGCCTTGAGTCACTTCATCATTGAACTCAAGCGTTGAAGCTACGGTTTTGTCCAGCATGGAATACCTCCAGAAAGTGGACTAGTGAAGAACGGCACACTTATGCGCGTGAGATAGGGCGTTGCGCAACAAGTTGATGTCACTATAGGAGCAAATTTTCGTGGCTAGAATCGCGCGCACCAAGAATCACCTTTGCAAAAAGGGGATAACTTCGGCCCTGCTATTCCCGCAAAATTGAAACCTCGCGATAAACGCGCATCGGCTGGCCGAGAACACATAGCCGTTGTCGTCCGTTAGGCCTGACACCTGCGGCATCTGGTACGCTCGCCTTGTCTTCGCCACGACGTATGCGCGTCGCCATCAGTTGAAGAGGAGCGTCGCGTGATCCTTTCTATCTTTCGTCGCCTGCCGCATCGAAAGCAGGCCTTCTTTCGCAACCTCGCGCGTCAGCGCCCCGCGTGGATGGTTTCTTTCGCCATCGAGGAAGCAAGCCTGTCCGAGGGTCTCCGGGCAGCTAGCGCGTCGACCGCGATGCTGCTCGTCGGACAGATTTTGCATAACCCTCTGTTCTCCTGGGCCGCGATCGGCGCGTTCTGGACGTGCCTCGCCGATGCGGCTGGTTCGTCGCGCCGCCGCTTCGCGTCGATGATGGGATTCGCCGTGCTCTCCACCGTGTGTGGCGGCCTGACAGCGCTTGCCTCAGGCGCGGGCGCATTCGCGGCCTGCGCCGCGGTGCTAGCCGTCTCGTTCTGCGCCGGGCTTGCCTCCATCTGGTCGCCCGCCGCCTACCAGCTCGCGCTCGTGACGGCGACCACCTGCATCGTCATGGTGGATAGTCCGATGCACAGCATCAGCGGCGGTGCACCGCTACTCGGCATCTACCTGAGCGGTTGCCTCGTGGCGACCGTCCTCAGCTTTAGCATCTGGCGCATTCACCCGTTCGGACCAAGCCGTTATGCCGTCCGGCTCGTGTATCAGCGTCTGTCCGATTCGGCACGCGATATTGCCTCGCTGGCCACTGATCCCGCCGCCACGCGCGCCGATTGGACGCGGCACGCGACCGAATTTCGTGCAATGGTCCGGCAGTCGCTGGAAGCCGCACGCAAAGCGCTGATCAGTTTGCCCCAGTCGCGCGTAGAAGGACGCCAGCTGTTCGGCGATCTGCAACTCGCCCTCGACGACGCCGACCAGATCCTCGTCACCCTGATCGTCGTCTCAACGGCGGCCGACAATGCGTTGATTCCCGGAAACGCTCCGTGCCGCCTTGGGCGAGACCGCGCGGTACGGCTCGCACGCTGTCTCGGCATGCTCGCAGAAGTGCTTGCCCGCATCGCGTTGATCCTTGAAAAGCCGCTTTCGCCGTTCCCGTATGAACTGCGCGCGCGCCTGCCAACAATCGCCCGGCGACTCGAACAGGCCATGGACCATTCGCTCTCCATCCGCCTTTTGTCAGTCAACGCGCAACGCTATCCGCCCGCAGCAACGGAACAGGACTGGTGGCGCGCGACGCTCGGCACCACGCGCAACGCGCTCAAAACGCTGCGGGCGAACTTGCGGCCTGGCTCGCCCGGCCTGCGCCACGCAGCGCGGCTTTGCCTGGCGACGACGTCCGCGTTCGTCGTCGTGCGAAGCTTTCACATTCCGTTTGGTTATTGGGCAACCATGGCGACACTGTTCGTGCTGCAACCCGCTAGCGGCACGACGCTGTCCAGAAGCTTGGAACGCGCGGCCGGAAGTGCGGCTGGCGCCGCGCTCGCCGCGGTAATCGGGCTGATTATTCACAGCCCGCTCGCGATCTCGTTGGTCGTCTTCCCGCTGGTGTGCCTTACGATGGGACTACGGCGCGTCAGCTATAGCTTGTATGTCGTGTTCCTTACCCCGTCGTTCGTGCTGGTCGCCGATTTCGCCAAGCCGGCGAACGAGTTCATGTACGCACTCGACCGACTCGGAAACAACCTGCTCGGCTGTCTGGCCGCAGTGCTCGCTACCTGGATCGTCTGGTCAGCGAAAGGCGGCGAAAGTCTCGGCGACGCCGTTGAGCGCGCGGTCGAAACCAACCTCGCGTATCTGGCCGCTGCGGCAGGAATTTCGCATCGATGCGACGGTGAGATCGAGGCACTGCGGCGCGCCGCGGGCCTCGCAAGCACACACGCCGAGGAGATTTATCGACGCAGTTGGCCAAGCCGCACGCCTCAGCGACGCAAGACCGTTGCGACGCTCTCGCTGCTGCGGCGGATTTTGGGAACGGCAGCCGTTGTGCGGGACTCGCCAATTCCGGCGGGAGGAAGTGCGCCGTTCCGCGATGTTGTCTGCACCGCTATCGACAAGATCCACGCACAGGCACACACGAGCACCGACGCGCCACCAGGTATTCCACGTGACATTCGGCTGCGTCCCATCGAGTATGAATTGCTGCGCCAGTTAATGGAACTGTGGACGCTGCGGCGCACCATCGTCGTGAAAGAGCGCGAAGGCGAGCCGGCAACCTAGCGGATACACCAGTCCTTCGGTTGCTTCTCCGACAAGGGTGCCAGGCCCTGTCATTCCCGTTGCAGCTCGCGACTTAAACCTTGCGTGGAGCCCAAAACAGGCAACCCGCGTCCATGTGTTCAGAGCGCGTTGCCATTCGTACCATCAGCTCACGCCCGGTACAGTAAAATATTCAGCCCCCCCAGGCGATTGCCCGAGCTGCATGCATGGCTCGAGAGTGCGGCAGGCATTGGGCAACAACCTCGACTAGCTATCCCGGAAGCGGACCATGGACTACTTCTCTGCAATACGCGCTTTTCTTCATGCGGCGGAGCTCGGAAGTTTCAGCAAGGCGGCAGATAAAGTTGGGATTAAGACGTCTACCGTTTCGCGCTATATCAACGAACTGGAACGGGATCTGGGAATCGCGCTTTTCAATCGATCGACGCGAGGCCTGGTGACCACCGAAGGGGGACGGGTCTTCAGGGAACACGCGCTCATCGTCATCAAGAGCCTGGACGAAGCACGCGAAATCACAGCATCACTCAATACGTCCCCGCGCGGGCTCCTGCGCGTTACGATGCCGACATCATTTGGGCGCAGACATGTGATACGCCATCTGCCGGATTTCATGGATCGCTACCCCAAAATCGATATCGATGCGGTCGTCACCGACGACGTCCTGAACATCATTGATTCGGGCATCGATCTCGCCATCAGAATTGGTGTTCTGCCGGATTCGCAATTGATGGCGCGGCAACTGGCAGTACATCGAAGGATTGTATGTTCGAGCCCGGCCTATCTGGCACAGCACGGCACCCCAGCGTCTCCGGAGGAACTTGCAAGCCACACGACGCTACGCATGCCCCTGTCGACAGACGACACATGGTTTTTCGTCAACCGCACGCATCGCACGGTTCCTCAAGAAGTATCTGTACGACTCCAGAGCCGCTTGCGTGTCAACGATACCGAAGCGGTACTGGATCTCGCCATTGCCGGCCGCGGCATAGCCCTGCTACCCACCTGGGCCATCGGCCCCGCTTTCCGGAAAGGCAAGCTGGTGCAGATCCTTCCTGAGTGGGAAGCACAACCTACGCGCGCGGCGCCTGCGGTATGGGGCGTTTATCCCCCCAAAAAGACTGTGTCATCAAAGGTACGGGCGTTTCTCGACTTCTACGCAGCGATATTCGGTCAGGAAGGCTACTGGGAAAGCTGAACGGCCCCGGCGGTGACCCATGCGGGTTGACAGGCTCCGCCCCCCAGGTCAATCTCCGCGAGCAGCATGACCGCCGCGAATTCTGGCGGCCTTATCCTCAAAAGCGAATGGCGCGCTGTGCAGACCCCTTCGAGCGGTCACAGTCGCGTCTGCTGTAGATGCCGACACGGCGGGCCGCACCGGCGCGCGAGACATCGATGGCAAGGACGGTAACGCTAAAACACCGGCAAAACAGCCGTTACTGCCCCGCGAACGGGCGCAGTTCTTCGCCGCGGCGCCCCAACGATCCACTGCAAGCACAGTGGGGCCCGGACAAACGCGACACCCGATGCCCGGCGCACGCATCGCCAGATGCGCAGACGCCATTGCGGCATACCCCTGTGCGCAAAGCAGAGTTCCCCATTAGGTCCTTCCGCACCATGCATGCGACAGCTATTCTGCACGTGACTACGCAGCACCGCTGTTTCGCACGCTCCCCGAGACCGGGCGAGTTACGCGCGTGCAATGGTGTCCGGTGATACACCTTCATTGAATAATGATGACGACCTCCACACGAAATTCAGACGCAAGCGCTTTAGACCGGAGTACCAGCCAGCCAGGTACAGCGCCACAGCCAACCCGTGTCGGCATTGTAGGTCTCGGGCGCATGGGAACTGCATTCGCCCGAAATCTGCTGGACGACGGCTATGAAACGGTCATCTTCAGCAAGTGTGGGAATAACGTAGCCGCTCTAGAGGCAGCGGGCGCCAAGGCTGCAATGAAGTGGATTGATCTCGCCCACTGCGAAATCGTCATTAGCATGGTGCCTGACGATGAAGCGACCGACTCGGTCTCGATATCATTGGCCAATGTGCTCGATACGCATGCAATCCACATTTCAATGAGCACGATAAGCCCTGACGCGTCACGCCGGGCGTCGGAGCGCCACTCCCGTCTGGGGCAAGGCTACGTTGCAGCCCCCGTCCTTGGGAACCCAGACCTCGCTGCCGCCCGGAAGCTGTACATTCTCGCTGCGGGCCCCGATGAGTATGTGGAGCGATCGCTTCCTTTACTTGATCGGCTAGGGCAACGCATTTTCAATGTTGGGCAAAACCCTGAGTTAGCCAACACGTTCAAGCTCGCCGGCAATGCGCTGACGGCGGCCACGTTGCAGAGTATGGGTGAAGTGCTGGCCTTTCTGCATAAGGCAGGCGTTGACCCCAAGGTCGCGTTCTCCGTCTTCACGGAGTCCCTCTTTGATGGAAAAGTGCATAAGGCATACGGAAGAAAGATCGTCGAACAACGATATTCGCCGCCCGGTATGACTTTGCCGCTGGCGGTCAAAGATCTGCGTCTCGCTTTGGCGGAAGCGGAACAGCTTTCAGTGCCGATGCCAGTTGCAAGCGTCGTTCGTGACCGTCTGGTAGCTGCTGTCGCTCGCGGTTGGGAAGATCTCGACTGGTCAGCGCTCGGCAAGCTCGCCGAATTTAGCGCAGGCATTTGACCGGCATCGCTAAGTGTCGGGCTCGACGAAGCGGCGGGTTCGCCCGAACTCGGAATAGCGCCCGGCACGCGGCTGGCAGGTATTCCTGGGGATTGGCCTTTTCCCCCTCTGTGGAGTCGGCAAGGAAGGCCTTGCACTCGTTGAGCTTTGAGCATCATTGCGCAATCTAACTCCGAAATGCCCTATTCCATCAAGCTTTCACGTCGCGCGCTGCTTGGCTGTGGGCTCGCCGTTCCGCTGGGACTCGGCCTGTCGCCATTTCTCGCCCTTCGTTCGAGCCTCGCCAATGCGGCCTCCCCCTCTCTCGCGATTGTGATGAACTCCGGCGAAGCCAGCGTCTCGGTCATCGACATGACGTCGCGCAAAGTTGTCCGAACCTTGCCGACAATGCGTGAGCCCAGCCACTGGGCCCTTTCGCCGGATAAAAGCAAGCTCTATATCGCCGACGCCAGCGGCAATGCGCTGTTCATAGTCGACCCGCGCAACGGCACGTCGCTTGGCCACAAAGTCATTGCCGATCCCTATCAGCTCGGCTTTACACCCGATCAACGTTACCTCGTCATCAACGCACTGCGGATCAACTACGTCGACGTGTACCGGTCCGATGACCTGACGCTGGTCAAGCGCTTCTCGCCCGGCGAGATGCCAAGCCATCTGGGCTTCTCGCCGGACTCGCGGTGGAGCTTCAATTCGATGCAGGAGTCTGGCACGCTCGTGTCGTTCGACCTGACGAACATGACGATCCGCTGGAAGTCGGAACTCGGCTCAACGCCCGCCGGCGTGCTTTGGCACAACGGCAAGGTGCTGGTCTGCGTGATGGGCAGCGACCATGTGGCGGAAGTCGACCCAGTAACGGGTGACGTGCTGCGGCGGGTCAAAACCGGTGTCGGTCCACACAATGTCTTCCTCACGCCGGACCGCAGGACGCTTTACGTCACGAACCGTGTCGGAGGCTCGCTGGCAGCGCTCGACTCCGCCACGCTTGAACTGCTTCGCACGTATCCGCTTCACGCTGGGGGGCCAGACGATATCAGCGTTGCACCCGACGGCAAGCTATGGGTGACGCTGCGTTTCCGTGAACAGGTCGCCGTGCTGGATCCGGCCAGTGGCAACTACGAAACCATCGACGTGGGGCGCTCGCCGCACGGCATCTTCCTCAGCACTCAAATGAGCCGGCCTGGTTTCGTTACAGCTGAAAACCTGTAGGGCGCATCATGCTTGTATTTCTCGACAGGTGGTTCAGTATGCTGGCCGGTGAAATCGACACGCATCTCATTCTGCCGGTGCTGTATCACTTCGGCTGGATGGACTGGGAGGAGTTGTCGTTCGACTGGGCGCTTGTCGGCGTCTACGGCCTATTCGCGGTGATCGTCACGTACGCAGTGTGCTGGCCGCTCGAAGTGTTCTTTCCGATCGAGCGCTGGGAAAACCGGAAAGCCGTGGTGATCGACGCGTTCTATACGATTTTCAACCGGGTCGGCGTATTGCCTGTCTTTAGCTTCCTGCTGTTTTATCAGGTACAGGTATGGGTGTACGGTTTTGTGATCGCGCACGGCTACATACCGCCGACGCTCGAGATGCTTATACCACCGCTTCTCGGGCATCCGGTCATCACCTTCATTGCGTATGCGTTGATACTCGACTGTACCGACTATTGGCGTCACCGCCTGTCGCATTCATCTCGCAGCGCGTACGCACTTCATGCATTGCACCATGCGCAGCGGCAGATGAGTTTCTGGTCGGATGACCGCAACCATGTGCTCGATGAACTGGTCGCCGGCGTCTGGTTCGGCGCCGTTGGTCTCGCGATCGGCATTCCCCCGCTGCAATTTCCGCTGCTGTTCCTGATCATGCGCTTCATCGAAAGCCTGAGCCATGCGAATATCAAGCTTTCGTTCGGCTGGCTCGGCGACCGGTTGATCGTCTCGCCGCGCTTTCACAGGCTGCATCACGGCCTGCGGGCGGCGGGGCGAAACTCCTGCAATTACGGCGCTGTGTTTCCGATCTGGGACATCGTGTTTCGTACAGCCAATTTTTCTGACGAGTACCCACCTACCGGAGATCGTCGCGCACCGGAATCGATGGCCACGGGCGGCTACCTCGCGCAGCAACTGGGCGGCTTCCAGTTTTTCCTTGAAGAATGGCGACAAGCGGCAAAGGCTGCGCGTTCTCAAAGTTGAAATGCAACACCTTCACTCGTATAAGGTGCTGCCATGGAAAAACGATGCCAATAGCGCCAGGCTGAAGAACCGCTGACGATTGCCAGGATGCCTCTGCAGGCACATACAACTATCGGAACTGTACCCCTGACGAAGCCGCAAAAATGTATCTCAAGCCTGCAGCCGATCGCATTTAATCTCCTGCTATGCACCCGCGAGCAGCAGGCAAACACGTCCTGCACCGTGATTCACGCTCTTACAGAGAGTGAAACGCCCCTTTTGACTGCCCACACGTTATCTCCGTCATGATCGTCCGCCCGGCGCCCAACTGGTTTCGCATGCTCTTTGTGTGGCGCGGATCTGTCCTTAAGGCAATCCTTCCGCAACTGGCGCTCATGACGCTCGTGAGCGTGCTGGCCATGTGCACGCACGGCCGCATCTTCGGCGAAAAGGTTCCGTTGAATACGACGCCCTTCACGCTGTGCGGTGTCGCGTTGACGATCTTCCTCGCGTTTCGCAACAGCGCCAGCTATGAGCGCTATTGGGAAGCACGCCGCCTTTGGGGCAACGTGCTCATCGCCGCGCGTACGCTCACCTCGCAGGTCCGCCGCTACGTGCCCGGCGACAGCGCCCTATTCGACAACGCCGCTTTCGTTCGCCTCTTGATCGCATTCGCCTATGCGCTCAAGCATCAACTCCGTCACTCGGACCCGTCAGCCGACCTTGCGAAGCTGCTCGGCACCGCACAGGCCTCGGAGCTTCGCGGCCGCCTCTTCACGCCGATGCTGCTGCTCGACGAAGCGCGTAAGCGTCTCGCGGCGCTCAATCGCGCGGGCGTGCTGGCCGACATGCACCTCTGGATGCTCGACAGGCCGCTCGACGAACTCGGCGCGGCCGTCGGCGGATGCGAGCGGATCCACGCGACGCCGATTCCCTTCGCCTACGGCGTTCTGCTCCATCGAACCGTCTACGCCTACTGTGCCTTGCTCCCCTTCGGCCTCATCGACTCAATTGGCTTTGCCACGCCGCTCATCTGCGTATTCGTGTCCTACACCTTGCTCGCGCTGGAAGCCATCGCGAGCGAAATCGCGGACCCCTTCGGCCTCGCACCGAACAGCCTGGCACTCGATGCCATGACGCGCAACATCGAACGCGCCGTGCTCGAACTGAGCGACGAGGAAGTGCCGCCCGCGATCCAGCCCGGCCCGCACTACGAGCTTAGCTAACGTCCAGATCCGGAGAACATCTCATGTCTAGCCCTTTGATGGCGAAACCAGCGTGCCACGCGCCGTGGTGTGCTTCGAACGATGGGCCATGTCCGCTCGGTCGGTCTGGCGAACCCGCTCCCCTTTTCTCCGGTGCGATGATAAAGCCGACGAGACCGGCCGCTTTCAGAGGCCTTAGCGTGCCTGGCAGCCTGCTTCAGCGCGCGCACGCCGTCGCCAGCTTGCCGACCGTGATGACAGCCTGCTCGATTTCGGTCGACCACGAGCTGCTGTAGTTGAGGCGGATGAAATTCCGGTAGCTGTCCGATACCGAGAACATGTAGCCGGGGCCAATCGTGATGCGCTTTTCGAGCAAAAGCTTGTAGAGCATCATCGAGTCGACCTTCGAAGGTAGCTCGACCCACAGCACGTAGCCTCCCGCCGGGCTCGATATGCGCGTGCCGGCAGGAAAGAAGCGCGTGACCATCGCTCTCATCAGACTGGCCTGCTGCGCGTAGTTCCTGCGCACGCGCCGCAAGTGATGCTCATAGCCGTCGCGCTCGAGATATTCCGCAATCGCCAGTTGTGGAATGACCGGGGTAGTCAGCGTGTTCAGGAATTTCAGCTTCTCTACCTGGTCGCGATAGCGGCCGGGCAGCGCCCAGCCGATGCGGTAAGCCGCCGTGAGACTCTTCGAAAATGACGCGCAGTGCAGCACCGTTCCTTTTATGTCAAACGACTTCAGCGTGCTCGGATGCGATTTGCCGAAGTACAGCTCGTTGCAGACGCCGTTTTCGATGATCGGAACGTCCGCGCCGGCAAGCAGTTCCACGAGCGCGCGCTTGCGCTCGTCCGGCATCTGAAAACCGAGGGGATTCTGGAAGTTCGGCATCACCATGCAGGCGGCAATCGGCTGCGAGTCGATGATCCGCGCGAGCTCGTCGATGTCGATGCCGTACTCCGGGTGCGTCGCCACCTCGATCGCCTTCATGCCCGAACGCTCGATGGCGTGGAGCATCGCGTAGAAGGTCGGCGATTCGACCGCAATGACGTCGCCCGCCTTGGCGACGGCCTGCAGGCACAGATTGATGGCCTCCGTTGCGCCTACCGTCACGATGATCTCGTTCGGATCGACGGTCATGCCGTTCTCGAGGTAGCGCCGGGCAATTTGCCGCAGGAGGTCAGGGCTGCCGGGCGGCAAGCCGTTCGTCACTCCCCACAGCGCCTTGTTGCGGCCGACCGCCCACGCATAGCGATTGAGCTTCTCGAACGGAAAGAGCTCGGGATCGGGATAGGGCGAGCCGAGCGGCACGGCGCGGTCGACACTGATCGAGCGCAGCGTCGAGAGCACGAGCCGGCTCACGTCGACGGAAGCAGACACGGCAATCGGTCGTGTCGGACACAACCCGTGCGCGGAGCGGTCGCCTTCTTGCGCGCGCAGGCTCACAAAGTAGCCTGACTGGGGGCGGCTTTCCAGCATTCCCCGGCTTTCCAGCAGCAGATACGCGCGAATCACCGTCGTGATGCTGATGCGGTGCTGCTGGCTCGCCTGTCGAACAGATGGCACCCGGTCGCCGGGCCGATACACGCCTTTACGAATCAGATTTTCGATGTCGTCGGCGAGCCTTTCATAAAGGTTCACAGTCCTTCCCCCTGAACGCCGCACGCAGCACAGCGCTTCGACTGTGCTGCCACTCGACGAACTGTACTCGAGCAAGTCGGGGGATTCTGTGCACTCGTGAACGCGGCCTTTGCTTTTACGCTTACGCCAATCAATCGCAGTATGCGGCTCTGTCGAAAAAAGACCGGGGCCCGCGCGAAGTCAACGGAGCCAAGGGCATGGACAAGGCAAAGCAAAAAGGCAAAATCGAGGCGTATCACCACCCCGCCGCCGGCTGGGGCGCACTGAAGTACGTCGCCATCAATCTGATCAAGGAGCGCGTTGCCGGCAGCAACTATCGTACCCTGTTCAAGCAGAACCAGCCGGACGGCTTCGATTGCCCCGGCTGCGCATGGCCCGATCGCCAGCACGCGTCGACATTCGAATTCTGCGAGAACGGCGTGAAGGCCGTCGCGGCCGAAGCCACGACCAAGCGCGTCACACCGGCGACTTTCGAGGCGAACACGGTCGAATCGCTCATGAAGCAGACCGATTACGAACTCGAGCAGCATGGCCGGCTCACCGACCCGATGGTGTACGACGCCCGCACGGACCGCTACCGGCCCATAGCCTGGGACGACGCCTTCGCGCTCATTGCAAGGCATCTCAACCAGCTGGATTCGCCGGACGAAGCCGCGTTCTACACGTCGGGACGCGCGAGCAACGAGGCCGCGTTCCTCTACCAGCTGTTCGTGCGCATGTACGGCACGAACAACTTCCCCGACTGCTCGAATATGTGCCACGAAGCAACCAGCCGCGGCCTGCCGACGACGGTGGGCGTAGGCAAGGGCACGGTCACGCTCGACGACTTCGAACTGGCGGACACCATTATCGTCTTCGGGCAAAACCCGGCCACGAACCATCCGCGCATGCTGGGCGAACTGCGTGAAGCGTCGCGCCGCGGCGCCACAATCGTATCGGTGAATCCGTTGCGCGAACGCGGTCTCGAACGCTTCGCGAGCCCGCAGCACCCGGTCGAAATGCTGACCTTCAGCAGCACGAAGATCGCCTCGACGTTCATCCAGCCGAAACTGGGCGGGGACTTCGCGCTCATCAAGGGCGTGGCCAAGCATCTCATCGAGCTCGACGACAAGGCGATTGAAAACCGCACGGAACGCGTGCTCGATCTCGACTTCATCAACCAGCACACTCTCGGCTTCAGCGCGTTCGCCGACGACCTGCGCAGCGAGAGCTGGCCGCTTCTCGAAGCGCAGTCCGGCGTCGCCCGCGAAGACGTCGAAGGTCTCGCGCGCATCTATGCCAACGGCAAGCGCGTGATCGCCACCTGGGGCATGGGCATTACGCAGCACAAGCATTCGGTGCAGACCGTGCACATGCTCTCAAACCTGCTGATGATGCGCGGCAATATCGGCCGCGAGGGCGCCGGCCTGTGTCCCGTGCGCGGCCACTCGAACGTGCAGGGCAACCGGACCGTGGGCATCGAGGACAAGCCCACGCAGGCCTTCCTTGACCGGCTGGGCAAGGTGTTCGACTTCGATCCACCGCGCGAGCATGGTCTCGACGTCGTCGAGACGGTCGAGCACATGATCGAAGGCAAAGTGAAGGTGTTCATGGGGCTGGGCGGCAACTTCGCCATGGCGACCCCGGACACCCGTCGCACCTTCGACGGCCTGCGTTCCTGCGACCTCACGGTCCACATCACGACCAAGCTCAACCGCAGCCATCTTGTGCACGGTGCCAATGCGCTGATCCTGCCGACGCTCGGCCGCACCGAGATTGACGTGCAAAACGGCATCGCTCAGGGGGTCACGGTCGAAGACTCGATGAGCATGGTGCACATATCGTATGGCATGAACAAGCCCGCCTCGCCGAACCTGATGTCCGAGACGGCAATCGTCGCGAACATCGCGCACGCCACGCTCGGCGCCGAGAAGGTGGACTGGCTCGCGTATGCCCGCGACTACGCGAAGATCCGCGACGCCATCGAGCAGGCCATCGAGGGCTTCGACCGGTACAACGAGCGCATCCAGCACCCGGGCGGCTTCCATCTGCGCGTCGCCTCGCGCGAGCGCGACTGGAAGACCTCGACCGGCAAGGCGAACTTCGTCGTGCACGCCGTGCAGCAGGACACGCCGATCGCCCGTGCGAAGGCGATTCACGGCGAACGCCTGATGACGCTGATGACCACGCGCTCTCACGACCAGTACAACACGACGGTCTACGCGCTCGACGATCGCTATCGCGGCGTCTTCGGCCAGCGACGCGTTGTTTTCATCAACCCGACCGACATAGCCACGCTCGGTTTCGAGAACGGCGACTGGGTCGACATGACCACGGTCTGGGACGACGGCATCGAACGCCGTGCGGACCACTTCCGCCTCGTCGAATACGACATTCCGCGCGGCTGCATCGGGGCGTACTACCCGGAGACGAATCCGCTCGTCCCGCTGTCGAGCGTGGGCGACGACTGCAACACCCCGACCTCGAAGTCGATTCCGGTGTTGCTGCACCGTTCGTCCGAGCCGCCCGTGCTGCCTGCGTTCTGATTCCCCACTGTCGGGTCGAGTCGCGCGCTTTCCTGTTCTCTAATCACCTGGTGATCACCATGTCTATCGAAGCCCTGAATCTGGCCCGCGGTCAGTTCGCCTTGACCGCGATCTTCCACATACTCTGGCCGATCCTCACGATCAGCCTGTCCGCCTTTCTGCTCGTCGTCGAAATCCTTTGGGTCAAGACGAGCGACGTCGTCTGGTACCGCCACGCGCGGTTCTGGAGCAAGCTGCTGCTGCTGAACTTCGCCGTCGGCGTCGTGAGCGGCATTCCCCTGGAATTGGAGTTCGGCACGAACTGGGGACCGTTTTCCCAATACACCGGCCAGTTCTTCGGCAATGTCCTCGGCTTCGAGGGGGCCATGGCGTTCATGCTGGAGGCGGGCTTCGTCGGCATCATGATGCTCGGATGGGGTCGCGTGCCCAAAGGCGTGCACCTGTTCGCCACCGCGATGGTCGCGTTCGGCTCGTCCCTCTCCGCTTTCTGGATCATGGTCGCGAACTCGTGGCTGCAAACGCCGAGCGGCGTGACGGTGGTGGACGGCAAGCTCGTCGTCACCGACTACCTCAAGGCGATCTTCAGCCCGGACATGCCTTGGGGCGCGTCGCACATGTGGTTCGCCGCACTCGAAACAGGCCTCGTCGTGATCGCCGGCATCTCGGCGTACTACCTGTTTAAGCGTCGCGATCCGGCGTTCTTTGTCCGCTCGTTCAAGCTCGCCCTCCTGCTGCTGGTATTCGTCGCGCCCGTGCAGATCTGGCTCGGCGATTCGAGCGGCGTCGACGTCTTCAAAACGCAGCCAGCCAAGGGCGCCGCGATCGAGGGCCACTGGGAAACGAACGCACCCGGCACCGGTGCGAGCTGGTCGCTCCTTGCATGGCCGGATGCCGCCAAACAACGCAACGACTGGTCGCTTGAAGTGCCCGGCCTGCTGAGCGTTCTCGGCACGCACAGCCTGCACGGTCAGGTCACGGGTCTGAAAGACATTCCCGTCCAGAATCAGCCGCCGATGATCCCGCTGCTTTACTACGCGTTTCGCGTCATGGCCGGGGTCGGTTTCCTGTTGATGGTGCTCGCATTCTGGACCCTCTACGCATTGCGCAAGTCGGGCCGCCACCTCGACAAGCTGCTTGCGCAGCGCAAGCTGCTGCTCGCCTGGGTGCTGGCGATCCCGCTGCCGTACATTGCCGTCGAATGCGGCTGGATCGTGCGCGAGGTGGGCCGCCAGCCGTGGCTCGTCTACGGTCTTCTGCGCACCGAGCATGCCGCCTCCGCCATTCCGGCCGGCACCGTTTTGGGCAGCATGATCATGTTCTGCGCCTTGTTCGTCATCCTGATCGTGTCGTTCTTCGTGTTCGCCCGGCGCTGGCTGCGTCAAGGTCCCGATCTCGACCTGATGCCGCCGGCCGAGCCCGCACGCCAGGCCGTTGCGCACGCCGTCGACTATTGATCTGCGCCGTCTCACCAATTCGCTTTCACCTTACAGGAAGTCATCATGACCCCCGCATCAACCCAGGACCTGTTGAATCACGCATGGTTCGGGCTCATCGGCCTGATGCTCGTGCTCTACGTCGTCACGGACGGCTTTGACCTCGGCGTGGGCGTGCTTACGCTGCTGCAGCGCCGCCAGAGCGACCGCGACCTCATGGTCCAGTCCATCGGCCACGTCTGGGACGCCAACGAAACCTGGCTCGTCGTGCTCGGCGGCGCCCTCTTTGGCGCCTTTCCGGCAGCCTATGCGATGATCCTCTCTGATCTCTACGTCCCCGTGATGGTGCTGATCGCGAGCTTCATCATGCGTGGCGCGGCCATCGAGTTCCGTCACGCGGCCCACTCGAGCAAGACCGTGTGGGACCGCGTTTTCGGCATCGGCAGCCTGCTCGCCGCGGTCTCGCAGGGCATCGTGCTCGGCAGGATTCTTACCGGCTTCGTGCCGGGCGCCTCGAGCCTCGGCTTCGTGGCGGTCACGGCGATCGGCGTCGTATCCGGCTATTGCCTGCTCGGCGCGACCTGGCTCGTGAAGAAGACCACGGGCGGACTCGAGAGCTCGGCGCGCCGCTACGCCATCGTTTCCGTCTTCACGACCGTGGCCGCCGCCCTCGTGGTTTCGTTCGCGACGCTGAAGCTGAGCCCGGTCGGCGTGACGCGCTGGCAGGAACAGGGCGTCTTCCATCTACTGATCGCGCTTGCGGTGCTCGCTGCGCTGGCGTTCCTGTATGTGCTTTACGCGATCCACATGCGTGGCGAACACGGCCCGTTCGTGGGGGCGACGCTGCTCTTCGTGATCTCGTTCGCGGGGCTCGCCATCAGCCTGTTCCCGTACATCGTGCCGGGCCAGCTGACCGTTGCCGCCGCCGCCTCGGATAGCGCGACGCTCACTTTCATGCTCTTCGGCATCGGCACCGTCTTCCCGATCATGGTCGGCTACAATCTTTACCAATACCATCTGTTCCGCGGCAAGTTGGTGCCGGTCAAGCACTAGGCGGCCACCGCGCTACGTCAACAACGCCTTGCGCGCGGGACACCGTGCGCACGGCATTTTTCTTAGTGTCGCCGCGTGCGAAGCGTCACCGGCAAGCGACCCTTCGGCGCGCCAGTGCCCGCAGAAGCGCTCGACGAAGCCACCAGCGCACCTCGGACCACGGCCGCGAGGAGACTCGCGCTCGTGCGATCCACGCGACCCTGCGCGCATTGCGTGCGCAGTCCGACCTGATCGTGATGTCGGGCGGCGCGTCAGTCGGCGAGCGCGACATGACCCGCAGCGCGTTGACGTCGCTCGGAGCTTCCTTCGTTCTGTGCGGCATGCGCATGAAGCCCGGCAAGCCGGCCGCGCTCGCGCAACGTACTGCTTTAATCAGACGCGGACTGTGCATTCGGGGCGCAAGGCTGGTGCGCTATCCTAAGCGCAACTTGTTCGCGGGCATCGTCCGGCTTTGGAGGCCAGTGGAGTGAAGCCCGATGCCCTACCCTTGTCGCCAGCTACGGACTCTCGAAGAGATCGTGAACGCCATCGCCAAGCCCCCCATCACCGACGCCGCGCGACGTCTTCGATGCCGATTACCCGTCCCTGCGCGCGTCCGAGCGGCTGTCGTTCGATCAGATGGAGAAGGTCGCGGGAGCATTCTCGTCGCTCGGCGTCGAAAAGATTCGCATCACCGGCGGCGAACCGCTCCTGCGGCGCGGACTCGAATGGCTCATTGAACAGCTCGCATGTCTTACGACAGTCAGCGGCAAGCCGATGGGCATCGCGATGACGACGAACGGCTCGTTGGTCGCGGCACGGGCGAGCGCCCTTCGCGATGCAGGTCTCGGCCGCGTGGCTCGGCGACGCCGTGCCGGTAGAGCAACTGGCCGCGGCCGTGCGTGCGCGCTGGAGCGCGCGAGACGACCGGTATCCGGAGCCGTGCGCGATCCGGCGCAAGCCTGATTCGGGCAAGGTCTGGCCCACGGTCCGCGTGTCGCTGGTCGGCGGCTGACCGCGAGCAGCGCGCCTCACAAAACGTCCCTGGAGAAGAAGACTTGATGACGCATCCCACGCGCGCCCCCGGCTGCCCTGCGCGATGTCGCGGCGCCCCCGCGAACATGGCGAAAACGCGACGCCGCGCGCGGGCATCGCCGCGGGGTTCGAAGTGCGGGTAGAGCACCAGCCGATCGACGTTCAGGCCAACATCGCGCCGATATGCGCAACGCCAACGTGGGCGCGGTGGTCAGCTTCATCGGGCTCGTGCGCAACAGCGGCGAGTTCGACGACGTCGTCGCACTCGAGCTTGAACGCTATCCCGGCATGACGGAACAGCCGCTATGGAGCATTGTCGAAGAGGCCGTTGCACGCTGGAAGGTGGATGCGTGAAGGTCGTTCACCGGATCGGCCGCGTCGCGGTCGGTCATGCCGTCGTGGTCGTGGTCGTGGCCGCGCCGAATCGCGCGGCCGCGTTCAAGGCGTGCGAGTTCGTGATGGACTTTCTGAATGCACATACGCCGTTCTGGAAGAAAGAGGTTCGCCGCGACGGCTCTGCCGAGTGGGTCGAAGCCAGAACGCGCGACGAGCAGGCCATGATGCGGACGGGCTGACTTAGCGTTGCCCCACCGCCCACGCAACAGGAATGCAACGATGAAACTCACCATCAAGTATTTCGCGAGCATTCGCGAACAAATTGGCATCCAGCACGAAACCGTCGATATCGACGCGCCGCATCTGACGGTGGACGCCCTCCGGGCGAGACTCGCCTCGCGCAACGCGCGGATAGCCGACGCCCTGAGCGAGGGCCGCCCGGTGCGTACCGCGGTCAACCACGAGTTGGTCGCTGGCACGTTCGTCGTGCGTCAGGACAGCGAAGTCGCGTTTTTCCCGCCTGTCACCGGCGGCTGACGAGGACGGACAACGCAGGCCGCGCGCCGGCGCGCGTCCGCGCACGGACGCCGTCGCTTGGCATGCTGGCGCAGGACGCCGCGAGCCGGGCCCCGATCCCGTCAGCCGGGCCGATCGAGGTGCAGCAGCATGAAGTCCCACGCTCGCGCAAGGAGTCCGGCCCGCGGAACTGCGTCGAGCGCGACAAGCGGCGCCTGTGCGAGAACCCGGCCGTCCGTTGAGACGAGTTCGACGTTCCCCACCTTCTGATCCGCCGCGAGCGGCGCGACGAGCGGTGACACGATTGAGACCTTCGGCTTGACGCCGCGATCCTGACCGGCGGGCACGGTCAGCATCAGGTCCTTCGCCACGCCCACCCTGACGCTCAATGCCGTGCCCTCGTAGAGGCGGGACGTCTCGACCGCCTGACCGGCCTTGTAGAACGCGACTTCCTCGAACGCATCGTAGGCGAAGTCGAGCATTTTCAGGCTGTCGCGCACACGGTCGGATCCTGTCGGGTCGCCCATCACGACACTGATGACACGCCGCGTCATGCCGGGGGCGCCGGGTACGGGCCGCAGAGCGCTGGCGATCAGGCAATACCCGGCGGCATCGGTATGTCCGGTCTTGAGACCATCAACAGTCGGATCGCGCCAGAGCAGGCGATTACGGTTTAGCTGTCGGATATTGTCGTAGCTGAACGTCCTGACCGAAAAAATTGGATAGTCCTGCGGAAAATCGTGAATCAGGCGCATCGCGAGAATCGCCAGATCGCCTGCCGTCGTGTAGTGATTCGGTTCAGGCATGCCGTTGACGTCCGCAAAGTGCGTGTGGCTCATCCCTAGCGCCTGGGCCTGGGCATTCATCATGTCGACGAAATGCGATTGCGTGCCGCCCACGATTTCCGCCAGTGCAATCGCGGCATCGTTGCCGGACTCTACAATCAACCCATAGAGCAGATCGTGAACGGACACCGGCTTGTTCGCCTCGATGAACATCCTCGATTCGTCCTTGCCGACGGAACGAACGGCATCGCTGGGCCACACCGTTTCGTCCATGCGGATTTTATTGTCCAGCAGCGCCTGAAAGACCAGATACGCCGTCATGATTTTCGTGAGCGACGCAGGCTCCATGCGCGCCTCGGCGTCCTGCGAGGCGAGGATCTGATTGCTCGACGAGTCCATTAAGACCCAGGCGCGCGCCTTGACCGCGGGCGGTGCGGTCTGGGCCGGTGCGAGCAAAGCGACGCGAGGAGGACATATCTCTTACGGAGGAACTTGCACAGACTCATACGCTCCTTGTGACATTCAGTGTTGCTGGAATGTGGTAAGGCAGTAGCAACGCGCGCACGCAACCGCGCGGTGCGCATCCCTCTTCATCCGGCCGATTGCGGGACAAGTACGGTAAAGGGCAGCCCGTGCGCCCCGGAAGTCCCTTTTCCAGAATACTGTTTTGCGCGCTGGGCACCGCCCTGACGCACAGACGCCGCCTCTCGGCAACTCACCATCTTCGAAAATCTGCTTTGCGCAACCGGTATAGCGGCCCCCAAACCACGCGTCCTAGACTACACGGGCCGGCTTCTGCTCCCTCGCTCTCCGCCGATCGGACGGGCAGCGGATCTGGGCGTCGAGTGTCCAGACTGCTCGCGTCGCATGGGCAGGCGGCGCCCGTCTCGCATGCGGCACCCGCGGGCTCGCCTCTTCACGCCCGGTGCCCGATCGGCAGCCAGGCAGAAATCGCTACAACGGAAAAAGGAGAATCTTGATGCTTTGGGGAAAAAAACTGGCCCACTGGTCGGAGGAAATACGGTCGACGTCAAACCTTCCAGCGCGCCTTGTGTTGTGGAATGGTGAGCACTTCGATTTTGGGACGTTCGCCGAGCCTCATGTCACGCTGAACGTCAGGAGCGCATCCGCGTTGCCGTTGCTCCTCGATCCGAGTCTCGACAATCTCGGCGAGGCCTACGTGAACGGCAAGATCGATATCGAAGGCAGACTCACGGACATCATCGACATCGGCTATGCGCTCGCCCGTAGCACTGTGACGAACACCCTCTCTGCTGTGCGCGTCATGCGCGCCATGAGTCACACGAGGCGGTCCGACAAGCGGGCAATCCAATATCACTACGATGTCTCGAACGAGTTCTACCAACTGTGGCTCGACGAAAACATGGTCTACTCGTGCGCGTACTTCGAGAACGGCGACGAAGACCTCGCCGCCGCCCAACTCAAGAAGATCGACCACATCCTCACCAAGATCCAGTTGCAGCCCGGACAGCGCCTGCTCGACATCGGCTGCGGCTGGGGCGCGCTCGTGCTGCGCGCGGCCCAGAAGTTCGGCGCGCGCTGTGTAGGTATCACGCTTTCGCAGAGCCAGTTCGATCTCGCCGCTGCGCGCGTGAAAGCAGCGGGACTCGAGGACCGCATTGAGATCCGCCTGCAGGACTATCGCGACGTCGAAGGCCAGTTCGACCGCATCACGAGTGTCGGCATGTTCGAGCACGTCGGCTGCAGGAATCTGACTGACTATTTCTCTCGGATCCGCGCGTTGCTCACCGACGACGGCATCGCGATGAACCATGGGATAACGTCCACCGGCGCGGACAGTCGCGAGACCAGCCTCGGTGGTAGCGAGTTCATCGACCGCTACGTGTTCCCGGACGGCGAGCTACCGAACATCAGTCTCGCGCTCGAGGCGCTGCAGAGCGGCGGACTGGAGGCGGTCGACATCGAGAACATGAGGCGACACTATGCCCGCACGCTCAACACCTGGAGCGGGAACTTCGAGGCGCAAGCCGAGCAGGCCAAGAAGCTCGTCGATGAAGTGAAGTTCCGCATCTGGCGCGTCTATCTGGCCGGTTGCGC
Source organism: Paraburkholderia sp. UCT2 (assembly GCF_014397665.1). Taxonomy (NCBI): domain Bacteria; kingdom Pseudomonadati; phylum Pseudomonadota; class Betaproteobacteria; order Burkholderiales; family Burkholderiaceae; genus Paraburkholderia; species Paraburkholderia sp. UCT2. Next base: position 24,342 of record NZ_VZQO01000007.1, read on the forward strand.
CTACGCGTTCGAGCACGACGACGTCTCGATCTACCAGATCGTCTGCCGCAAGGCCGGGCGCAGCGCGGCGACGCTGCCGTGGTCGCGCCGATACATGTACGAGCACACACTGCCGCGCTAGCGCATTGGCCCGGATCGATACACGCGGTCGCGCGGTGTCAGCATGCAAGAGAACGCACGGCGCGGACACGCGGCCTTTCCGACCCGACCCATCGAGCTCTGAAACAACATAGTTAGAAAAATCCCCTTGACTGACTACCTATCAGTAGATAAAGTTAAGCCTATGGACACGACATCAACAGTACGCGAGCAGATTCTCGACCACGCGATCACGCTGATCATGCTCCGCGGTTACAACGGCTTTAGCTACCGCGATCTGTCGGCACTGGTCGGCGTGAAGACGTCGAGTATCCACTACTACTTCCCGTCGAAGGACGATCTGGTACTTGAAGCGGTCAATGAGTACAGCAGCGAAGTGCTCAATACCGTCAAGGCAATCGACGCTGCGTTGCCGGCCGATGCGAAGCTCAGCAAATACACGAAGTTGTTTGGCAGGACCCTGGGGGACGGCAATCAGATTTGTCTGTGCGGCATGCTCGCAGCCGACATCGAATCGCTGCCGGACAACATCCGGCACTCGATACAGGCTTTTTTCAAGGCCAACGAAAGCTGGCTGGCGAAAGTGCTCGCGCAAGGTGCGCAGGAGCGTACGCTGACGGTCAACGGCAAACCGGAAAATGCCGCGCGCGCCCTCTTCGCGGCTTATCAGGGCAGTGTACTGACAAGCCGGTTGTTTAAGACGAAGGCCCGGCTCGAAGATATCGAGGCTACCTTGAAAGTAAGTGCGATAAAGCGGTAGTGCAGTAAAGCTGTAAGGTGAGGTGTTGATTCACCTCTTTAATTGTGCCGCCTATCTATCTTTGCATAGATAGGCGAGGTTAGGCGGAAAGCGAGGACATCATATCTCTCCTCGCTCATTTATCTATCTATCCATAGATTCATACAGGCGGATCAATGACCATGAACACGAAGCTGATTGGCGTTTTTGTACTGACTGGCGTCATCGCCGCCCGCGCATAGACCGATGGCGGCCGCGCATAACACGCACCGTCGACTATCTCCTCAACCACATCTTTGTATTGGAGCTTCAGCATGTCACTCGAAAAAGTTCTCTATCGCGCTCGCGCCCACGCCACTGGCGGTCGCGACGGCCGTGCCGTCGTCCCCGAAGGCAAGCTCGACTTAAGGCTGACCACCCCCAGGGAACTGGGCGGTACAGGCGGTGAAGGCGCCAATCCCGAACAGCTGTTCGCCGCTGGCTACAGCGCGTGCTTCCTCGGTGCGATGAAGTTCGTCGCTGCCCGCGACAAGATCGCCATCCCGGCAGATGTCTCGATTGACGGCAGCGTCGGCATCGGCGCCCTCCCGGACGGCTTCGGCATCGAGGTCGAACTGAAGATCGCGCTGCCCGGCATGGAGCGCGAAGCGGCGCGGGCCCTGGTCGACGAGGCTCATATCGTCTGCCCGTACTCCAACGCTACGCGCGGCAACATCGACGTCACGCTCACCCTCCTTTGATCCAATTCGTTACGACCATCCTCTAACCCGATCTGAAGAAAGCATCCGCCATGAAATCATTGAAGCCCCTGCTGGTTGCCGTCACCCTTGCTGCCAGCACTACGTGTGCAGTCGCGGCGAACTCCGCTGCGCCCGCTACGCCCGACCACGTGACAAGCCAGTTCCTCCAGGCGCTGAACAGCGGCACGGGACCCGCCCTCAACACACTGCCGCCAGCGAAGGCGCGTCAGGTGCTGGTCGACGCGCAGAACGGCGTGAAGGTCGATCTGTCCGGAATCGACGTATCCAGCAAGACCATCGAGCAGGACGGCATCACCGTGCCGTTGACCATCGTCCGTCCTAAAGGGGCGACGGGCACCCTGCCGGTGTTCATGTTCTTCCACGGCGGCGGCTGGATTCTCGGCGACTTCCAGACGCACGAGCGTCTGGTGCGCGACCTCGTCGTGCAATCCGGCGCAGTGGCGGTGTTCGTGAACTACACGCCGTCGCCGGAGGCGCATTATCCGGTCGCAATCAATCAGGCCTATGCCGCCACGAAGTGGGTTGCTGCCCATGGCGGAGAAATCGGCGTGGATGGTAGCCGCCTCGCGGTGGTCGGCAACAGCGTGGGCGGCAACATGGCCGCGGTCGTCAGCCTGATGGCGAAGAACATGCAAGGCCCGGCGATCCGCTTCCAGGGCTTGATGTGGCCGGTGACGGATAACAATTTCGCTGATGGATCCTACAACGCCTATGCGGAGGGCCACTTCCTGACGCGCCCCATGATGAAATGGTTCTGGGATGCCTACACGACGGATCAGGCCCAGCGTAACGAGATCTACGCGTCGCCGTTGCGTGCCTCAGTGGATCAGTTGAAGGGCCTGCCGCCTGCGCTGATTCAGGTTGCGCAGTTCGACGTGCTGAGCGACGAGGGTGAAGCCTACGGCCGCAAGCTCGACGCAGCGGGTAACGAAGCCGCGACGATCCGTTATGACGGCACCATCCACGACTTCGGTTTGCTGAACGCGCTCGCCGAAGATGCGGAGACAAAAACCGCGATTCGCCAGCTCGCGAACGAGTTGAAGACGCGATTGCAGTAATTGCACATAACCCCGATCGCGGTGCGGTAGCGAAGTGCCACTGCGCAGCGGTTGACACGACAACCCACCGGCTACGGCCCACGGTCTGCGAACAACGAAGCCGCGTTACGCATGCGTCAGATCATTCGACGCCTTGGGAGACAATCCGACGCCGCGCCTGGAAATCGTGTAAATGCAGGTCGAGCAGCGCGGGAAAGGGACTCACCCCCTGCGCAGACCGATCGCAAACTGCCGCATACTGAGCGCGACGCGACGCGCGTAGCCCTTGCTGCCGCCGCTGTAGCGCATTAATGCCAGATTCAGATCGCCTTACGTCGCGTCGAGATAACCACGAAGGATCGAAGAGCCGATGCGCACGTTCTCGGCGGGGTCGGACAAGTCCTTGTTCAGCGCGACCACCTGCGGATGGGCGGTCGGCAGAACCTGCATGAGGCCTTTCGCACCAGCCGCGCTGATCGCGTGACGGTCGAATCCCGATACTATGCCAAACCTGTGGCGACTCTGTGACGCAGCTGTGCGCCACGCCAATATGCTACGTTACATAGCGGCGCCTCGGGTGTCGTTTCCCAAAGAGCGGGAGACAGCTGCAAATGGGCGCTGCCCGTTTGATCCGCGTGAAGCCCGCAATCTGTGCTGCGTCCATCGGCACTGGTCACTATCCCTCTTTCTCAACGGCACGTCCTGCGCGGTCACACTGCGTCCGCTGCAGGCGTGGCAAGCACTCGGTGCACTGGTGCCGACGAGCCGCTACGTTGCAATACCATTCCAACCCCACGAGGGGCAATGTGCATGAAGTATGAAGGCGCTCTGCACCACAGCATCAAGAGGCGGCTCGAGCAGGTGATAGAGATGGCCGAACTGGTCGGCTTGCTGGTCATCGGCATCGGGACCGCCCTGGCGATGGGGCACCTAATCTGGAACATGGCGGACTCCGGCGACGTTACACTGACCGATCTGCTGCTCATGTTTCTATACCTCGAAGTGTTCGCCATGGTCGGGCAATACCTGAAGGCGGGGCAATTGCCGGTGCGTTTTCCGCTCTACATAGCGATGGTCTCGATCGCGCGCGACGTGATCCTGCGCGCTGGCGCGAATACGGAGCTGCATCTTGTCGCCTCGGCCGGCGCCATCTTGCTGATAGCTCTAGGTGTGCTGTTGATTCGTTATGGAGAGTCCAAGTATCCAAGCGATACCAACGAACGGCCTGACGAGGAGGCGCGTTAAGCGGGCACGGGAGATGTCGGTAGTCGCGGGACAACTCCCCGTCGTTTTCACCGAGGTATGCATGTCCGCGCCCGCGGGTGCGTCGCGGTGTGAAGGGTGCCGGAGAGACGGCCACTTTGCGCTTACTCTGCGCGAGGGACTGACGCGGGAGTGGCGTCGCGGTTATATGGATCGAGCGGGCGAAGTACGCCCGATACTTGAGCGCGAAGAAAGCCAGTCCGTCGTTGGTGCGACTGGCATTTTATTTTGGACGCGCAGTTTTCAAAGAACGCTTATGAATTTCGACTTTGGGATGGATACGCGATCGGCTGAAGTCGGACTGAGCGCGACGATGTTCGCGACGATGTTCGCGACGATAGTGGCTTACCATGGAAATCGCCGCAATTACTAGCACCAACGAGCCGATCAAAGTTCCCATCAACGATTCACTCATTGCACCCCCTTCGTTACCTCCCATCTGTGGTGTCGACCGGCTGAGTTCCTTGCAGGTGTAACTGTCTATCATCGCGTTGAACGATTTGATCGAACGAGTCCCGAGGGTACGTTCCGGGCGCGTCGACCCTGGATCATGATGACGTGTTGCGTGCCAAGGCGTTGCATGCGTAACCCGTGACTTCTTGACGTTGCCAAATGAGAGCTGATGTGGCGTATGACGTTCACTTCGGGCCAAAGGCTCCGGCATGCCGCGACGCGGAACCATCCAGACGTAGGGAAGGGTTAGCGGGGCACGTGGTAATCGGCTGGCCATCAGAATCCCTTTGGCAAACGGGCTAAAAATTACTCCCCGCCAAACCACCAATTGGCCTTTATGTATTATTTATGCGTCCTGCGAGGAAAGGTAACATTTTTCCCTTGACCAAGATGGGCATTAAACTGCCATCGCCGATTCCGCGAACATCAATGAGAGGAGTTGCCATGGCTCTATATCGCCACGGCGCAGTAATTCAGCCCTGCGTCACGAAGCATGGCAAAGCCTTTGTAGCGCGTGCATCAATCTTAGCGGAAGGCGGTGAAGCTACTTCACTCGGGAATCTCGGAGAGTTCGCGAGTCAAGAATGCGCTTTCGCGTTTGCCGCGCGCAGTGCCACTGCATTCGTGGATGGCGAATCCCTGCCGCGCTCACCTTTTGAACTAGCTCAGGCCGCGTAGCAGTCGCGTAACGTGGCGGCAAGATCACGTCCCTCGCCGATGGAGCAGTGAATGCGGAAGTCGAACTCACCACCCTCGGCGGCGACAAGATCGTCGCCAGTTGCTCTCGATAGCATGTCGATGCCCGCCGGCTGGGCTTAACTTCACTGTCGGGAATCTCTCCTTCATCGGAAAATGGGAGCTGTCAATGAATGAAGAAGTCTTCAACCTCAGCATACGCAAGTTCTTAAAAATGGTTGGCGTCAATTCGCAGCGCGAGATCGAGCACGCGGTAGCCAAGGCCCTTGCTGACGGCACCATCGCAGGTACGGAATCGTTTCCCGCAAAAGTAACGCTGGAAGTTGCAGGGCTCAAGCTGAAAGTGGAGTTTGATGGCGAAATCACGCTCCAGTAAGTGCGAGATGACGTTTTCTGCACGGCAGCCGCGACGACTATCGGCAACGGTTCGCGACGGTTTTTCGACCAATGTGCCTTCGGCGACGTCAACCGCGAAGGATCGCTGTCGCCAAAGGCAGGCACAGGGCCATCTACTGCCCCTTCGACCATGCTTTCGTTCGGGCATTCGAACCTCGGCTTTACCCGGCGGATTCAACCGGTCGATGCAACACAATGAACGTCGCATGAGCGGCGGGAGTGTTGCAAATGAAACAGAGGCGCCGGATCTATTACAGCGAAAGCCAGAAGGCATTGATGTGGGAACGCTGGCGTAAAGGCGAGTCGTTGCAGCACATCGCCCGGCTATTTGACCGCAATCACTCGTCAGTACAGGGAATTCTGGCGCAAACTGGAGGAATCCAGCCTGTACCCCGCCAGCGATCCAGGCTGGCGCTGACGCTTGCCGAACGCGAGGAGATTTCGCGAGGCCTCGTCGCGGGCGATTCGATTCAGTCAATCGCCCCGCGACTGTCGCGATCACCGTCCACGATCTGTCGCGAGATCAGGCGCAACAGTGGGCAGGCCGGCTATCGGGCCAGCCACGCCGACCAGCTGGCATGGGATCGGTCGCTGCGCCCGAAAGTCAGCACGTACGCACTGACAGGCGCGATTGAAACGGACCGTCTACGCTCAAACCACTCTATTCCCAGGTCGCCGGAGCCCACGTTATGGTCGCCCAGCTCAATCACACCATTGTCTGGTGCTCGAACCAGAGCGCCTCAGCCAGGTTTCTGGCCGAAATGCTCGGCCGGCCAGCGCCGAATCGCTTCGGCCACTTCGACGTCGTCGATCTGGACAACGGGGTCTCGCTCGATTTTGCCAAAGTTGAGGGCCGGATCCAGCCGCAGCATTACGCCTTCCTGATCAGCGAAGCTGATTTCGACGCTGTCTTCACACGGATCAAGGATCGCGGACTGGAATACTGGGCCGATCCGAGGGGTAGCCGGCCGGGCGAGATCAACCACAACGATGGTGGGCGCGGCGTCTATTTTCGCGATCCTGACGGCCACTACCTCGAAGTGATCACCCGGCCTTACGGCAGCGGCGAGTGAGTGAGGTTATGCCATCGACACCGTGTGGGCCTGCGATCTCTATGTTCCGCGGACGCAATGGCAGTTGCAGCCGTTCGCTTCGGGCTGAAGGCCCCGGATGCGCTAGAGAGACCTGAATTGATCGCGTCCTGTCCGTGGGCAGCGAGCGATCGTGTTTACCGCGCGGATTGGTGAACATCAAGTCAGACTTCCTCGTTGAAGCATGAAGGTGCATACGCAAACGGCACCTTGGCCCCGAACAGCGACCGGCCGTCGGCGCCGCACGATTGACCGGTGGACTCTTTGAAGCCGCCGTTGACCGCGCGCTAACCCCAAAGGCGGCTATGGGTCGCAAGTACTCGTTCGCTTTCCGCGGGACGAGTCATTCCCGACCACCGACCTGTGAATGACAGGAAAGCGCCCCATACCCGTCTGACCGGCACCGATGCTCGAATGACGGCTCGGGCCGATTATGCAAAGTCGTTGATTATGGAAAGTAGCCGAGCCGATTGCCGACGAGGCCCGGCAAACAAGGGGCCGGCAGCAGGCGGTTCAGCTGGGAACTCGACATAATTTCAGCGTTGATCTGGAGTAACGGTTCCACTTCAGGGGACCGTTATGAAGCCAACCAGTTTGCACGAAGCCAGGGCCCGGTCTTGTAGACCACTTCCGACTCACATTGCTGACGAATTACGCCGCTACGATGCGTATCTGCACGATGCGCGGGGACTGGCAGCCACAACACGGAGTAATCAACTCCGCATAGTCGGTTTGTTCTTGCGACAGAATTTCGAGCGGCGCGCAGTCGATCCGAGAAAGCTGCGCCCTGACGATATTCGTCGGTTCCTTTCGTCACAGTCAGGGGCCGGAGGCTCGGCCTCCTATGCTTCTCAACTGGCTTGTACCTTACGCAGTTATTTGCGTTACCGGGCGACGTGCGGCGACCAGGTCTGCAAGCTCAGCGCCGTCATCCTGAATCCCGTCCATTGGAAGCTCGCATCGCTGCCACGCGCGCTCGCGCCAGAGGAAGTTGAGTACCTCCTGGGCGCGGTTGCAGGCGCTCGCCGCTGGCCGAAGCGTAGCTATGCGATTGTCCGTCTGGCGCTGGACATGGGACTGCGTTCTGCCGAAATCGCGCAACTCATGATCAGCGACATCGACTGGCGCGCAGGCACAGCGACGTTGAGGGGCACGAAGTCGCTGCGGCAGGACGTGCTACCGCTGCCGATGGAAACCGGGCAGGCACTCGCTGACTATCTGCAACATGAGCGTCCGATGAGCGGCCATCCGGCGATCTTCGTCCGGCAGGTGGCGGAGCGAGACCAGCCGATTACGCCCAGGGCGATCCAGAAGGTGATCAAACGGGCCTGCTGTCGCATCGGCTTGCCACACCACAGTGCTCACGCGCTTCGACATACCCTGGCATGCCGCCTGGTTGAGAACGGCAGTTCGCTCAAGGAAGTAGCCGACCTGCTGCGCCACCGTTCGCTCAATACCACCCTGATCTACGCCAAGCTCGACACGCCGAAGCTGGCGGCTGTTGCCCTGCCGTGGCCCGGGAGCCAATCATGAGCGCACGGGTCAGCTTGCAGAAGAGGATCGACAACTACCTTGCCGAACGGCACCGTTTGGGTTTCGAGTTGCGCTCGCGGAGCACGCTATTAGCCAGCTTCGCCCGTTATGTCGCGAGCCTGAATCATCGTGGAGCGCTGACGACAGAGCTCATGGCGGATTGGGCGCGACAGGATAAATGGCACCATGACACCCCTGCTACCTGGGCTGCACGTTTAGCGATTGTTCGCCACTTCGCCCGCTACCTGAGGCAGTTCGAGCCTGACACTGAGATTCCGGAGGAACCGGTCTTCGGCCCTGAGCGGGCACGCGTCGCCCCGCACATCTTCCATGAAGAGGAAGTCATTGCATTGCTGGCTGCGGCCCGTCGGCTCGGGCCAAAGGGGAGTCTGCGCCCAGCGACGTATGAGACCCTGTTTGGCCTGATGGCCTCAACCGGGTTGCGAATCTCGGAGGCCATCCACCTACGCGATGCCGATGTCGATCTGAAGCGCGGGATGCTGACTGTGCGGCAGACCAAGTTCGCCAAGTCACGACAGTTGCCCATTCATACGAGCACGGTTGCCGCGTTAGCGCGGTACCGGCGGCAGCGCGAACGGCAGGTTGCCACGAACCCCAGCATGTCGTTCCTGGTCAGCAGCCGTGGTCAGCGGTTGGGACAGCCTCTTGGTGAACGACAGGCTCAACGTGTCTTCAACGCGCTGCGTGACAGCCTCGGCTGGGTGAATCGTGGTGCCCACGCAGCGCCCCGGCTTCATGATCTGCGACATACCTTTGCGGTGCGTCGCATGATGCTCTGGCATGCCGAGGGCACCGACATCGATCAGATGATGCTGGCGCTATCAACCTATATGGGCCATGCGGAAATCTTCTACACGTACTGGTATCTGACGGCAGTTCCGGAACTGATGGCCGTCGCCGGCGCCAGGTTCGAGCGTTTCGCCGATGTCGCGGGAGACGGCAATGAATAGGCGATCCAAGGCACCGCCTTCGTTTGCAGCGCTCGTGCAAGCGTGGTTCGCCGAATACCTCACCCAGCAGCGAGCGCTTAGTGCACATACCATAGCCGCCTATCGCGACAGCTTCGTCCTCTTCCTTGAGTTCGCCGAGGCGCGCCTGGTCAAGTCGCCAGCCACGATGACACTGGCGGATATGACGCCGGAACTGATCATGGGCTTCCTCGATCATCTGGAACGCCAACGGCACAATTGCGTGCGCAGTCGCAATGCGCGACTCGCGGCGCTTCGCTCGTTCCTGAAGTTCGCAGCGCATCGCGATGTAGCGTCATTGCACGTGATCGAATGCGCCTTGGGCGTTCCAGTCAAGCGCTTCGAGCGCCCAACGCTTAGCTATCTGTCGCGCGAAGAGATGCTGGCTGTAATCGGTAAGCCGGATGATTCCTGGCTAAGCCAACGCGATCATGCGCTGTTCCTGCTGATGTACAACACCGGAGCGCGTGTCTCGGAGATCATCGGGGTAAAAGTTGGCGACGTGGTCCTGGACGAGGGTTCTGCCTGCGTCCATTTGCGTGGCAAAGGACGAAAGCAGCGCAGCGTCCCGTTGTGGCGGTCAACTGCGAAGACGATACGGGCATGGCTGAAGGTAAATCCTGAATTCCAACCCACATCGCCGCTGTTTCCGAACCGGAATGGCCATGCAATGACGAGAGCCAATGTTGCATTGAGGCTAACACTGGCTACCGGGAACGCAGCCGGAACCTGCCCCAGCCTTGCAAAGCGACATGCATCGCCTCATACCGTCCGTCACGCCACCGCCATGCATTTACTTCAGGCAGGTGTCGACATCAGCGTCATTGCACTATGGCTCGGACATGAGAGCCCCATCACGACGCACCACTATGTCGAAGCCGATCTCAACATGAAGGAACGTGCTCTGGCCAGGCTTCACGAACCGCAGACCGGAACTCAGCGCTATCGGGCACCGGACTCGCTGATCAACTTCCTGAAGGCACTGTAATTATGCAAAGGCTGGAATTCGAACTGGCCGCTGCCCATCGGCTCTCTGGGGGGGGCGCCGGCCAGCTACTTTCCATAATCAACGACTTGGCATAATCGGCCAGAGCCGTCATTCCAGCATCGGTGCTGGTCAGCCGGATGTGGGGCGCTTTCCTGCCATTCACAGGTCGGTGGTCGCGAATGACCCGCCCCACGGAAAGCGAACGAGTGCTTGCGACCCATTGCTGACAGTCGATCGGTCAGAGGTGCAACGGCGGGTATCGGAGTTGAGCCGTCGCTCGATACTGCAGCTCACGGACGTCAAATAGAGCGAAACCTGCTGCCAGCAGCCAGGTCCCAGTCTGGATTCCGCACACCGGCACGCGAAGGCCTAACTCTTTGCGACGGGTGCAGGAGGTACGGGCAGGATGATCTCAGAAGCAACCTTCCAGTCCTTCCCGACCTTTATCCAGTTGATGATCATCAGAAACGGCTTGGGTGTTCCGTCCTGCCCTGCATACGAGACCGTGATGTTCACCGGCGCGTAGGATTGCGCTACGTCCGGCGTCAAGCCGACGACCTTGAGCTTTGAGTAATCCGGTCGGAGGACGACCGGGCCGGAGGTGCCGATGTCGTGCAGCTTCCGATCGATTGCCTCGTTGCCCCAGAAGCCTGCCCAGTTCCCCTCGGAGGGAATTGCGCTTTTGGCGACGAGAAGGGCCGAGGGGGATTGCCAGAACATCTCGTGCAGAGCCTTGAAATCGTGCCGGTTGGCTAATTCCATGAGCTCGCCGAACTCTGATTTGATCGTGTTCAAGGCCTGAGCGTCCAGCGGCTCCTTGTAAGCGGCAGGAGCGGTCGCGAGAGATCCGGCGGAGACGGTCAAGGTGATGGCAGCGGCCAATAACTTCCTGTGCATGGTCAGCATTCCTTTGGGGATTCCATAGCTTCGTTGTGGTGCGGAGCAATCCTACGCGGCCTTCCTGGCGGAGTTCGCCGCGCCCCAGAGCGAGCCCGGATTAGTGTGGTCGGGGTAGAGTTCGAGCATCGCGTCTTAGAGTTGGACGACCACCTCGGGACACTAGGCCCAGCATATTCGATCGGCTGATCGGAAATCTTTAAATTCCCTACGTCCGTTTTCTGGCGTGCGCTTAACTCCTCCCGCTGGGGATGCGGATTTCGCGTCATTGCGCTCGTATGTGCGCGGCGTCGAGCCATGCCCGTCACCCCTTCAACTCGAAGATGCTGTCAATCTCAACCGGGATGCCCATCGGCAACGAATGCACTCCCAGCGCGCTTCGAGCCGGCAGATTGTCTTGCCCAAACAGCGTCAGCAACAGATCACTGGCGCCATTGGCCACTTGCGGATGCTGGGTGAACGACTGTGCTGTACGCACGTAAACTGTTAGCCGGCTGCATCGCCGGACGTTGTCGAGTCCGCAGGCCTGTTCGACACAGGCCAAGATCATGAGCATCGTTAGGCGCGCCGCGTCTTGAGCCTTTTCCAGAGAAATATCGCGGGCGACCATTCCGACGATTGGCTTGCCATCCTCGAAAGGGCCGAGCCCCGATACATACAGTTGATTCCCCGAAACGGAAACCGTTCGATAGGACCCAAGTGGGTTGATGGGCGATGGCAATTTTAGGCCCGCTTGCGCGAGGCGTTCGGATACGTTCATGTTCGGGCTCAACGTAACGTGAAAAGGAAATGGACTTGGCCTGATGAGATTAGCGCGATGCAGTGAGCTCAACCGCCCGATACACTGAACGACGTTCGTCGGTTGAGGCTCGATACGCTCGCGGATGCTTGTCCTGCTTACGATGCATTGACGCAATCGATCAGTCCAGTCAACGCATCACGTATCAAGAAGCGTGCGAGTCCCGTTGTTCAGGCCCTGATATGTACGCACTACGGGAAAGTCAATCTCCGTGTTTGCAACGACGTTGGCGTAGTTCGTCAAGACGCTCAGTGCGATGTGTACGACAATCTCGACGATCTGCGCATCAGTGTAGCCGGCCTCCTTGAGGACGCGCAGATCTTCGTCGGATACGCGGCCACGTTCGTGCGCGACCTTCGCGGCGAACTGCACAGCAGGGGCAGCCTTTGGTTCATTCGAGCCGCCATTTCGATTGGCGGACATTTCCGCATCGTCAAGCTTCACCACGTTCTTTCCTAAATAGCTGTGCGCCGACATGCAATAGTCGCAGCCGTTGATTTCGGCGACGGCGAGAGCAATACGCTCGCCGGTTTGTGCTGGAAGTGCGCCTTTTGCCAAGGCTCCGGCCAGACCGAGGTACCCCTCTAGCGCCGCGGGGCTGTTGGCTATCAGACGAAACAGATTCGGTACAACACCCAGTTTCTTGTTGACGGCCTCCAGGAAGGGCTGAGAAGCAGCTGGTGCATCTGCGATCGTGGCGGGTATCTGAAGACGGGACATATCGGTTCTGCCTTTTGAAAACACGAGAAATTGTCGAAGACAACGGACGCGTATGCTTCTATTGGAAAGAGCATCCCGGCACAGACCATCGGAGAGCGGCCTGCAGGACGGTGCGCGGAAGCCCGGATATCGCAGCCCTCTGCCCAGAGCCACACACTCGAAGGCAAAGCGCGGGACGACGAAGCCTCCCGCCTTCGCTTCCCCGGACCGACCGTAAGCCGCCTATTTCGCAGCGGCCTCGATCGCCTTTGCCAGACCGTCGGGATCGGTGAGGAACGGCGTATGACCGGTCGGCAGGGAGTACTCGGCTCTCACGGGGGTGGCGGCAACCATCTCGGCCTGGAACGAGGGGCTGATGACCTGGTCCATGGCTGTGTGGATATAGACCTTGTCGACCTGACCAAAGTTGGGGGAAGTCACGTGTACAGGCGTAGCCAGCGGGCCGACGGGTTCATCCAGGATCAGATCCGGGATTGCCTCGCGTAGTTTGTCAGGACCTCCATTGGCAAACAGATCGGCACGTGCCGGATATTCGATGGAGGCAATGCCCTTTTCCTTATCGATCTGCAGGTGCGGGCCGATCTTGGCGTCGGCATCCTTACTGGCCATTGAAACGAGCGAGTCGCCGTCTTGCGGCAGGTAGGCAGCAACAAAGACCAAAGTCTTGATCTTCTTCGGTGCCGTTTCCGCGGCGTCGGCGATGACGATGCCGCCGAAGCTGTGACCGACCACGACGGCCGGGCGATGGGATGTGTTCAGCGCTGCGACCACGGTGTCGCGATAGAGGTCAAGGCTGACTTTGTCCGGTGTGGCTGGCGCGCCCGGACGCCCTGGCAGATCAACAGCCACCACCTTAAAGCCGTCGGTTTGAAGCCTGGATGTGACATAACCCCAGACCTGGGCGTCTTCGAAAGCGCCGTGGACCAGAACGATGGGGGGCTTTTCCGCAGCCATCGCACCGGTACCAAAGGCGAATGCTGACATGGCGAGAACAGCGAGGATGAGTTTCATCTACATTGCTTCCTTGAAGAGACATCGGTGCCGATGTCGTGAATTGGAACCTGCATTTGAAAGATCCGTGGGCATGCCTCGATCTCTCGATTCCGTTTAGGAATCCAGAACTCTATTATGTTGGGGCGGAACTGAACGGCACCAGATCGACGAATTGCCCGAGATCAGCCGACGTTACTTATGCATCGCGGCATGCCCGGCCTTCATACCGCCTATACGACGGTGAAGCTAGCGGCTCCGCTCCAGCTTCCGATCCAGACGCATGACGGAAGCGTGGGTGCTGCAACGAGAAGTGTTATCGCAAACCGTCTGAGTTGCCTGAGCATGAGAGATCCGAACCATAGTGCGTGAGAGCCTTTCCTCCTATTCAGATACCGGAGGACCTTGGCTATCCACTCTAAAGAATGTATTCGAGACTGACCATATCTCGGCGTCTGATTTGCATGATCCATCGTACGATCGACGCACTCGGACAAGCGAGCAGATCGGCGCCGCCTGGGGACCGACGCGATGCCATTGAAAGGAAACCGCCGCAATGACAGTTTCAACTGACGAATCAAGCCAACAGTGTAAAGAGGACTCTCAAAGGAGTTCCGCACTTCGCGCGACAAAGACCCCGGTCTGTGCGATTCGATGCGCGTCACGCGGTGGATAGCCAAACTCCTCCTTGAAGGCGCGACTGAAGGCAGCCTCCGAACCATAGCCGGCACCGTGGGCCACTTCGGTCACCTTCAGGGTCCCTCCGCTTAGCAAGTCTGCTGCGATTGTCAATCTCCAGCGTGTCAGGTAACGCAACGGTGGAAGTCCCACCACCGCCGTGAAGCGATCCGAGAACGTCGATCGCGACATCATCGCCGTCTCGGCGAGGGCCGAGACCGTCCATGCACGGTCAGGTTCCAGATGCATTGCGTTCAACGCACGGCCTACGCGTTCGTCGCTAAGTCCGGACAGCCAGCCGAGCCGATCGCCTTGCTGGCTGACCCACATCCGCAAGGTGCGGATAACGAGTAGATCAATCAGCCGCGAGATCATCAGCGATGACCCTGGGCCGGCGCTACGCGATTCCACGTCAAGGAAATGCGAGATAGAGGCCAGCCAGGGGGGCTCGCTGACTTTGTCGCATGTCAGATGAATCAGACCGGGAAGCCCGGTGAGCAAAGAGCGTAACGGCGCCCCGTCAAAATAGAATGATCCTGCGAGAAAGGATCCTGCCATGCCGTCATCAGCCGCCCATTTGAACGTCTGAGCATCTCTGCTGGGGGTAAAGTCCACCGCCGCTTCGAAGCGTTGATGTGCTTTCCGGCCCGGCTTGCTTCGAATCGTATGTCCGTCCGCATGTGGCAAAAGAACGAAGTCGCCTGACCGCAGCGTCACGGAGGGGCCATTGCGTTGAGACACCGACAGGTCGCCGGCACGCAGATGCAAAAACGTTGCCGGCCCTGGCGGAAAAATCACTTCGGTGGAACTGCCCAGCTCGCCGTGGAAAACATGATCTCCGCGAAGGCGAATCAGCCTGAGTACCTGTGACAAGACATCGGCGTGCTCGGACGGCATGGGCTACTCCTCTGGGGCATATTCACAGGGCTGCGCCCATCAACGATGTATGCGAGGTCAAGAGACTGACGGTTGCCTCAGGGCCACCATCGTACCGTACCGTGCCGCTTCCGGTATGCGGACATATCTTCGGCGGAACGAACGCCACGCGGGGCGGGTTGTCCGATCTCAGCTTGTCTTCAGCCATTCGAGCTTTTCTCACAAATGGCCGCTGCTGGCCGCTTATTGCCTTACGCTACCGCGTCATGTCGATCCGTTGGGAGCCCTGCGGTTGCCCGTGCCGACCTGGATCGTGTCTTCACGCCGAGTCGACGCGATCGCACTCAGCGTCGCGCTGTCCCGTATGCGCAACCTGCTCGCCAAACTGCAGGGCGGCAAGCTGGGCATAGAGCGGCGAGCTCAGAAGCAAGTCGGCGTGACGGCCCTGCGCGACGATGCGGCCTTGCTCCAGCACGACGATGCGGTCCGCTTGCTGTACGGTCGCGAGGCGGTGCGCGATGACCAGCGTGGTGCGGTTCTGCGCGGCATTGTCCAGCGCCTTCTGTACGAGGCGTTCGCTGGCAGCGTCGAGCGCGCTGGTGGCCTCGTCCAGCAGCAGGACGGGCGGATTCTTCAGGATCGCGCGGGCGATCGCAATGCGTTGGCGCTGTCCGCCAGACAGCCGTACTCCGCGCTCGCCTAGAAACGTGTCGTAGCCTTGCGGCAGTTCTGCGATAAAGCCGACCGCAGCGGCCATTTCGGCAGCCCGCTGCACTTGCGGGAGTGTGGCCTCGTGCGCGCCGTAGCGGATGTTGTCGAGCACGCTGCCCGAAAAGATCACCGATTCCTGCAGCACCACCCCGATTCCCTTGCGCAACTCGACGAGCGGCACCTGCCGCGTCGGGACGCCGTTGATCAGAATGCTGCCGGCCTGCGGGTCGTAAAATCGCAGCAGCAGTTGGAACAGCGTGGTTTTGCCGGCGCCGGACGGTCCAACCAGCGCGACATGTTCGCCCGCGCGGACGTCGAGCGAGAGCCCGGCGAGTGCAGCAATGCCGGGGCGGGACGGATACGAAAAGCTAACATTGTCGAAGCGGATGCCGTCCCCGCGCGCCGGCAGCGTGACCGTCGCCTCGGCCTGCCCCACCGGCGAGCGTGCCGACAGCAGTTGCAACAACCGTTCGGTGGCGCCGGCAGCCCGCTGCAGATCGCCCCACACTTCGGCGACTGCGCCCACCGCACCGGCGGTGAACACCGCGTAGAGGATGAACTGGGACAACTGGCCGGCCGTCATCCGCCCGGCTAGCACAGCCTGCGCCCCAAGCCAGAGGACGAACACGACGGCGGCGAATACCAGCACGATAACCACGGCGGTCAACCAGGCACGCGCCCGAATGCGCTTGAGCGCGGTCTCAAAGGCCACCTCCACCGCGCCGGCAAACCGCCGCGCCTCAAAGGACTCCTGCGTGTACGACTGGACGGTCGGCATGGCATTGAGGACCTCGCCCGCGAGCGCGCTCGCGTTCGCTACCTTGTCCTGGCTGGCGCGCGAGAGGCGGCGCACGCGCCGACCGAAGACAACGATGGGAGCGACCACCACCACCAGCGTAGCGATGACGTAGCCTGACAGTACAGGGCTGGTCACTGCCAGCATCGCCACGCCACCGGTAAGCAGAAAGAAGTTGCGTAACCCCAACGACAGGCTGGTGCCCACCACCGTCTGAATCAAGGTGGTGTCGGTGGTGAGCCGCGACAGCACCTCTCCGGTCTGCGTGGTTTCGAAGAACTGCGGGCTCATCTCCAGCACGTGGTCGTAGACCGCACTTCGCAAATCGGCCGTGACCCGCTCGCCCAGCCACGACACGAGGTAGAAGCGCAGTGCCGTGGCGCCGGCCAGTACCAGCGAAACGGCGAATAACGCGAGGAAATAGCGATCGATATGCGTACGGTCACCCGCAGCAAAGCCACGGTCAATCAGGTATTTGAACGCCACCGGCAACGCCAGTGTGGCGCCCGCCGACGTCACCAGCGCCAGGAACGCGAGCGCCCAGCGCCCGGCATACGGGCGCATGAAGGGAAACAGGGCAAACAGGGGGCCTATAGTCCGCGAAGGCGGCGAAGGCGGGACAGCGTCTGGCATGAGGATTCCCGAGCGGGTAGAAGTTCATCTCGATTGTGCCAGTCCTACAGATTCGAAGGCAGCGGTCGCGTGCTTGCCGCGACTCCCCATATGTATCAAGATCAAATCGATCTTCTCAGGAATGAGCCATTGCCATGACAGACAAACCCGATCCGGACGAACTGAAAGGACCCGGTGGCTTGACGTTGCGCCAGATCCACGAACAGGTACAGAGGAGCGTCGAGCGCGACCGCGAAGAGCAGGTAAAGCGTAATACTACCGCTGCGCAACAGGGTCGATGGCAACTTTGGGTACGCTACATGTGGGCCCGCAGTGGCCGTCGCTTTGATACGAAATGCGCCGGTCGCGATTGCCGAGTCGGGAGCAAACGTTAATCGCCGAGCCGGGCCGGTCATAGCGTGTCTGCGAGCGGCACGACCCGGAGCGGTCACCCAAAATGATGGAAAGCAGACATTCAGCTATGGTCGGTCGTGAGATCGTGCACAAACGAACGTCAATTCATAGAAGACACTTGCGCAACGCTCACAGGCCCAGAGCCGGTCGGGCTGAATAGACGGTTTGGAAACGCTGTCGAAAAGAAGCAAGACGCATGTCAACGATTTCGAAGGTCTAACCTAAAAAAATCATCCGAGGCACTTTTGCAATGCGCATCCGCTCTCCACAGGGGGCCTTCCATTCAAGTCCCCCCGATGCTCCTATTTTAGCGACCAAACTTGCAGGGGTATTGGCCGTCTTGCCCCTGCTTTACGCATTGTGGCTCCAATTCACCGCGCAAACGCGTCACAGGTTCTTTGTCCACCCTAGCGCGCTCCTGATGTTCCTGTTCGTGATTACCACCCCCAACGTTCTCTTGTACGTATGCGTCAGAATTTCTGGGCAGCGGACTGCGTGGGTATGTGTAACCGCATTGTTCGTTTTCGTTGCCATCGACTGCTGGGTGTTTAGCGTTGGCGGCGGTCCGTTCGTCGCTCCTGGTCTCGGCTTGATCGAACTGATGGTTGGTGGAGTTCTACTGCCGATTGCAGTTGCCACGGGTGACCGCCGAACTGGCCTTTAGTCTCTGCGGCAAAGGGTAAGGATTGTTGACGATCTACGCGATGGTGTCGAACGTCCCGAACTGGCCGAACCCAGTCCCACGGATGGCTTGCGTGACAGGACTGAACGCGGCGTGCCGCGACGGGCCGCCCTCGACCCACTTCAGCCAAGGAGTCAGCGGCCGTTCGTCAAGGTGGTGCTGTCGGTGACTGTTGAGGCGAAACGGTGGTCATCGGCTCCCGTCCGCAAACAACGTTTAATGAGGAGTAGATGTTACTGACACAGACGCCATCACATCCTTCGCGACGATGGGCGGGGTTGCTGCAAAACGCTGGCGGTGCGGTTGCTTGCGGTGCCGGTCAAGGCTGCGTGTATGTCTGCAACGCCCGTTGCGCTGCATCCAACACATCTAGGTCCACAGCATAGTCATCTGAATGTCGGACGGTCAGCACGGCCTTGCCGGCGATCGGCATGGCTTCTGCGACCCGGTCCTGTGCGGCATTGATGGCGGTACGGTCGCTATCCGTCGCCGGATTGGCGTCCATCGCTGGGTGATACGTTAATTTGGTCATGAGGGACACTCCCAGCTACAACTTCGCCTCGGCATTCCGAATATGATCGCCGCCATTGCGAGCAGGGCCATTGTCACGTTAAACCACAGTGCAGCGGCAGCTGCGAATCGAAGCTGATCAAACCCGAGGCCAGCCAAAGATTGTGTCGGAGATACGCTATTGACCTCTGTGAGAGCCGTAAAGATGGCCGCCGATATCGCCACGCCGAACGCGGTCCCCAGCGATGACGCCATCTTGTAGATTCCTGACGCCGTTCCGGACCTCGAATCCCCGACGCTAGACAATGCGGCATCTGTGGAAGGCGTTGCGTAGATGCCTAGCCCGACGCCGAACAGAGTGAAGCCGACAAATGCGACAGTCACGTACTGCGCAACAGGCAGATGCGTGAAGGTCATGAGGAATAGACCTCCCCCCGTCGTCGCGCAGCCGAGGATCATGGGCCGACGTGGTCCGCCCCAACGTTGCTGCAACTTTTCACCGACCCGGATCATTATTAGGATGGCGACGAGATACCCCGCGGTCATCGAGCCAGACTGCAGCGATGAAAGTCCGAAAGCGTCCTGAACGAGCAATAACACGATGAGCAACGCCCCCGCGACCCCGTTCAGGAAAAAATTGGACAGCGTCGCGGCCAGGTACACGGTGTTGCCGAATAGTCGAAAATCGACGAATGGGTGACTGCAGTAACGTTCGGAGAGAACGAAAACGGCCACAGCCAATGCGAACGCGGCGGACAGAGCGAGTATGACCGGACTTAGCCACCCTAGCTCCGCCCCTTGAGCCACCACCATGTTGAAAGCCACCGTTGCAACGAGGAAGGCGCCTAATCCGGTCCAGTCGATCGGCGCTGCGCTGCACTCGACGACTTTGCTCTCAGGCGTCCCACGAATGAGCGTCCAGCTTGCGACCGCAACAACGATTGACATCCAGAAGATGGCGCGCCATCCCATCGTCGAGTCGACTACGCCGCCCAAGAGCGCACACAGGCCCGATCCTCCCCACGAGCCGATTGACCAGAAACTGAGTGCCCGTTGACGTGCCTCGCCGTCGTAATAAGCCTTCATCAGCGACAAGGTCGCCGGCATAATACACGCCGCGGATACGCCCTGAATGATGCGTCCGGCCATCAAAAAAATTGCGGTACCGCACGGGGTGGCTGCGATTAGCAACGAACCGGCGGCGCTCAGTGCGAGCCCCGCATACGTCATTCTCACACGGCCAAACCGGTCTGCAAGCCCGCCTGCGACGACAATGAAGGCCCCGGAAAACAGCGCGGTTATGCTTACGGCCATATCGCCGACACTGTTGTTGATCCTCAGCTCGGTCCTCATGGAAGGCAAAACGTTGAACGTCGTCTGAGCGAACAGCCAGAAGGTGACAACCGCGAGCACAATGCCCACGATGAGTCTATCGTTGCCCTTGTATTCGGGGTTGCCGGCCGTATTGATGGAATAGGCCAATTTTGTTCTCCTTAGTATTGATACCGGCAGGCGACATTTTCCCGTCGCGCCTTTGCACCGACATGGGGCGCCGACAGTCATATGCCGGCGCGCTTGCCCACACAAAGGCTTTGAAGCAGCATTACTGCTTCGTTCCGCTACAGGATGGTTTAAGTACCGAATTAACCGACCGTCAGCCAGGAGCCGACTGTGGTTGCGTGCTATCCCGTTCGAGCGTGCGGCATATCTCACTCGAATCGGATCCGACGGGAATATTTGCCTATACTTTCGTCCAACCTACATACGCCGAACACTCCCATTTGGGAGGGAAATCGGATGCCGGAGGGAAGTAAGCATGACGCGCGTCGAAACTATCCATCGAGCGATTCGGCACATATACGGGGCCGTGCTCGCCCCCAATGACTGGCCGACTGCGCTGACCTCGATCACGGAGGCAATCGGTGCGCAGAAGGTGATGCTAAATGAAACGATTGCCGATGCTGCCGGTTTGGCGGTTTCCATGGGGATAGTCCCCGTCAATGCGGCGCGACTTCAGCACGAGTTCGAAACCCGTCTCCCGGACTGGATCAAAGCCATACCGGTTGGCACACCGCTGCGGCAAACGTCGGCGATTTCCGATGCGGACTTCAGACGTTCGGATATTTACAACGAAGCAGTTCGCCCAGAGGGCGGCTTCTATGGAATTGTTGCGCCGCTTGTACGGCTGCCTGGACGACAGATTCATTTTTCTGTCGGGCGAAATCTGGGTGCGGTGGATTTCAGCGACGCGGATCTCGATGCGGCGAAGCTGATCGTCCCGCACCTGAGGACGGCGCTGGAGATTCAAGGCCGTCTGGCTGCCGCCGATTTGCGGGCCCAGGGTGCGCTCGACGTTGTCGCTGAGCTGAATGTCGGCGTGATCCTGCTCGACGCGGCCACGCGTCCGGTTCTCGTGAATCCCTGTGCCGAGGCACTCGCCGCCCGTAGAGACGGTTTGCTGTTGAACAGGGAAACGGTCATTGCTTCCCAGCATTCCGATACGCAGGATTTGCGTCGCGCCGTCGCGACTGCGGCCCGCTGGCACGACGTTAGCCGGGATGGTCGCGAAATGGCGATACGGCCCGCAGTGCCAATGCGTTGCTGTCTGTCGCGCCAGCCGCCACGTCCCCCGCTCATCGTCAGCGTTGTGCCTGTCTGTAGGGCCGGTATTCTGGGTGAACGGAGTCCTGCAGCGCGCGTGGTTCTTTTTGTGATGGAACCAGACAGAGCGTCCGACATTGATCCGATCGTTCTCGTCAAGACCTTCCAGCTTACCCGGCGCGAGGCTGGGCTTGCGAACCTGCTTGCGCGTGGTATGGACCTTGCGGAAGCGGCTTCGCGGCTGGGAATCGGCATCGGAACGGCAAGGGGGTATCTTAAGCAGATACTCTCCAAGACCTATACGCATAGGCAGGCCGAACTGGTTGCACTGCTCCTGCGTAGCAGTACGCAACTAACTCAATGTAGGTAACAGCCGTCTGATGTCCTCGCAGCTAGCTGATGGGTCATTGCCGTCAACGCAGCGGCCAGGGTGGACAACGACGCGACGCGCATCATCCGCCCGGAGAATGTCTGCTGTCTTGGGGCGAACCGACGTTCAACTGTCCGCGTAAAAGTACGCGCCAACGGCCGTAGGTGGCCGATATCTTGCATTGGAGCGCGCTTGTCCGCACGAATGCTGAAGACGTTGGCGAACGTCCGCGCGTCGCCCGCCATGCAACGCCCGCCGCCCGCCGCCCGCCTGGAGGTAACTCAGGCGATGACCTTCTGCTCCGCGGCAGCCTGCTCGCGCAGGCGACGGGCTTCGTCGCGCAGGAACTGCTGGTAGTCGTCCAGATCGCCGTCGAATGGCTCGACGCCACCCTTGGTGACGAGCCAGAACTCGTCACATACCGCGCGCAGCAGGGACCGGTCGTGACTGACCAGCAACACTGTGCCTTCGAATTCGTTGAGTGCCATGCCTAGCGCTTCGCGTGTGGCCAGGTCGAGGTGGTTGGTAGGCTCGTCGAGCAGCAACAGGTTGGGGCGCTGCCACACGATCATGCACAACACGAGCCGCGCCTTTTCGCCGCCGCTCATCGTGCCGACCGCCTGATGGACCATGTCACCACTGAAGTTGAAGGTGCCGAGGAAGGTGCGAAGCGATTGTTCGGTGCCACTCTGGCCGGGGGCACGCAGGTGCGCTGGCGTGTCCCTGGCAAGGCGGATCATGTGTTCCAACGGTGTGTCGAGAGGACGCAGCACGTCCAGCTCCTGCTGTGCAAAGTAGCCGATGTTCAGGCCTTTGCCTTCGCTGATTTCGCCGGCAATCGGCGCCAGTGCGTGCGCCACCGTCTTCACCAGCGTGGACTTGCCTTGGCCGTTGGCACCGAGAATGCCGATCCGCTGCCCGGCCAGCACCGAACGGTTGATGCCCCGCACGATGACCGTGGGCGGCGTGCCCGGCAGTGCGCCGGCCGGCGCGGGGTAGCCGAAGCTCGTGTCCAGCATCGACAACAGCGGGTTCGGGACGTTGAGGGGCTCCTTGAACTCGAAGGTGAACTCCGCGTCGGCAAGCACGGGTGCGATCTTCTCCATGCGTTCGAGCGCCTTGACGCGGCTCTGCGCCTGTTTCGCCTTCGAGGCCTTCGCCTTGAAACGGTCGATGAACTTCTGGAGGTGGGCGATCTTGTCCGCCTGTCTGGCCATCGCGGCCTGCTGCAACAGCAGTTGCTCGGCGCGCATCTCTTCGAACTTGCTGTAGTTGCCGCCATAACGCACGAGCTTGGCGTTGTCGACGTGCACCGTCACCTGCGTCACCGCGTCGAGGAATTCGCGATCGTGGCTGATCACTACCAGGGTTCCTTGATAGCGCTTGAGCCACGCTTCCAGCCAGACCAGCGCGTCGAGGTCGAGGTGATTGGTCGGTTCGTCGAGCAACAGCAGGTCCGACGGGCACATGAGCGCGCGCGCCAGCTGCAGTCGCATGCGCCAGCCGCCGGAGAAACTGTTGACCGGCTGGCCAAGCTGTGCAGCACTGAAGCCGAGGCCCTGGATCAGCGCCTGGGCACGTGCGGGGGCATCGTGTGCCCCGGCGTCGTGCAGGGCCATGTAGGCGTGCGCCATGCGCATGCCATCGTCGCTGGCCTCAGCGGCGGCTACTTCGGCCTGCGCGGCCAGCAGTATGGCGTCACCCTCGATGACGAAGTCGGTCGCACTCTGCTCGGTCTCCGGCATCTCCTGCGCGACCTGGCCCATCTTCCATGCAGCGGGAATCGAGAACTCGCCGCCGTCTTCGTGCAGCGTGCCGTTGAGAAGGCCGAAGAAGGATGACTTGCCGGCGCCATTGCGGCCGACAAGGCCAATCTTTTCGCCGGGGGTGAAGGTGACGGACGCGCTATCGAGTACGACATTGACGCCGCGGCGCAGCGTGACATTACGGACGGAAATCATAAGGAGCTACTTCGGAGAGGATAGGCATGATAGCCGACCGGACGTACAAGGCGGTCTCTTTCCTGGCCGAACGAGTGAAGAGCCGCTTGCGCTTTGCGGCGCCCACCGGCAACAAAGCGAGGTAGGCCATGGTGCACCGGGCGTTCCAGCTACGGAGCCAGCGAACTTAGCGGTGGATGACGGATCTTGGTCGAAAAGCGCGGTTTAGCCGTGGCGCAAGCGCGGCTGGCGGCGAGCAACCTGTCGCGCAGCCACGTCCCGATGTTAAATTTCAGTTTGCTCAGATATTTCGAGGGCATCGTCGACCTCAATCCCGAGATATCGAACAGTGCTTTCAATTTGCTGTGACCAAGCAGGAGTTGAACGGCTCTAAGATTCTTCGTCCGCTTGTAGATCAAGGTGGCCTTCGTCCGGCGCATCGTGTGCGTGCCGTAAGCGGTCGGATCAAGACCGATTGCAGCGACCCACTGATGAACCATCCTCGCGTATTGTCGCGTTGAAATGTGCGGCGAGCGAGAAAGCCGAGGAAACAATCGAGGTTAGCGCCTTTTACTTTACGGCATCAACATACGTTCAGCTTCAACAAGCCTTGATGCGAAAAGTGGCCGAGCGAGGCGTGATCGTAGAAACGCTTCCGTCCAGCAACGTGAGAATTAGCCAGTATCAGACGTTTTCTGAGCATCACTCACTGCGCTGGATGCGCGTTCCGGGGTTTGTTATGGATGGAGATCCCGAAATGATGGTATCACTGGGGTCGGACGATCCCGGGATATTTGCCGGTAATCTAGACGGAGAGTTCTACCAGCTTTACTCAGCTCTAAGAAATCAATCACTAAGTGACACGGCGTCCCTTGAGTATCTGGCGCCGCTAAACGAGCGTGGGCGTAAATATCGCTTTCACGAAGGAGGCTTGAGTTAGCGACAATTTAACCAGTCAACTGAGACGGCGAACCGGATGGATGCGGAACGACCACCTTTTGTGCCATTGCTTGCATTGCTGATGCTGCCGGTCGCCCGTCTAGCAGTCATTAAACCACTTGGAGTTGTAGTCGTATGTGCGCGTTCGCCGACGCGAGAGTCGCCGCTCCAGAGTCAGCTAGGGCGAACGGCCGCTGAGCGCCGCGCAGCGGGTTAATCAGGGGCGGTCGCTGGGCGTATGCAATGGCCGAGGCGCCAGTCTCGTCGTCAGGCAGGGCTCGAACTCTGTAGCAGCAGCGATCTCGCAGGAAACTGCCCGCGAATGTCGCCCGATTCGAGCGATGGGCTATCCACGAGCCTGGCCCGCACCTCCTTCCCGCCTTAAGAAGGCCACCGGCATGAAAGCGCATCGAAACATTCGTGGAGCGCCGCCTCCGGCGGGACGAATGCGCACCCTCATGTAGTCAGCCATACCATCTCCGAGCGCCAGCATGCATTCCGTGGCGGAGCTGGTGTGGAATGAGGATCTGGCGCTGCCGCGGATCAATGTCGACGAGGCCGACCAGTGGACGTTGCGCGTCTTCGGCAAGGGCGACAATCTCCGCATGAGCAAGAGTCCGAAAGTCATGAGTCGAAGACGTCTGCTTGATCCGAGGCACGGGATCACTTCAATCCATCCCTATTTAAGCGACCGAAAAATCGCCATTGCTTCCGCCCTACTTTCAGGCGTTCAAACCCTGCTAATCCCGGCAGAAAATGCTGCATTGCAATGCGCTTTTTGGACTTGCTGCAGACTTTGTTGTCTCTGAAAGCGGGGTTTTCGTATGCCGCAGACTTTGTTGTGCGCCGATAAGATCGCAAAAAGAGTTTGACAGACAATCTTAAGATATATATCTTAAGATGCATCTTACGACACTCATAGGAGAGTCCCAGATGCGTCATCCTCATCATTTTTCCGGTCCGCGCGGCGCGCGCGACCGTTTTCATGCCGGTTTCCGCCTTCCGTCGCCGCAGGCGAGCGAAGTCGCCGACCTGGGCGCCTCCGAAGCATGCGCTTCCTCCGGCGCCCGCCACCACTACCTGCTGCACGTTTTGCGTCACGCCTTTGGCCGCCATCACGAATGGCGCTTCGGCGGCCGTGGCTCGCGCTTCGGCGGTGGTTTCGGCGGTCCGGGCAGATACGGTGGCGGCGGCCCCGGCGGCTTCGGCGGCGACGGCGATGGTTTCCCGCGTGGCCGCAAATTCAGCTCCGACGATCTGCAACTGCTGCTGCTATCGCTGATCGAAGCGCAGCCGAGTCACGGCTACGAGTTGATCAAGGCGCTCGAAACGCGCTCGAACGGCTTCTACAGCCCGAGTCCCGGCATGGTCTATCCAGCGCTGACCTATCTCGAAGAACTCGGCTACGTCACCGTGCAGCTCGAAGGCAACCGCAAGCGCTATGAGCTGGCGGATGCGGGCCGCGAATATCTGGCCGCGAACCGCGAGCGCGTCGAGCTGATGCTCGCGCGACTCTCGCATATCGCACGCAAGATGGATTCGGTGCGCCGCGCGTTTGCCGGCGAGGAGCCGGCCGACGTCAGCGAAGGCGGCTGGGTGCCCGAGCTGAATGAAGCGCGTCGCACGCTGAAGAACGCGCTGCTGCGCCGCGACAACGCGCCGGCCGACGAACAGCGCCGCATCGCAGCGATCCTGATGCGCGCGGCCAAAGAAATCGAAGGCGGCAACCGTGGCGACATCGCAAAGCCCGGCAACGACAGCGAGCCGACCGCCTGACAACGCGCGCCCGTCCACGAGGCGACCCGCGCGTCCTCCCGAACCGAACTGGAGCATCGCCCACATGCAAGAGCAACCCACTCGCCCTGATCTCGCCGTGCATCGCGTACGGTACCCGTTGAAGTTTCGTCTGCTGCAGGTCAAGCAGGTGCGCGCGCTGACGCCGCACCTGATTCGCGTGACCTTCACCGGCGCCGATCTGGACGACTTCGTCTCAGCCTCGTTCGACGATCACATCAAGGTCTTCTTCCCCGACCCCGGCGCCGACAAACCTACGCTGCCGCAAGCCGGCCCCGACGGCCCGGTGTTCCCGGAAGGCAAGCGGCCGACCGCGCGCGATTTCACGCCGCGCCGTTTCGATCGCGACGCCCGCGAGCTCGACATCGAGTTCGCGATGCACGACGCGGGCCCCGCGGCGACGTGGGCCGCGCAGGCGCAGGCGGGCCAGTATCTGGGCGTCGGCGGCCCGCGCGGTTCGCTGGTGATTCCGACCGGCTTCGACTGGCATCTGCTGATCGGCGACGACACCGCGCTGCCCGCGATCGCGCGCCGTCTCGAAGAGTTGCCGGCCGGCACGCGCGTCGCCGCGGTGATCGAGGTCGCCGATCCGTCGGCGCGCATCGAGTTCACGACGCAGGCCGAGGTGCATCTGGTCTGGTGCTATCGCAACGAAGCCAACACGCAAAACGGCACGCGCGGCGAAGCGCTGTTGCACGCGGTGCGCGAGACCTGGCTGCCGGAGAACGGCGAAGGCTATGTGTGGGCCGCCGGCGAAGCGGCGACGATCCGCGCGGTGCGTCAGCATCTATGCGGCGAGCGCGGCGTCGACAAAACGCGGATTCGCGCGGCCAGCTACTGGAAACAGGGCGCGGTCGCGGTCCACGAAACGATCGACGACTGAGCTTCTGCTCGCGTGGCGCGCGGCATTAGCGGCGTACTTCGAACAACGACAAAAGGAAATCAACCGATGTACTCAATCACTGCACGGCACGAGCGTCGTTTGTTGTGGCTGCTCGCGCTCACGCAGTTCACGATCATCATGGACTTCATGGTCATGATGCCGCTCGGCCCGCAGATCATGAGCGCGTTCCAGATCGCGCCGGCTGCGTTCGCGACGGCCGTATCCGCGTATTCGTGGTGCTCGGGGCTGTCGGGCCTGTTCGCGGCGACCTATATCGACCGCTTCGACCGGCGCCGTCTGCTGCTCACCATTTACGCGCTGTTCGCGCTGTCGAACCTCGCGTGCGCGCTCGCGTCGAGCTTCGCGCTGCTGCTCGCCGCGCGCGCGTTCGCGGGCATCACCGGCGGCGTGCTCGGCTCCGTGATCATGGCGATCGTCGGCGACGTGATCCCGCTGCAACGGCGCGGCGCCGCGACCGGCACGATCATGACCGCGTTCTCGCTCGCGGCGATCGCCGGCGTGCCGGCCGGCGTGATGCTCGGCGCGCAGTTCGGCTGGGCGGCGCCGTTCTTCCTGCTGGTCGCGTTGTCGCTGCTGGTGTGGTTCGCGGCCTCGCAACAGGTGCCGTCGCTGGCCGCGCATCTGAGCCGCCGGCAGCCGCCGCTCGCGGAAGTACTGCCCGAGCTGTGGCGCCTGCTGAGCAACCGAAGCCATCTGAACGCGTTCGCGCTGACGTTCATGATGATGATCGCGCACATGCTGGTGATCCCGTTCATTGCGCCGATGCTGGTCGCCAATCACGGCGTCGCGCCGCGACAGCTGTCGTGGCTGTACATGGCCGGCGGCGCGGCGACCTTCTTCACGTCGCGCCTCGTCGGCAGATTCGCCGACCGCTTCGGCACGCAGCGCGTGTTTCGCTGCGCGGCGCTGCTGTCGTTCGTGCCGGTGCTGTTCATCACGCATCTGCCGAACCTGCCGTTCTACGCGCTCGTGCTGTTCTTCCCGTGCTTCCTCGTGTTGATGAACGGCCGCATGGTGCCGATGCAGGCACTGCTGACCACGGTCCCCGAGCCCGCGCGACGCGGTGCGTTCCTGAGCGCGAACAGCGCGCTGCAGGCGCTCGGCACCGGCACTGGCGCGTGGCTCGGCGGCTTGATGCTGAGCACGTCGGCTGATGGCCGCATCGCCGGGTATGGAACCGTCGGCTGGGCGGCAGTGGCGGTCGCATGCGCGGCGGTTCTGTGGGTCTCGCGCGTGAAGGGCGTGCCGCGCGAAGTGGCGGCGGCCAGCGCCGCTGGCGCGACGATGCCTCGCGCCGGCATCGAAGCTCACATCGCTGGAGAAGGTTAGCGATGCCAGCCAGCGCCTAGTGTCGCTGCGCCAACTGCGCGCCGCGCGTTACGCCTCATCGTCGGCGCTGCCCGTCAGCGCGCGCCGCGCGGCCTCGCCCTGCCCGTGCGACGCCGAGTAAAACACGCGCGCCCGGCCGATCACGATTTTCAGCGTCGCGATGACGGGCACCGCGAGAAAAATCCCAGCGACGCCGCCAAGCTGATCGCCCGCGAGCAGTCCGACGATCACCAGAAACGGACTGACCTCGACGCCTTCGCTCATCAGATACGGATTGAGCACGTAGTCCTGGAACAGCCGGTACAGCCCGATAAAAATCACCAGCCACAACAGGTGCGGATAGCCGCTGAACACGGCGACCACGAGCGTGATCGCGACCGCGGCAAGCGGCCCCGCGAACGGCACGAATTCGAGCAGCCCGGCGCTGACCGCGAGCAGAAACGCGTACGGCACGCCAAGCAGCGAGAACACGACGCCGTAGCTAAATAGCGTGGCGAGCGACAGAAACAGCAGCGCGCGCACGTACTTCGACAGCAGCACGTTCAGATCGTCGACGATCTCGTTCCACAGCACGCGATGCCGGCTGTTCAGCAACGCCAGAAACGCGTCGCGCATCCGTTCGCCGTCCTTGATCAGCAGGAAGCTCAGGATCGGAATCAGCACCAGGTAGATCAGGTTGCTCGCCGCGTGGACGACGCCGAGCCCGAGGCTGCGCGCCAACGGCACGGCGTTGTCCGAGCCGGTCTCGATCTGGCTGCGCACGAAATCGACGATCCGCTCGCGCAGCGGTTCGAGAAAATGCGGCAACGGAAAACGGTTCGGCACATCGGTGCGCAGCAGCGCGGGCAGTTGCGTGAACAGGCGCGTCGCCTGATCCTGCAATTCCACGCCGAACAGTGAGCCAACCACCGCGAGCAGCGCGACCACGACGACGAACACGACCGCGATCGACACGACGCGCGGCATGCGGCGCGGCCTCACGCGTTCGACCAGCACCACCATCGGGTACATCAGATAGCTGAAAAACACCGCGAACACGACGACGAGCACCGTCGTCGACGCGATATAGATGAGGAAAAATAGCAGCGCGAGCAGAGACGCGGTCCAGACTTTCCTGGCCGCGCCGACGTCGAATCCCAGCATGAAGCGTCCTCGAATGGGCGATGCGGCGCCGGCGCGACGAGTGCGCCGGCTGACTCCGGACCGTAACAGAAATTTACACGTTCCGTGTGTCGAACGCCGCGCCGCGAGGGCGCGACGCGGCGAGCACCGGCGGCGTGCGAGGCGCTACGCACGCGGTGCGTCATTGCACGGCTTGCGTGCCTGACTTGATGCGCCCGAAACCGGGGGGCGGGATAAATGAAGCTGCGGGTACGTGAAGTTTCGGCTCGCTAACTCTTCACACGCTCTCGTACCTCTTCGGTTTCTTCGCCGATTCTCGCCTGTATCCTGCCGGCTATTTTTTCGGCCGCTCCTTCGGCCTGTTTCGCGCGATTGCCGGTGACCTTGCCAATCGCTTCCTTGACCGAGCCCTTGAGCTCCTTCGCTGTACCTTCTACACGATTCCTGTCCATGGTGCCTTCCTGCCAGGTTTGACTGTGGAGTTGCCTGCTGGCGTTGCAACGAAACAGCCAACGTACGGCGCGACGCGCCTCGTTATGGCGCGGATCGCTTCGCCAGAGGCGATCCGCGTCGGAGCAACCTTAAAATTCCTAGCATCCGGCGTTCCCGATACCCAGTGCGCCGCGCATCGTCACCTCACCGTGACGGTGTCCTTCGCGGCGTCGTTGGCGGCATCCTTGCCGTGAGCCGGATCAGGATGATCATCTTTCGCGCCATGAAAGATATGCTTGAAAAGTTCCTTGTTCTTTGCGCCATTCAAGAGGTTTCGCAGCGCGGCCTCGTCATCGGCCGGCTTGAACGAAAGCACTCTCTTGCGGTAGCGCTCCCTGCGTTC
Organism: Paraburkholderia sp. UCT2; assembly: GCF_014397665.1. Taxonomy (NCBI): domain Bacteria; kingdom Pseudomonadati; phylum Pseudomonadota; class Betaproteobacteria; order Burkholderiales; family Burkholderiaceae; genus Paraburkholderia; species Paraburkholderia sp. UCT2. The sequence continues at coordinate 54,906 of NZ_VZQO01000007.1, forward strand.
GTCGAGCATGTAACTCGCCGGTAGCGGCAGTTCGCGGCTGCCCACGTCGAGATCGATGCCTTCGAAGGTCAGCAGCCCCGCATCGTGATTGATGAAGCACGCGGGAGGCTTGGTCCGGTCGATCACGTAGACGCACTGCTTCTGCAGATTGCCGGCGTCGGGCAGCTTGCCGCGGAAGATCTTGTCACGCAGGAACGTGCACATTTCTTCCCAGCACTCCTCGGTGGATTTTCCCGCCGCGCAGGACCGCAAAATTTCGGTCTTCAGAATGGCCTCGGGCACGGCATAGTAAATCGGATAACCCGCCCTCAGGTAAAGTTGCAGTTGCAACACTTCGTAACAGCGGCCCAACGCATGGATCGACGGCACGAGCAAAGACCGTTCATCCGACTCGTCGCCTTCGGTGGGTCCGGTCGCCGTCTGACTGCGGATCGACGGATGTTCCGGCAGCCCGGAATTCTCCGGTTCCGGCTGTCCGCCGCCCCACAGGATCAGATCGCGAAACAGGATCATCGGCAGGAACGAATGGACGATCAGATCCGTCGACGCCCTGCGTTTGGCGCGCTCGTTCGCGTCGGCTTCCACCGGCAGCGTGGGATGCCACTTGCGCGACGAGCGCACGATATCGCCGATCGCCTTCGCCACGCAGATGCCGTTCGGTAGCCCGCCCCCCTCCTCGTCGGCCCAGGTCTGCACCAGGTCCCACGGCTCGCCAATCGGCACGCCGAGAAAGTAAAGACCGAGCGACACCGCCGTCAGCAACTCGACGTAGAACTGATTCGCCTGATATGGTGCCGCAGGAATGCCCCGCATCAACTGCGAATCGGCGAGCAGCTTCTTGCCCGATCCGACCTTGCACAGCGCGCCGGCGCAGTGCTTGAGCCGGTCGACGAGACCGCGCACGTCGCGACCGGCAAGCGGCGACTGCCCGCCGACCAGATGGTGTCTGACGATCAGCGAGATCGGCGTCGTGAAGTTCGACCGGTCCGTGTTGTTCGTCGGCACCACGATGGACATCACCAGACCGCTGATGATCTCCAGGTCGGCCAGCATCGCATCGATGGAAGTAGTCATCACTCGACCTCCGCTGCTATCTCTTCGATCGACGGATCGTATTGGCCGTCGATGGCCGCCGTCTGCCTCGGCTCGGCCGTGGCGATGATCGCCACGGCATCCCGGATCAATCCCTTGCAGCGCGCGGCCAACACTCGCTTGCGAATTCCCGATGGCGCGTCTCCTTCGTTCGCCCATTCCTTGAATCCGAGTCTTTCGAGTACGTGATCCTCGTTCTGTCCGAAGGTGGCCGCGCCGTCCGCGGGTATGGCCTGATGGGCATCGGTCAGGCAGGTGCAGATGTACTCCTCGACGGTCGGGCCACGCGCCGCCAGCGTTTGAATTTCACGCTTGGCCCAGCGGGCGAGCGATACCGAGATCTCATCCATGTCGTGCGTCAGGTTGCGCACCTTGACGTCCTTGCCGCGATCGTCGCCGAGAATCTGATAGACGGTCCGGTCGACCACATGCAGCCACAGCGAAGTCTGCGCAATGCGGATCTTGTGTTCGCACACGACGTCTTTCGAGTCGGCCTCGAGCGCGCGCCGTACGTGCCACAGCACGACGTAATGCCATACGAGTCCAATGAACTTGCCGAAGAAGAGTGCCTTGTCCTGCATCGAGCCGTCGTCGAACTCGGGATATTCGAGAGGCGTCACCAGCGTCATCTTCGTGCGCGCGCCTTCCTTCAAGGTCCGATAGAGCGTCGCCGCGGGGCTGCTGCGATAGCCGTCCCAGGACTCGCGCGCCCACCATTGCTTGTCGATATCGAAGAAACGATAGATCGAAAAAATGCCTTTTTCAGACTCCTGAACGTTCGCCGCGCCGCCGTGAGCCTGGTGCGCCGCGCTCGGCTGCAAGCGCTTCCTCTCCTCTGCGCGGGACTGGTCGTGGTTCGGGTCGCGATAGGCGTCGTAAATCACGCGAAGACCATAGCGGGTTCCCATCGCGTTATCGATGCTGGCCACCTTGTCGCTGAGCTCCTTGCGGATGGTCTCGAGCACCGCTTCCTGCTCGTCGACGAGCTTGCGTTGCTGCTCGAGCGCGGAATAGTGTTCGGCGGCCACGTAAATGGCGGCGAGCGCCAAAGCGAGTACGACCGCATCGGTATAGCCCTCCCATATCTCTCCGCCGAACAGCAATACCGCCGGGACGTAGCAGAACACCGGAATGCACCAGCGCGACGCGAACCAGCTTCGCAGGATGCCGACTACACCCTTCGAGCGGGAGTCGACGTCGGGAGCGGCCTCGCCTTCCTCTTCCGCGATACGCTTCTTCTCCTCGAACTCGCGTTCCGCGATGGTCCGCGCCCGTTCTTCTTCTCCACGGCAAATGTGGACATAGAACACGAGGAACGTGAAGGCCGTGACCAGCAACGCAAGCAGCCAGCTCTCGCCCATGCTGGTTGCGCGATCCGCGTCGCTGACTTCCTTCATCACCGCGGCGATCTTTTTAACGCACTCGATGCCGGGAGGAAAGCAATCCGCATCCGGCACGCGATGCGAAAAGGTCACCACCCAGTAGATACCGCTGCCCACCAGAACCGCAATGCCGCCTAGCGCGGTGAGGACGAGCTTGTTTGCATGCGGGCCCTGCTCGACGTGGGAAGCGGGTTTGTCGCCGAAGGGTTTGGAGCGGCGATTCTCATCTGACGGCTTTTCCATACGCATTGCCTCCTGATCGATCAAGAGCACGAGAATGCGGGAAGCGGTGACGTATAAACGCACCGTGGGTCGGACGAGCGCCGTGATGAGGGCTGCGAGCAGTTTTTGCCGGTCGGGACGGAGCTGAACTATCTATCTAAGATTGCGCCCGGAAAGATGTCAATTGGCGCGCGTAGTCTGTGTACGCCAGACCACAATTGGCACCGGCGGCTGATGGGCGGGACATGCCAGGCAGACCGCAGACCTAAGGGCGGGCGCGGGTGCGCCGGGCCGCGCGCACCGCGCGGCATACGATACGCCGCGCAAGTCAGTCGCCATGCTCCGCGCCCAGCGCCGCCAGCGGATGCGCGTCGCCATGCCACGGCGAACTCAGGAAATGCCGCACGCGCTCGGGTTGCACATCGGCGAGCGTCGCCGGTGACCAGCGCGGCCGACGGTCCTTGTCGATCAGTTGCGCGCGCACGCCTTCGCGGAAATCGCCTTCCTCGATCGAGCGCTTCACGATGCCGAGCTCCATCCGGAAGCAATCGGCAAGCGTCATCTGCCGGCCGCGCAGCAGCGCTTCGCGCGTCACGTGCAGCATCGTCGGCGAATGGGCGGTCAGTGCGTCGTAGGTCGCTTGCAGCCATTGCCGCACCTCGCGCGGCGGTTCGCGTTCGAGATCCTGACGCAGTGTCGCGACGATGCGCTCGACGCCCGAACGCCGGTCGAAGTGGCGCAGGATCAGTTGCGTCAGCGCGCCGAGCGGTGCGTGCGGCACGATATTGCACGGCGGCTCGAACACGGCGCGCAGCGCGTCGATTCCGCCGTCGTGCGACATGCGCTGCAAACGTTCCTCGAAGCTCGCGAGCCAATCGGCCGGCACGCACAGGTCGGCCAGTTGCAGGCGCATCGCGTCGGCGCCCGCTAGCGTCGCGCCGGTCAGCCCGACATACAGCGCAAGCTCGGCCGGCATCACGCTCAGAAAGCGGCTCGCGCCGACGTCGGGCACGAAGCCGATGCGAGTCTCCGGCATCGCGATGCGGCTGCGTTCGGTCACGATGCGCAGCCGCGCCGCCTGGCCGAGGCCCATGCCGCCGCCCATCGCGATGCCGTCGAGCAGCGCGACCACTGGCTTCGGAAACGTGTGCAACGCGTAATCGAGCCGGTATTCGTCGACGAAGAACGCGAGCCAGCGTGGGTCGCCCTGCGTCGCGAGCCGATGTACCTCGCGCACGTCGCCGCCCGCGCAAAAGGCCTTGTCGCCAGCACCCTTCAGCACCAGCGCGACGATCCCGGCATCGGTGCGGCAATGCTCGACCAGCACCGCGAGTTCGCGCACCATCGCGTGCGACAGCGCGTTGAGCGCGGCAGGCCGGTTCAGCGTGATGATCGCCACGCGGTTGACGACGCGAAACAGCACGTCGGGTTCGGCTTGCGGGTTCGTCGCGTCGCGCATTTCGACCGCAAAGCCGTGCAAAGTGCTCATCGCTGCGTCTCCCGCGATGCACGGCTCGTCTGCCAGCGCGGCGCGCGTTTTTCGAGGAACGCGTTGACGCCCTCGCGCTGATCGGCGCCATCGAACAGATCGACGAAGCGCTCGCGTTCTAGCGCGAGCGCGGCGGCGCGCGGCACGCCATGCCGCGCCTGATGGACCAGCTCCTTGCTGAAGCTGACCGCCTGCGGGCTCAAACCGGTGACGCGCTGCGCCATGTTCAACGCGGCTTCGCGCGCGGCGCCGCGCTCCACCACTTCTTCGACGAGACCGATGCTGAGCGCGGTCGCCGCATCGACGCGCTCGCCGGTCAGAATCATCCGCTTGGCCCAGCCTTCGCCGACGAGCCACGGCAGCGTCTGCGTGCCGCAGCCGCATGGCAGCAGACCGACCGCCGTCTCGGGGAGCGCCAGCACCGCATGCTGCTCGGCGATGCGGATATCGCAGGCAAGCGCGCATTCGAGACCGCCGCCCATCGCAAAGCCGTTGAGCGCCGCGATGACGACGGGCCGCGCGTTCTGCAGCGATTCGAAGGCCGCGCCGAAACGCGCGGCCGCGGTGCGCGCGACTTCGCGATCGCCGTCGGCGAACGTGTTCAGATCGGCGCCCGCGCTGAAAAACTTCGGACCGTCGCCGGTGATCACGAGCGCGCGCACGCGCGCATCGGCGTTCAACTGCTCGACGGTGCGTTGCAATTGCAGCAGACCGTCAGGCGTGAAAGCGTTCGCGGGCGGCCGTTTCAACGTGATCAAAGCAACGGCGCCGTCATGTGCGTAATCGAGGTCGATCATTGCGTGCCTCCCAGGCCGTTACCGCCGCGCTCACGCGAGCGATACAGCTTGATCACCGCCGAAAAGTCCAGGCGCCCCGCGCCGTTCGCGCTCATCGTTTGATAAAGCTGCTGCGCGAGCGCGCCGAGATAGACCGGTTGACGCACGCCGCGCGCGGCATCGGTGGCGAGGCCGAGATCTTTCAGCATCAGGTCGGTGCCGAAGCCGCCGGTATAGCCGCGCGACGACGGCGCGGTCTCGATCACGCCTGGCATCGGGTTATACGTGTCCGAACTCCAGCAGCGCCCGGTCGACGTATTGATGATGCTACCGAGCACCTTCGTGTCGATACCGAGCGCCTCGCCGAGCGACATCGCCTCGGCGACGCCCGCCATCGAGATGCCGAGCACGAGGTTGTTGCAGATCTTCGCGACCTGGCCCGTGCCCGTGTCGCCGCAATGCACGATGTTTTTTCCCATCGCCGACAGCACTGGCTTGACCTGCTCGTACGCGCTCGCACTGCCGCCGACCATGAAGGTCAGCGTGCCCGCCGCCGCGCCGCCCGTGCCGCCCGAGACCGGTGCATCGACGAAGCTGTTGCCATGAGCCGCGGCGAGTTCGGCAAACGCTTTCACGCTGGCGGGATCGATCGTGCTCGAATCGATGATCGGCACGCCCGGCGCGATGCCGGCGAGGATGCCATCGTCCGCGACGAGCACGCTGCGCACGTGAGCCGCGGCGGGCAGCATCGTGATCACGCATTCGACGTCGCTCGCGGCGGCTTGCGGTGAGCGGGCCGGCTGCGCGCCCGCGTCGACGAGCGTGCGCACAGCTTCCGCGCTGAGGTCGAACACGTTGAGCGCGTGGCCCGCCTTCAGCAGGTTCAGCGCCATCGGCGCGCCCATATTGCCGAGTCCGATAAAGCCGATCTTCATGATGTCGTCTCCGTGTGTGCCTTCAATGCAGGCGGATCGTCGTGTTGACGCCATCGTTGACGGTGTCGTCGTCGAACCAGCGCGCGGTGACCGTCTTGGTCTGCGTGTAAAACTGCACGACCTGCTTGCCGTAGGGACCGAGATCGCCAAGCTTCGAGCCGCGCGAACCGGTGAAGCTGAAAAACGGCACCGGCACCGGGATCGGAATGTTGATGCCGACCTGGCCGATATCGATCTCGCTCTGGAACTTGCGCGCCGCCGCGCCGCTTTGCGTGAAGAGGCCGACGCCGTTGCCGAACGGGTTGGCATTGACGAGCGCGATCGCATCGTCGAGCGTCGCGACGTTCACCGCCACGAGCACCGGCCCGAAGATTTCGGTGCGGTAGATTTCCATGTCGGCCGTCACGTCGGTGAACACCGTCGGGCCGATGAAGTTGCCCTGCTCGTAGCCGTGCACGTTCACATCGCGGCCGTCGAGCACGAGCGTCGCGCCCTCTTTCACGCCCGCGTCGATCAGACCGAGAATGCGCTGCTTCGCGGCGCGCGACACGACCGGCCCGACATCGGTGCCCGGCTCGTGACCCGCGTTGACCTTCAGCGTCTTCGCCTTCGCGACGAGCTCGGGCAGCCACTCGCGCGCGGCACCGACCAGCACCGCAACCGAACTCGCCATGCAGCGTTGCCCAGCGGCGCCGAACGCGGCGCCGGCGAGCGCGTTGAGGGTCTGTTCGCGATTCGCGTCGGGCAGCACGACCGCGTGGTTCTTCGCGCCCATCATCGACTGCACTCGCTTGCCGTGTTCGCTGCCGAGGCGATACACATGCGTGCCGACCGCCGTCGAGCCGACGAACGAAATCGCCTTCACCAGTTCATGCGCGCACAGCGCATCGACGACTTCCTTGCCGCCGTGCACGACGTTCAGCACGCCCTTCGGCACGCCGGCTTCGAGCGCCAGTTCGACGAGCTGCATCGTCGACAGCGGGTCCTGCTCGGATGGCTTCAGCACGAAGGTATTGCCGCACACGAGCGCCATCGGGAACATCCACAGCGGGATCATCGCGGGGAAATTGAACGGCGTGATGCCGACGCATACGCCGAGCGGCTGGCGCAGCGTGTAAGTGTCCACACCACCCGCGACGTTCTCGGCGAACTCCCCCTGCTGCAACGTGCCGATCGAACACGCGTGCTCGACGACTTCAAGACCGCGGAAGATGTCGCCCTCGGCATCGGGAATCGTCTTGCCCTGCTCGGCCGACAGCGTCTTCGCGATGCGCGGCATATGCTCGCGAATCAGCGCCTGGTACTTCAGCATGATGCGCATGCGCGCGCCGATCGGCGTGTCCTTCCACGTTTTGAACGCGGCATGCGCGCTGCGCACCGCTGCGTCGACTTCCGCCACGGTCGCGAACGGCACGCGCGCGAGGACCGCCTGCGTGGCCGGGTTCACGATGTCGCGCCACTCGGTCGTCTTCGATTCGACGAACTCGCCGTTGATCAGCAGTTTGACGGTGGCCACGGCGCCGGCAACGTCGCGGCCGGTCTCGTTCGAAGCAAGGGTGCTCATGCTGAGACTCCTGTGATTTAGAAAACAGTGCCCCGACGCGTCGAATCCGAAGCTCGAATTCAACGCGTGCGATTCAAACCGGGGCGGCAAACCAGCAATGGCGAGGAATAAAGACAGTCACCGCAAGTCGGGAAAATCCTCTTCCCAATACTCGTCCGGCAGACGCGCGGGCTCGGCCGCGCGCTCCATTTCGCGGCGCCGCAATTCGACGCGGCGGATCTTGCCGGAGATCGTCTTCGGCAGTTCGCTGAATTGCAGACGGCGAATCCGCTTGTACGGCGCGAGTTTTTCACGCGAGAACGCGAACACCGCGCGCGCGAGTTCGGGACCGGCTTCGTAGCCGTGACGCACGGTGACGAACGCCTTCGGCACCGACAGACGCAACGCGTCCGCGCTCGGCACGACGGCCGCCTCGCCGATCGCCTCGTGTTCGATCAGCACGCTTTCGAGTTCGAATGGACTCAGGCGATAGTCGGACGACTTGAACACGTCGTCCGAGCGGCCGACATACACGTAGTAGCCGTCGTCGCGACGCAGCGCGACATCCGACGTGCGATAGAGGCCGTTGCGCATCGACTGCGCGGTCGCGTTGGCGTTGTTCGCGTAACCCGTCATCAGGCCGAGCGGCCGTTCGGCGAGCGGCAGCGCGATTTCGCCTTCGCCGACCGGTTGGTCGTCGGCGTCGAGCAGCTCGACCCGGTAGCCCGGCAACGGACGCCCCATCGAGCCGGCCACGACCGGCTGGCCCGGCGAATTGCCGATCTGGCAGGTCGTTTCGGTCTGGCCGTAGCCATCGCGAATCGTAATGCCCCACGCGTGCTTGACGCGCTCGATGACCTCCGGATTCAGCGGCTCGCCGGCGCCGACGATTTCGCGCAGCTTCACCGGATAGTCGCCGAGCGGCTCCTGCACGAGCATGCGCCAGACGGTCGGCGGCGCGCACAGCGTGGTGACGTTGAAGCGCACGAGCGCGGCGAGTGTGTCTTTCGGCACGAAGCGCGGGACGTTGAACACGAACACGCAGGCCTGCGCGTTCCACGGCGCGAAGAAGCAGCTCCACGCGTGCTTGGCCCAGCCCGGCGAGCTGATGTTCCAATGGATGTCGCCGGGTTGCAGGCCGATCCAGTACATCGTCGACAGATGCCCGACCGGATAGCTCTGGTGCGTATGCTCGACCAGCTTCGGCTTCGAGGTGGTGCCGGACGTGAAGTACAGCAACAGCGGATCGCTGGCGTGGGTGACGCCGTCCGGCGCGAAATGCGGCGAAGCCTCGTACGCGGCGGCAACATCGATCCAGCCGTCGCGCGGCGCACCGACCGACAGGCGGGTGAGCGGCACGTCGAGCGCATCGAATTTGCCCAGCTCCGCGCTGTCGACCACGACGAACTTCGCGCCGCCGATCTGCACGCGGTCGCGCACGTCGTCGGCGGATAGCTGCGTGGTGGCGGGCAGCACGATCGCGCCGAGCTTCATCGCGGCGAGCATGACGTCCCATAGCTCGACGCGGTTCGGCAGCATCAGCAGCACACGGTCGCCGCGGCCGACGCCCGCGCCGCGCAGAAAGTTCGCCATCCGCGACGAGCGCTCCGACATCTGCGCGTACGACAGACGCAGGCCGTCGCTGGAAGGATCGTCGACGATCCACAGCGCGGGGTTGTCGTTGTCATGCGCGATCGCGTCGAAGTAGTCGAGCGCCCAGTTGAACTCGCCGAGCGCGGGCCACGCGAATTCGCGGTACGCGCGCTCGTAGTCGGTGCGATGGCGCACTAGCAGATCGCGCGCTTCGAGAAAGGCTTTCGCTGCTGTCATCGTCGTCTCCTGTCGACCAGAGTTAGCGCTTTAGCGCTTACTCTGGTCTCATGCAACGTAGTTGCGAGTGGCGCGGGGCGCGCTCGGTTATTTTCGCCGCGGTGATCCAGGCGAGCATCCACGGCCAGGCTATTGTGCGCTCAAACGCCGCCCTCAAACATGGCGCGCGATCACCATCCGCTGCACTTCGCTCGTCCCTTCGTAAATCTGCGTGATCCGTGCATCCCGATAGTGGCGCTCGACCGCATAGTCCTCCAGATAGCCGTAGCCGCCATGAATCTGGATCGCGTTCGAACAGATCTCCTCCGCAAGCTCCGACGCAAAAAGCTTCGCCTGCGACGCCTCCGACAGACACGGCCGCCCCGCCGAGCGCAGCCGTGCCGCGTGATGTACGAGCAGGCGCGCGGCATTCAGGCGCGTCGCCATGTCGGCAAGCATGTTCGCGATCGTCTGGTGGTCTTTCAGCGGCTTGCCGAACTGTTCGCGCTCGTTCGCGTAGCGGCGCGCGGCGTCGAACGCGGCGCGCGCAATGCCGACTGCCTGCGCGGCGATGCCGATGCGCCCGCCTTCGAGATTCGACAGCGCGATGCGCAGACCCTCGCCCGGCTCGCCGAGCAGATTGGCCTCGGGCACCGCGCACTGATCGAGCGAGATCGGACAGGTGTCCGATGCGCGAATGCCGAGCTTGTGCTCCGGCCGGCCGACGTCGAAACCCGGCGTCGAGGTCGGCACGATGAAGGCGGACAGGCCGCGCTTACCGCGCTCGGGATCGGTGACCGCGAAGACGATCGCGAGACCGGCGCGCGCACCGTTGGTCACGAACTGCTTGCTGCCGTTCAGAATCCACTGCCCGTCGCGCCGCTGCGCGCGGGTGCGCAGATTGTTCGCCTCCGAGCCCGCCTGCGGCTCGGTCAGGCAGAACGCGCCGATCGTCCGGCCGATGGCGAGCTCGCGCAGATAGCGGTCTTTCTGCGCGGCGCTGCCGAAGTTCAGGATCGGCGCGCAGCCGACCGAGTTGTGCACGCTCATCAGCGTCGCGCAGGCGGCGCAACCGGCCGCGATCTCTTCCAGCGCGAGCGCATAGGCGACGTAATCGGTGTAGGAGCCGCCCCACTCGGCCGGCACCATCATGCCCAGAAAGCCGAGTTCGCCCAGCTGCGCGACGACCCCGGCCGGCAGTTGCGCGTCGCGATCCCATTGCGCCGCGTGCGGCGCGAGGCATTCGGTCGCGAAGTCGCGCGCGGCGTCGCGGATCATCCGTTGTTCGTCGGTGTAGAAGCTGTCCATGACTGCGTCCTCGTTGGTGCTGGCGGCCGTGCTGGCGATCGCGGTGATGCGGCAAGTGTAGGCAAGCGGCCCGCGCCGTTCGATGCTCGCTCCGCTCATTCTTGCTGAGCGCTTTTGCCATCCTGCTACCATGCACGTGCATGGAGCCTCGCCATTTCAGGGGCTTCATGAACCACGATCCAGCCTATGCTGAGCGCTTTTGCCAGAAAAGCCGAATCCCGATGAAAAGCGACAAAGGCACGATCTCCGTCAGTCTCGTCGAGGAAACGCTCGCGCTCGCGACGGCGCGCGGCCTCGACGCGCGAACGCTCGCCGAAGCGGCCGGCATTGCCGCGGCGATGCTCGCGTCGCCGAAAAGCCGCGTATCGTCGGCGCAATACGGCGCGCTGTGGGCCGGCATCGCACGCGCGCTCGACGACGAATTCTTCGGCCAGGACTCGCATCCGATGAAAAGCGGCAGCTTCATCGCGATGACGCAGACGGCGCTGGGCGCGCGCAACGGCGCGCAGGCGCTTGCGCGCGCGGTCGGCTTCATGCGGCTCGTGCTTGACGATCTCGGCGCGACGATCGACACCAACGCGCAGCGTGTGCGCCTGAAGTTCGTCGAGCGCGCGGGCACGCGCAAGCCGGCCATGTTCGCTTACGCGACGTATTTCATCCTCGTGTACGGGCTCGTGTGCTGGCTCGTCGGCCGGCGCATTCCGTTGCTCGAAGCGCGCTTTCGCTGCGCCGCGCCGCCGGCCGCGCACGAATACCGGCTGATGTTCTGCGAAGACATGTATTTCGACGAGCCCGCGTCGTCCGTCGATCTCGACCCTGCGTTTCTGGAACTGCCGGTGATCCAGACTTCGCGCTCGGCGCGGCCGTTTCTGCGCGATGCGCCGGGCAGCTTCATCGTCAAGTACCGCAATCCGGGTTCGCTCGCCGCGCGCGTGCGCAAGACGCTGCGCGCGCTGCCGATGTCGGGCTGGCCCGCGGCCGATCAGATGGCCGCGCGCCTGCACGTCGCCGAGGCGACGATGCGGCGGCACCTGAAGCAGGAGGGCCACACGTATCAGTCGATCAAGGACGCGCTGCGGCGCGACATCGCGATCGCCGAACTGCAGCGCACGCAGCGCACCATCGCCGATATCGCCAACGCCGTCGGCTTCGCGGAGCCGAGCGCGTTTCATCGCGCGTTCCGCAAATGGACCGGCATGCGCCCGACCGACTACCGGCCGGCCCGGGCCGCGGGGCTCGATCTCACGCGACGCGCCGAATCGGACTAAGCTTTAAGCGGCAACAGGCCAGCCTTGATCGAGGGTAGGGGCCCGCGCCGCCGGTTCGCACCGGCTGGCGCGACGGCCGTCAGCGATGAACACGACTCCGCGTCTCCCGCTCCGGCAGTCCGGTCCGCGCAGGCCGCTTATCCGCGGCGGCATCGTGGGCCGTTTGATGCGCGGCATCGCCGTGCTCGGCGTGCTATGCGCGTTCGGCTTCGCGACGCGCGAAGCGCTGGCGCCGCTGCAAGCGGCCAATGCGGCGAGCGCGGCGAACGTCGCCACCGCGACCGCCAACAGCGTCGTCGTGATTCCGGTGAATGGCGCGATCGGACCGGCCACCGCCGATTTCATCGTGCGTGGTTTGCAGCGCGCGGCCAGCCAGCGCGCACAGCTCGCGGTCCTGCAACTCGATACGCCCGGCGGCCTCGATACGTCGATGCGGCAGATCATCAAGGCGATCCTCGCCTCGCCGGTGCCGGTCGCGACCTTCATCGCGCCGAGCGGCGCGCGCGCGGCCAGCGCCGGCACCTACATCGTCTACGCGAGCCACATCGCGGCGATGGCGCCGGGCACCAACCTCGGCGCCGCGACGCCGATCCAGATGGGCATCGGCGGCAACGAGCCGCCCGCCGGCGGCCCGCCCGTAACGCCAGCCACCCCAGGCACGCCGGGGCTGCCGGACATGCGCACGCCGCCTGGCGGCGCGTCCGCGCCTGCGCCTGCGTCACCCGGCGCATCGTCCGAAGCCGCCAGTGCTCTGCCGCTCGACACCCAATCGACCGAACTGCGCAAGCAGGTCCACGATGCCGCCGCCTACATCCGCGGCCTCGCGCAGATGCGTGGCCGCAACGCCGACTGGGCCGAGCGCGCGGTCCGCGAAGCGGTGAGCCTGTCCGATGAGGAAGCGCTCGCGCAGCACGTCATCGATATCGTCGCGCGCGACGTGCCGGACCTGCTGCGCCAGCTGGACGGCCGCACGTACGTCACGAGCGCGGGCAGCGTCACGCTGCACACCGCGCATGCGCCGCTGATCACGCTCGAACCCGACTGGCGCAGCCGCTTTCTCGCCGTGATCACCGATCCGAGCGTCGCGCTGATTCTGCTGATGCTCGGCATGTATGGCCTGTTCTTCGAATTCGCCAATCCGGGCTTCGTGCTGCCCGGCGTAGTCGGCGCAATCAGCCTGCTGCTCGGCCTGTTCGCGATGCAGATGCTGCCCATCAGCTACGTCGGCCTCGGGCTGATCTTTCTCGGCATCGCCTTCCTGATCGGCGAAGCGTTCCTGCCGACCTTCGGCTCGCTCGGCTTCGGCGGCGTGGTCGCGTTCGTGGTCGGCGCAACGATGCTGATGGATACCGACGTGCCCGGCTACGGCATCCCGCTGCCGCTGATCGCCGCGGTCGTCGTGTTCAGCGTCGCGTTCGTGCTCGGCGTGTCGCGGCTCGCGCTGCGCGCGCGGCGGCGGCCGGTCGTGACGGGCTCGGAGGCGCTGATCGGCTGCGTCGGCGTGGTGCTGGACGGCGGCTTGCTGCCCGAACCCGAACACGCGGCGGGCGGCCCGCTGGCCGGCTGGGCGCGCGTGCACGGCGAGCGCTGGCGCGTCTCGAGCACCACGCCGGCCGCCCCGGGTCAGAGCGTGCGCGTGACGGCGCGCAACGGCCTCACACTGACCGTGGTGCCCGTTACGTCGGTCGACGCCTTACAAGGAGAACGCTCATGATCGGCTTCACATTCGGCTTCGGCAGCATCCTGATCCTGCTCGTGATCGCGCTGATTGCGTCGTCGGTGCGGATTTTTCGCGAGTACGAACGCGGCGTCGTGTTCATGCTCGGCCGCTTCTGGAAGGTCAAGGGGCCCGGGCTCGTATTGATCATTCCGATCGTGCAGCAGGCGGTGCGCATGGATTTGCGCACCATCGTGTTCGACGTGCCGACGCAAGACGTGATCACGCGCGACAACGTGTCGGTCAAGGTCAACGCGGTCGTGTATTTCCGCGTCGTCGATCCGGAGAAGGCGGTGATCCAGGTCGCGCGCTACTTCGAGGCGACCAGCCAGCTGGCGCAGACGACGCTGCGCGCGGTGCTCGGCAAGCACGACCTCGACCAGCTGCTGTCGGAGCGCGAGCAGCTGAACACCGACATCCAGAAAGTGCTCGACTCGCAAACCGACGCATGGGGCATCAAGGTTTCGATCGTCGAGATCAAGCACGTCGATATCAATGAAACGATGATCCGCGCGATTGCGCGTCAGGCCGAAGCCGAGCGCGAACGGCGCGCGAAGGTGATTCACGCGGAAGGCGAGTTGCAGGCATCGAAGCAGTTGCTGGAGGCGGCCCAGACGCTCGCGCGGCAACCGCAGGCGATGCAGTTGCGCTATCTGCAGACGCTGGTGACGATCGCCGCCGACAAGAACTCGACGATCGTGTTTCCGCTGCCGATCGACCTCGTGAGTGCGGGGCTCGAACGCTTCAACAAGCCATCGGCGTGATAGGACGATATTTGTCAGGACATCCATTCGGCGCGGATTAGCGTCGACGTTTCGGCATACCCACCCGCTTGCGCGTTGCTTGCGCTGACGTGGCGAATGAGGCTCGCGGCGGGTTCGATTTGCCGGCAGAAGTGGTGCGTTGCTTGTACTGCCTTACCCGGCGCACCGAAAAACCACCAGGTCCGGCTGTTTTTCCGCTCCGCAGGAGCCCGCCATGAAACTGTCTTCCCGCATTGGACTCGGCGCGCTGTTGGCCGCCGTGGGTATCAGCACCGTCTACGCGCAAGCGGTGACGCAGCCCGCCGACCCGTCGGCGCCGAAAACGCGCGCCCAGGTCCGCGCTGACCTCGCGGAATGGCTCGCCGCCGGCTACGACCCGTTGGACTGGATCAACTATCCGGAGAACGCGCAGCGCGCGGGCCGCATCGTCGCGCAACACCGCGAGCAGCAGCAAGGCAACGCCCCGACGGCCGTGCAGTAAAGCGGTCGCGGCTGGCGTAGTCGCAGCCTGAATGCCGCCCGCCGCGAGCGGCATGGCACGGCTTGCGTCGCGCCAAGGTATCATCCGGTCCCTCCATCCCCCACGCAGCAAACCAGCCGCACACAGCAGGAACCCGCACCATGCCAATCTGGGTCGATGCCGACGCCTGCCCGGCCGTCGTCAAGGACATGCTGTATCGCGCGGCGCGCCGCACCGGCATGCCGCTGACGCTGGTCGCCAATTCGTTCCTGCGCGTGCCGCCGTCGCCGCTGATCCGCGCGATCCAGGTGCCGGCCGGCTTCGACGCCGCCGATCAGTTGATCGTCGAGCGCGTCGTCGCGGGCGACCTCGTGATCACCGCCGACATCC
Source organism: Paraburkholderia sp. UCT2 (assembly GCF_014397665.1). Lineage (NCBI taxonomy): Bacteria > Pseudomonadati > Pseudomonadota > Betaproteobacteria > Burkholderiales > Burkholderiaceae > Paraburkholderia > Paraburkholderia sp. UCT2. Next base: position 70,061 of record NZ_VZQO01000007.1, read on the forward strand.
CGCTCGCCGCCGCCGTGCTGGCAAAAAATGCCCACGCGCTCGATCCGCGCGGCAACTGGTACACGCCCGGCACGATCGAAGAACGGCTGCGCATGCGCTCGATGCTCGACCAGTTGCGCTCGAGCGGCGTCGACACGGGCGGGCCGGCCGCCTTCAGCGCGCGCGATGGCAAGGCGTTTGCTGGCGAACTCGATCGCTGGCTCGCGCGTCAGGCGCCTCGCGGTGATGCGCAGGCGCCACAGTCGCACGGCAAACCGCCCGCCTGACGGGCCCGGGCGGCCTGCCGGCGCCGCCACAGGCGCCGGGGCGCTGCCATTCGTGACTACAATTCCGCCGTAACGCCGCCGCGCGGCCTGCCTTGCCGCGCCGCGCTGTCACCGCCTCGATGACAAAAGCACTGTCTGAACGACGCAAGAGAGAAAACCCGCCACATGGACTCGTTCAACCGCTACTTCGGCTTCGACGCCGTCGACACCAACCTGCGCACCGAAGTGCTAGCCGGCGTGACCACTTTCCTGACGATGGCCTACATCATCTTCGTGAACCCGGCGATTCTCGGCGACGCCGGCATGCCGAAGAGCGCGGTGTTCGTCGCGACCTGCCTCGTGGCCGCGCTCGCGTCGCTGATCATGGGTCTGTACGCGAACTACCCGATCGCGCTCGCGCCCGGCATGGGCCTGAACGCGTACTTCGCATACACGGTCGTCAAGGGCATGGGCTACACGTGGCAGGCCGCGCTCGGCGCGGTGTTCATCTCCGGGTGCCTGTTCCTGATCGTCACGCTGTTCCGCGTGCGCGAGGTGATCGTCAAGGGCATTCCGCATTCGATCCGCATCGCGATCACCGGCGGCATCGGTCTCTTTCTCGCGATCATTTCGCTGAAGTCGGCCGGCGTGGTGGTCGGCAATCCGGCCACGCTCGTCACGCTCGGCAATCTGCATGACCCGCACGTCGTGCTCGCGGCGGTCGGCTTCTTCGGCATCGTCACGCTGGATCATATGCGCGTGCGCGGGGCGATCCTGATTGGTATCGTCGCCGTGACGATCCTGAGCTTTTTCTTTGGCGGCAACCAGTTTCACGGCATCGTGTCCGCACCGCCGTCGATCGCGCCGACGCTGTTGCAGCTCGATATCCGCAGCGCGCTGTCGAGCGGCGTGCTGAACGTGGTGCTGGTGTTCTTCCTCGTCGAGCTGTTCGATGCGACCGGCACGCTGATGGGCGTCGCGAACCGCGCGGGGCTGCTGGTGGAGGGCAAGATGCATCGGCTGAACCGCGCGCTGCTCGCGGACAGCACCGCGATTCTCGCCGGCTCGATGCTCGGTACTTCGTCGACGACTGCGTATATCGAAAGCGCATCGGGCGTGCAGGCCGGCGGCCGTACCGGCATGACCGCGATCACGGTCGCCGTGCTGTTCGTCGCGGCGCTGTTTTTCGCGCCGCTCGCCGAAGTGGTGCCGCCGTATGCGACCGCGCCCGCGCTGCTGTACGTGTCGTGCCTGATGCTGCGCGAACTGGTCGACCTGCCGTGGGACGACGCGACCGAAGTCGTGCCGGCCGCGCTGACCGCGCTGCTGATGCCGTTCACCTACTCGATCGCGAACGGCGTCGCGTTCGGCTTCATCTCGTACGCGGGACTCAAGCTGCTGACGGGCCAGGCGCGCCAGGTGAAGCTGGTCGTGTGGATCATCGCGGCCATTTTCCTGTTCCGGTATTTCTATCTCGGCAGCGAATGAGGAGGTCGCGCGGCCGGGGGGTCGAATGTGTCGTCGGGTTCGGGGACCGTTTATCATCCGATGTTTCGAATGACGATCGACCGGGTCGCCACCCCAGGAGTCTTGATGTCCTCATATAACCGCACGGCGGACCGCTACACGAAGCCCGCGATTTTCTTCCACTGGATGATTTTTCTGCTGGTCGCGCTGGCCTATCTGGCCATCGAAATCCGCGGCCCGCGCGGCTCCGACAGCCGCGCGTTCTGGACCGGCGTGCATTTTTGGGCCGGCACGCTGGTGCTCGGGCTGGCCGTGTTGCGGCTGCTGTGGAGATTGTGGGCCGGCGCGCCGGAGGAGCTCGAAAGCAATCGGCTGCTCGCTTTTCTCGGGCGCTCCGCGCACCTCGCGCTCTATGTGTTCATCTTCGCGCAGCCGCTGCTCGGCATGCTGATGGTCAATGCGGGCGGGCGGCCGGTGTCGCTCGCATGGACGGACATCAGCTTCACGTTGGTGCGCGCGGATGCGATCGCGCGGCCGCTGTTGAAGGACGCGCACGAGTGGCTCGGCAACGTGTTCTATTGGGTAATCGGACTGCACGCGCTCGCGGCGATCGCGCACCATGTGGTGTTCAAGGATCGGGCGCTGCGGCGGATCATTTGAAAGTAATGGAGTTGGCTGCGTGCCGCCGATGCATTGCACGTAGTCGCGGCTTGCACGAAGGCCAGCCAGCGGCAGCGGCACGGGTGAATCCGAACTTCGCGCTTCGGCAGCAGTCGCGCTTGCCGAAGCTTCGGTACCGGTAGCCAGCCGATAGTTTCAGATCGGTCAGTTACGCCAGTTCGCCTCGTAAAACCGCACGTAACCGCTTCTGAGCACGAGACACTGCGCGCGCGTTTCCGACAACAGCCGGCGCGTGGCGGCCTCGATGCGCGGCCGGTGCGCGTCGAACGCGACGATCATGTCCTCCAGCCGGGGGGACGCAGCGCCGAAGTGATCTTCGAGCGCTTCCGCAGTGATCATGCACTCCACCCTCTGCCCATCGACCATTGCCGGAAACGCCAAAGTAAGTTCGCGACCTGAATATTCAGGGGCTTCGTTCGGGAATTGGATCTGCATGGGAGTCACCTGGAAGAGTGCGCGTACGATGCGCTCGGGTAATGCACGCGCTGATTGCTTGCTATCGCGTCCGCCGCTCGTTCCTCCTTGTCCCATGCAGCCGACGCGGGCCGTCGCCTCGACGCAGCATCGTCAGTTCGCGCCACGCGGAGGTGAATTGATTTACTTTAGACGAGTTCGGGCCAGGTGCAAGATTTCCCCGATTTTTTCTTGAAGGCGCGACTGACGCGCCGATGTTGCGGCGCGGCATAAAGCGGTGTCCGATCCCGTGTAAAGTGTCGCGCACCTAGTCATTGACCTGCACGATGTCCGCCCCCACCCGCCCGCCTGTGGTTCGCGTCGAACCGCTCGGCCAGAGCTTCGATGCGCCCGATTCGCTGACGATTCTCGAAGCCGCCGCTTTCGCCAATCTGCGTTTGCCGCGTTCGTGCCGCAACGGCACGTGCCGAACATGCTTGTGCCGGATGACGTCTGGGCGTGTGCGCTACTCGATTGAATGGCCCGGCGTGAGCCGCGAGGAAAAGGCGGACGGTTATATCCTGCCGTGCGTGGCGGTCGCGGAAACCGACGTGGTGATCGAAGTGCCGGATGCGGTCGCGATACCGGCACAGTGAGCGGTAGCGTAGGGGCCTGGCGCCCCGCTAGCCGACGCTTTCACGCGCTGTGTCTCACCGCCCGTTGCCCATTGCGCGGGCAATTTTCTTGTCCGTGTTGTACTGGCTCAGCGAATACACCGACCAGATGGCCGCCGGCACCCAGCCGATCAGCGTGATTTGCAGAATCAGGCAGATGATGCCCGCAAACGGACGGCCGATCGTGAAAAACTGCAGCCACGGCAGAATGATGGCAAGCAAAAGACGCATTCGGTTTTCCTGTTCCTGTGATTACGGCAGCATGGGTGAGTCCGCGGGGGACGCATCTGCCTCGTTGTTGAACTCATCGAGCGGCGCAAAACGCGGCACCTTGACGCCTTCCTGCTCTACCAGCTCGAAAAACACCGTCGCTGGACGGGTCCAGATCGTACCATTGGCCGCCTTGTAGACGATCATCGTGACCGTCGGATCCGATTCGAGCGTGGCCTCGCAGACCAGTTCGTAAATGCCGCCTTTGTAGTGTCGGTAGCGCATGGTGTGTGACCTTATTTTGGGCGTCGTCGATGCATTTTCAAGCACGGCGCGCCTGAGCTCAACCGCCCTCTTTCATCTGCTTCAGGATCTTGTAGACGGTCGCGCGGCCCATCGTCAGCACCGCGGCCACGTAATTCGCCGAGCTGCGGCCGCGAAACGCGCCCTGCGCGTGCAGCGCCTCGACGATTTCACGCTTGTGCTCGCGCGTCAGCGCATTGATGCCGATTTGCCGGTCGCGCAGCCACGCGTGCAGATACGTGTTGATGCGGTCCTGCCAGTCGTCGCGGAACAGATCGTCGGCAGGCGCGTCCGTCATCGCGCCGCCCTTGATGAACAGATCGAGCGTCGAGCGCACATCCTCGAACACCGCGATGTTGAAGTTCACGCACAGGATGCCGGCGGGCTTGCCGTCGTCGTCGAACAGGATGTTGCTCACGCAGCGCAGGCGGCGGCCGTCCCAGTTCAGTTTCTCGTAGGGGCCGATGGTCTGGCCGCGCGCCGCGAAGTGCGCGTCGTCGAGCACCGACGGCGCGCCCACCTCGAGCCGCGACAGATTGTTCACCAGATACGCGATGGTCTGATCGCGCAGATCGTGAATCACCACCTCGGCGCACGGATAGAGCAGCGCGGCGATGCCGTCGGCGATCGGCGCGTAGCGCTTCAGCAGCAGGTCTTTGACAGGAGACACGTTCGGGTTGCGCATGGAAAAAACGCGAGGTTCGAAGGAGGCGGCGCGCGATAGCGGATGACGACGAAGCCAGATGCCCGCAGCGGACGCCGGCGCGCCCGCTCGGTCCGCAATTCAGGAAGTCGCCATTGTAGCGGCCTCGCGCTGGCGCCGCGACTCGACGCCGGACGGCAATTTTGTCTACCTCGCCAGCGCATTTTTTTCGTGCGATAAACACTGATCCGCCGACACCCAACCGAACGGAACCAACCGATGGCCACACTCGAAGCGCTTCGCGCCGTGCTCGACGACAAGCGCACGCCGGAGATCATTCGCAACCACATCATCGATTCGCTGCAGTACGCGCTGCGCAACCATGGTCAGGTCTTCACGGCCAAGGAAGTCGAATGGCTGGCCGGCTGGAACGATGCGCGCCTGCCGCTGGCGGCCGCGCGCGAATTGCAGAAGCGCGTCGCCGAAACGTCGCGCTGACGCACGCGTTCGGATAGGAGCCTCGCGCGCGCCACTCGCGCAATTTGCGCGTCCGTCGCCCGTCCCGCCTCCGACACGACTTCGCCAACCGCCCGCGAAGCCCTGCCAGTCGGGCGTTCCGGTCGTGCGCTGAAGTTTGCACTATCCAATCAGGGCTATTTCAGGCATCATATTGCAATAGTTGCACCTCGCACCCATATAGCACTGGCAGCACCAGGCAGTCTCAACCCGGCATCTCCGCACCACCCCCGACTGTTCGACCGCCCTTTATCGGCGATCCCGTCACTCCGGCAATGCGCCGCCCGCATTCGCCGTCGCGAGAAGTACACCGAGCGGTTCAGCATCATGCGTCCGGCGCCCGAATTGACGCGCCGCTTCAGCGTTTTTTCGGTCGAATCCGCGTTTTCGCGCGACCGCTCGAGCCATTGTCATTGAGCCCGTCGGGTCTAGCAGGCCTGTGCCAACCATTTTTAACGCGGCGCGCCCATCGGTGCTGCGCCGCCGGTCCGTACCGTGACGCGTCAAAGGAGCGTTGCCGGAAGCAGCGCCCCGCACGCGGCGCGTGGACCACGCAATACAGGACATGTTTCTCATGAATCCAGCAGTCAGGACCTACAAAGGTTACGAAATTCACCCGCTCGTTTATCCGCGCCGCCCCGCGGGCGCGCAAGCGACCCGCAATCCGGGCGCCGGTTACGACGCTTCGGTGCGCATCTGCCGCGTCGGCGCCAATCCGGCGGCCGACGGCCGGGTATTTCGCCTGCAGTATCTGTTTCCGTTCGACGGCATGGGCAAGGCGCGCATCGCGTGCATGGCGCATGCGGAACGGCTGATCGACGGCCAGGTGAGCGGTCAGTCGGTGACCGATCTTTGAGCGGCGTCATCGGCGCGTCACTCATGTCGCGCAGCGTGCTTTCGGGCGCCGCTGCTTTTCAAACGAATCCACAGTCGCGCCGCTCGCAATGCCTGCGGCCGGTTTCCCCTTTATCCCATCGACCAGGAGTTATGCATGGCGAAAGAAGAACTGCTTGAACTTGACGGTATTGTCGACGAAGTGCTTCCGGATAGCCGCTACCGCGTGACGCTCGACAACGGCGTCGTGGTCGGCGCCTATGCGTCCGGGCGCATGCGCAAGAACCATATCCGTATTCTCGCGGGCGATCGCGTGACGCTCGAATTGTCGGTCTACGACCTGACCAAGGGGCGCATCAATTTCCGCCACAAGGACGAGCGTGCGAGTGGCGGCGGTGCGCCACGGCAAGCGGCGCGGCGGAGGTAAGCAGGGGTCACGGCGCCGCCCTGCGTACCTGTGATGTTGTGCAGGCGATGCGGGCAGCCCGCCCGAACCCATGCGAAAGCGCGAGGCCCGACAGACTCGCGCCATCCCTTCCGACTCCGCGTTCTGCTTGAACGCGCTACGTCAGCCTCGCCGCCCAAGCGCGTGAAATAGACGTCTTCCCTGACATTCGGGATGCTCTCCAGCGCATGCGCGAACGTCGTACGCCGCAACACGCGCGGCGTCTTGATTGGAATCTGGCGGCACGCCGCTTCGGCGACCACGCACGTCGCAGCACGTCTCGCTAAACTCCAAACACCGCCCCCAAATCCTCCCCACCCGCGCTTTTGCGCACCTGCTCGACCACCCGCTCCTCCAGCTCTATCTGCACCCGCTGCTGACCTCGATCAGCCCGTTGTTGACGGCGATTCGCGACGCGACCGGCTTGAGCTTCTACGGCACGTCATTGCTGACCAGTCTGCCGGTGGTCGCGATGGGCGCCGGCGCGTTCGGCGCGGCGGTTGCGCCGCTCGTGACCGGCATCGTGCGCGGCTGGAGCGGCGGATTCGTCGCCGCGTGGATCATGCTCGCCGGCTGCATCGCCGTGATGATGGCGGTGACCTTGCTGTTTTCACCGCGCAGTTATTCGCGCTGGCTTTAAGGCTCCAAGGCTGCGGCCGCGACGAACGCGATGCGCTGCTTCGGTGCATCGGGCGTCCGCTGTCCTGCATGCCCCTCGCCGGTGCAGCGCGACCGGCGTGGCCGCGTCCCTCTTTCGCGGACGATTCGCAGCGATCGCCCGCAAAAAACCCCAATCGATCCCCGCCATTCGCGCGAATGCGCTCTCACACCTCGCCAAGCCCCGTCGCGCGAAGACTGGCATATCCATTGCTTTACTGATGGTCAGATGTCCCTTCCCCCGACTCCATGCTGCGTGTTCTTCTTGTCACCGACACCGACAAACCCATCGGCGATCTGCGCGACGCGCTCGCCTGTCTCGGCTGCGAAATGCTCTCCGGCACCGCGACGCCGCAGGCGCTGCATCGCGCGGTTCAGGACGAGCGGCCCGACGTCATCATCATCGATACGGAGTCGCCGTCGCGCGATACGCTCGAACAGCTCGCCGTGATGCACGCGAGCGCGCCGCGCCCCGTGCTGATGTTCAGCCACGACGCGAACCAGCAACTGATCCGCCAAGCGGTCAACGCGGGCGTCACCGCGTATCTGGTCGAAGGCCTCGCGACCGAGCGGCTCGCGCCGATTCTCGAAGTCGCGCTCGCGCGTTTCGCGCAGGAGTCGCAATTGCGCGAGCGGCTCGCGCAGGCCGAAAACGAACTGGCCGAGCGCAAGCTGATCGATCGCGCGAAACGCCTGCTCATGGATCAGCAGAAACTCACCGAACCGGCCGCCTACGCGAGTCTGCGCAAACGCGCGATGAACCAGGGCGTCAAACTCGCCGAGGTGGCGCGCGAGGTCGTCGCGTCGGCCGGCTCGCTCAAATGATGCGCTCATGAATCCAGCCACTTCCGTCACCGCCGCGGCCTTTGCGGAGCCGCCTGAAAAGACCCATCTGCGGCTCGGCTTCGTCGCGTTGTCCGACGCGGCGCCGCTGATCGCGGCGAAGCTGCTCGAGTTCGGCCATGCGCACGGGCTCACGCTCGAACTGTGCCGCCAGCCGTCGTGGGCCGCCGTGCGCGACAAGCTGCTAGCCGGTGATCTCGACGCCGCGCACGCGCTTTACGGGCTCGTGTATGGCGTGCAGCTCGGCCTCGGCGGCCCGCGCACCGACATGGCCGTGCTGATGGTGCTGAACCGCAACGGCCAGGCGATCACGCTGTCGAATCGGCTCGCCGATGCGCTCGCGAAGCATGGGACCTTGCGCGAGGCGCTCGCGACGCTCGGCCGCAAGCCGGTGTTCGCGCACACCTTCCCGACCGGCACGCATGCGATGTGGCTGTACTACTGGCTCGCGGCGCAAGGCGTCGATCCGTTGCGCGACATCGACAGTGTCGCGATTCCGCCGCCGCAAATGGTCGCCGCGCTGGCCGAAGACCGGCTCGACGGTCTGTGCGTCGGCGAGCCCTGGAATGAAATGGCCGAGGCGCACGGCGTCGGCAAAACGATCGCTTATTCGAGCGAGGTGTGGCCCGAGCATCCCGAGAAAGTGCTCGCCTGCCGACGCGATTTCGTCGATGCGCATCCGCGCACGACGCGCGCGCTCGTGCAGACCGTGCTCGAAGCGTGCCGCTGGCTCGACGGCGCCGGGCATCGCGACGAGATCGCCCGCTGGCTCGCGCGGCCCGATTACATCGGTATCGACGAGACGCTGATCGCGGCGCGGCTCGGCGACCTCCTCGACACGGCGAACCCGCGCCGCCTGCCGATGCGTTTCTTCGACGACGGCGCGGTCAACTATCCGCATCCATTCGAAGGCGCGTGGTTCCTCACGCAGTTCGAGCGCTGGGGGATCATCGATGCGCACAACGACTACGACGCGGTCGCCGCGCGCATCAACCAGACGCAGTTGTATCGCGAGGCCGGCGCGCGCGTGAACGTGCCGGTGCCCGGCGAGGACGTCACAAGGGAACTGATCGATGGCGCGGTGTGGGGAAGCGGCTCACCATCCGCCGCTTATGCGCGGCGTTTTGCGATCCGCCGCTGAGCGGACCGCACGCGAAAGCCCCGAGATCCGCTGCGCTGACTGCCCACTAACCGCCAACGGCGATCAGGTGGACAGTCGGCGTTGCCGAAGCTCAGAAGTTGTACTTGTCGATGTTGCTCGCATCGAACGTGGTCGGCGGCCCGAGAATGATTTCGCCGTGCGCGCCAATCGTGCGCTTGCCGAGCTTGCCGGCGTCGAACGTTTCGCCCTCCTTGCCCGTGATCGTGCCCGACGCGAGCGACGCCGCCGCGTACGCGGCCAGATAGCCGAGCTCGCTCGGATCCCACAACTGGAACGCGGTCACGGTGCCGTTCTTCACGAACGCGCGCATCTGGTTCGGCGTGCCGAGGCCCGTCACCGCCACCTTGCCCTTGCTCGACGACGACGAGATATAGCGCGCCGCCGCCGCGATGCCGACCGTCGTCGGCGCGACGATCGCCTTCAGGTTCGGATACGCCTGCAGCAAGCCCTGCGTTTCGACGAAGGACTTCTGATCGTCGTCGTTGCCGTACGCGATCTTGACGAGCTTGATCTTCGAGTACTCCGGTTTCTTCAGTTCCTCCTGCATCCACTTGATCCAGGTGTTCTGGTTCGTCGCGTTCGGCGTCGCCGACAGAATCGCGAACTCGCCCTCGCCGCCCATCAGCTTCGCGACCAGTTGCACCTGGCCGCGACCGATGCCTTCGGCGTTCGCCTGATTGACGAACAGCTGGCGGCCCTCGGGCGCGGTGTCGGAGTCGAACGTGACGACCTTGATGCCCTGACCCATCGCCTTCTTCAGATACGGCACGACCGCGTTCGCATCGTTGGCGGCAATCACGATCGCATCCTGGTGCTGCGTGATCAGCGTGTTGATGTACGACACCTGCGACGACGCGCCCGCATCCGACGGCCCGACCGCCTTGCCCACGCCGCCGAATTCCTTGATCGCGGCGAGGCCGCCGTCGTCGGCGATCACTTCGTACGGGTTGTTGATCTGCTTCGGCACGAACGCGATCTTCAGCCCGCTTTTCAGTTCAGCGGCGAACGCGCCGCCGCAGCTGATCGCGAGCAACGCGGCGCAGAGCGCGGCCATGCCGGTGTGACGTAGAGGTTTGAACATGAAGTGTCTCCTGCGTTGTTGTTGGACAGAGAGGGGAAGCTAGGTTGCGGATGAAGAAGACGTGGCGGCGGACTTCGCGATGAAACGCCGGTCGCGTGCCGCCCGCCAGCGAGCGACGAGGTTCGGAATCAGCACCGACGCGAGCAGCAGCACGCCGGTCACGATGGTCAGCGTTTCGCTCGATACATCGTCGAGCGTCAGCGCGTTCTTGAGCACGCCGATGATCAGCAGCGACAGCAGCACGCCGACCATCGAGCCGCGTCCGCCGAAAATGCTGACGCCACCGAACAGCACCGCGGCGATCACCGACAGCTCGAAGCCCTCGCCGTTATCGCCGCGCGCGCTCGTGAAGCGCAGCGTATAGACGATGCCCGCGAGCGCGCTGACGAGACCCGACAGCACGAACAGGCGCAAACGGATCTTCGCGACCTCGATGCCGGAGAACGCGGCGGCGGTCGGATTCGCGCCGATCGCATAGAGACTGCGGCCGAACGCGGTGGCTTGCAGCAGAACCGTGAACAGCACGGCGGCGACGATCACGATCACGAACGGCAACGGAATGAACGTGGGGCCAAGCGTGTTCATGCCGAACGCCGTATACGCGGCCGGAAAATCCGCGACCGCCTGATCGCCGAGCAGCACATACGCGAGACCGCGAAACAGCGCGAGCGTACCGATCGTGACCGCGAGCGACGGCAGGTTCAGCTTGACGATCACGAGGCCGTTCAGCAGGCCCGCCAGCGCGCCGGCGATCAGCACCACAACGATCACGACCGGCATCGGCAGCCCCATGTGCCACAGCACGCCCATCAGCGCGCTCGACGCGCCCAGCACCGACGCGACCGACAGATCGATTTCGGCGGCGACGATGATCAGCGTCATCGGCAGCGCCATTAGCGCGATCTCGGTCAGATCGGCGAATACGTTGCTCAGGTTCGCGCCGGTCAGAAACACCGGCGACAGCCAGCGGCCCAACACCAGCGACACGATCAGCACGATCACCAGCAACACTTCCCATTGCAGCGGCGTTTCGCGCTTGCGCGTGAGCAGCGCGGAATCGGGTTTAGCCATGATCGCGTTTCCTCATCATGCGTTTGGCGACGGAGCGAGCCAGCAGCGTATCGGCGGCGATCGCGGCGACGATCAGCGCGCCCTGGATCGCCTGCTCCCAGAATGGCGACACGTGCAGCACGACGAGCGCGATGCTGATCACGCCGAGCACGAGCGCACCGAGCGTCGCGCCGAGGATCGTGCCGACGCCGCCCGTAATCGCGACACTGCCGACCACCGCCGCCGCGACGACCTGCAATTCGATGCCCTTCGCGGTGCTGGCATCGACGGTGCCGAAGCGCGCGAGCCACAACGCGCCCGCGAAGCCCGCAATCGCCCCGGACAACAAAAAGCCCGACATCACGCGACGCTCGACGTTCACGCCCGCGAGCCGCGCGGCTTCCGGATTCGAGCCGATCGCATAGTGCTCGCGACCGCCGCGAAACTGCTTCAGATACACCGACAGGCCGGCGAGTACGACGATCGCGATCAGCGCGAGCGTCGGGATGCCGAGCAGCGTGCCGGTCGCGAGCCGCGAGTACGCGTCGGGCAGACTGGTCGCGTTGATCTGGCCGCCGTGCACCCATGCGTAATCGGCGCCGCGAAAGATGTACAGCGTCGACAGCGTCGCCACGAGCGAAGGCACGCGCCCCACCGCGACGAGCAGCGCATTGATGCCGCCCGCGACGAGCCCGATCGCGAGCCCCGCGGCCAGCGCGACGAGCACCGGCATATGCGGGAACCCAACGTACAGGCTGCCCACCGCGTACGCGCTGATACCCACCGTCGAGCCGACCGACAGATCGATATGCCGCATCAGGATCACGACGGTCATCCCAGCCGTTAGCAGACCGATGATCGACACGTTCAGCAGCACGTCGCGCAGGTTCTGCAGATTCAGGAACTGCGGCTTCGCGAGCCCGGTCCCCGCGATCAGCAGGATCAGCACGACGAACAACGTGGTTTCGCGGCTCTTCGCGACGCTCGCGACGAGACCGCCCGATGAAGCGGCGGAACGCTTCGGCAGCGACTGCCGCACCGGCGCGGGATGGGTCGAATGGCGCATCATGCTGCACGTCCCAATGGTGACAGTCCCTGACCGAGCGCGGCGCCCATGATGCGCTCCTCGTTCGCGTCGGCGCGCGCGAGCTCCGCGCTGATGCGGCCTTCGTGCATCACGAGTACGCGATCGGCCATACCGAGCACCTCGGGCAACTCGCTCGAAATCATCAGCACGGCCATGCCATCGCGCACGAGTTCGGCGAGCGCGCCATACACCTCGGCTTTCGCGCCAACGTCGATGCCGCGCGTCGGTTCGTCGATGATCAGCACTTTCGGGCCGGTCGCGAGCCACTTGCCGAGCACGACCTTCTGCTGGTTGCCGCCCGACAGCGTACCGACCGGCGCCTCCGGGTCGCTCGCCTTCAGGCGCAGACGCGTGCCCCACTTGTTGGCGAGCTGCGTTTCGCTGCGCGTCGAAATGAGCCCATGTCGAACGAGCCGTCCGAGCACCGTCATCGACGCATTGCGCGCGATGCTCAGTTCGAGCGCGAGCCCTTGCTGGCGGCGATCCTCCGGCACCAGCGCGAGCCCGGCGCGCACCGCGGCCGCGGGCTTGCCGGTGTCGAGCCGCTTGCCGGCCAGCCACACTTCGCCCGAATCGAGCGGATCGATACCGAAGATCGCCCGCGCAACCTCGCTGCGTCCCGCGCCGACGAGGCCCGCGAGCGCGACGATCTCGCCGGCGCGCACGTCGAACGAGACATCCTTGAACACGCCGATGCGCGTCAGGCCGCGCACCGACAGACGCACGTCGCCCGGTGTGCAATCGGCCTTCGGATAGAACGTTTGCAGATCGCGGCCGACCATCCTGGCGACGATCGCGTCGGTGCTCAGATCGGCGGTCAGCGCGTCGAAGACTTTCGCGCCGTCGCGCATGATCGTCACGCGCTGCGTCAGCGCGAACACTTCGTCGAGCCGGTGCGTGATGAACAGAATCGCGACGTCGCGTTCGCGCAGCTTGCGCACGATCGCGAAGAGCCGCTCGACTTCGGGCAGCGACAATGCGGCCGTCGGTTCATCCATGATCAGCACGCTCGCGTTCAGCGACAACGCCTTCGCGATTTCGATCACCTGCTGATCCGCGATCGACAGACCACGCACCAGCTGATCCGCGCGCAACTCGACGCCGAGCGACGCAAGCAGTCCGTCCACCTCGCGATGCATCGCGTCGTACTGGATGCGGCCGAAGCGGTCGACCGGCTGCCGGCCCATGAAGATGTTCTCCGCGATCGACAGATCGAAGAACAACGTCGGCTCCTGATAGATGACCGCGAGCCCGGCGTCGCGCGCTTCGGCCGGCGTCGCGAAGCGACGTGGCTCGCCGTTCACCAGAAGCTCGCCGGCGTCGGGCTGATGCACCCCGGCGAGAATTTTCACGAGCGTCGATTTGCCCGCGCCGTTCTCGCCGAGCAGCGCATGCACCTCGCCGGGCCACAGCACGAGGTCGCCGTCGGACAGCGCGCGCACCCGGCCGAAGGATTTGCTCGCGTGCCGCAATTCGAGTCGCGGCACCGTGGAAGGGGATGGCTGCACTGCGTGTCTCCTTTTTTGCGGCGGTCTTCTCTTCGACGCGCGGCGCGTCAAATCCGGTAGTACCGTTCCGCGTTGCGCCGAAACAGCGCGTCCTTCTCAGCCTCGCTCGCATCGCCAATGATCGCCGCATACGCGCGCCACAAATCCGTATACGAACCGAACAGCCGGTCGACGGGAAAATTCGACGCGAACATCGCACGTTCGACGCCGAACGTATCGATCGTTTCGAGCACATAAGGCCGCAGGCTTTCGACGGTCCAGTGATGATCGAACATCGCGAGCCCGCTGATCTTCACCGCGACGTTCGGACACGCCGCGAGCAGGCGCATGCCTTCGCGCCACGCGCGGTAACCGGCCACGCTATTACGATCGACGAACATGCCCGCATGATTGACGACCAGAAGCGTGTCCGCATACGCACGCGCGAGCGCGGCCGCCTCTTCCATTTGCGACGGATACAGTTGCAGATCGAACGACAGGTCGTAACGGCGCAGCAACGCGAAATGCTCGCGCCACTGCGGCTCGCGCATGTAATGACGGCCGACGTAATCGAACAGTTTGTTGTCGTGCACGTTGAGAATCTGCCGGATGCCGCGCGTATTCGCGAACGACGCATGCGCTTCGAGCAACGCGGGCGCATTTTGCGCGGACAGGTCCACGGCGGCGACGATCGCATTCGGCATGCCGCGCGAGGCGTCGCGATCCGCAATCGACTGCAACCAGCGCGTTTCCTCGACGGGATCGGCCGGATCGTGATTCGCTTCGACGTGCACGAGCTTCAGCACGTCGACGTCGCCCGCTTCACCGAGCAGATCGTCGAGCAGATAGTCGTGCTTCAGATCGCGCGCATCGCCGACGAACGACACGCCCGGGTTCTCCAGCCACGGATAGCGATGCGTCTTCAGATCCCACAGATGGATATGCGAATCGACAACCTGCATGCGGCACCTTCGTCCGGTTAAAAGCATTTCGAGGTTCGTGCGTCGTTGCGGGGTTCAGCTGCGTTCAGCGCGACTCAATGACTGAGACGAAAGACCGGTTCGAGCGGCTGCGACAGCGGCGTGTGATCGGGCGCGGTCTGCATGATGTCGGCCATGTAATCCCACCATTTGCGCATCACGTCGAGTTGCGGCAACTGGTCCATCGTGTGATCGCTGGTGCGCGAGAGCACCGCGAAAAGATGATGCGTGTCGGGGTCGAAGAAAATGCGGTAGTCGCGCACGCCGGCGTTGTGCAGCGCGTCAACGAGCTCGGGCCAGATCTGCGTATGACGCCGTTCGTATTCTTCGCGCATGCCGGGGTTCAGCACCATCCGGAAAGCGATTGTCTCCATTGCGGCCTGTCTCCTGTAGCTCTTCGAACGACTATAATTCCTGCATCGATAGCCTCTCAATCCGTTGTTGGGATTGGTCGATCCACAAACCGAATCGCACGGGCACTCCTACTGGCACCATGAGCCAACATTCAGCCGCCGTCGCACTCGTCAATCGTCTTAAGTTCAAGCATCTCGCCCTGCTCGTCGCACTCGACGACACCCGCAACCTGCATCAGGCCGCCGAGGCCGTCAACGTCGC
Organism: Paraburkholderia sp. UCT2; assembly: GCF_014397665.1. Lineage (NCBI taxonomy): Bacteria > Pseudomonadati > Pseudomonadota > Betaproteobacteria > Burkholderiales > Burkholderiaceae > Paraburkholderia > Paraburkholderia sp. UCT2. The sequence continues at coordinate 85,434 of NZ_VZQO01000007.1, forward strand.
GCAACCGAGCGCGAGCCGCATGCTCGGCGACATCGAGGAAGCGTTCGGCTTCCTGCTGTTCGAGCGCAACGCGCGCGGCATGACGCCGACGCCGCTCGGCGTCGTCACGCTCGCTTACGCGCGCCGTGCGCTCGCCGAGCTCACACGCTTCGCCGAAGACCTCGATGTCAAACGCCGCGGCGGTCACGGCCAGTTGACCGTCGGCGCGATCATGGGCGCCGCGCCCGATCTGCTGGCGATGTCGGTCGCCGCGCTGAAGACCGAAAGCCCGCTGCTCAGCGTGCGCATCCTCGGTGAAACAAGCGATCAGGTCGTGCAATTGCTGCATCGGCGCGAGGTCGATCTCGCGCTGGGGCGCCTGACCAACCCTCTGCAGCACAACGACTTCAGCTTCGAGCCGCTCGCGCGCGAAACGCTGCTGCTCGTCGTGCGCGCCGTGCATCCGCTCGCGCGGCGCACGCGCATCACGTTGCGCGAACTGGTCGCGTGGCCGTGGGTTGCGCAACCCGTCACGAGTCCGGCGCGCGTGCTGTTCGAGGAAGAACTCGCGCGTGCCGGGCTCGCCACGCCAGTCAATCTGACCGAATGCGCGTCGATCTTCGCGACGCTGCAATTGCTCGAGAATTACGATGCGGTCGCGATGCTGCCGGAGTCGGTCGTGCGCGATCATGTGCGCGGCGGGCTGCTGGTCGCGCTGCCACTCGAAATCGGCAAGAGTCTCGCGGGTTTCGGCATTCTCACGCGCAAGGAAGAGCAGCTCGCCGAGCCGGCGCTGCGCTTCATCGAACTGCTGCGCGGCTTCTCGCGCGACCTCGCGCGCGACGATCCGGCCGCCGCACCCGGCACGCCGACTACGCCCGTCACGGTCAATTGACGCCCGCATCGCGCGTCGTCGCTTATTGCAGGTTCACGAACAGGCCGCCGTCGACGAGCAGCGCGGCGCCCGTCACATAGCGCGCGCGGTCCGACGCGAGAAACACGACGCAATCAGCGACGTCGTCGGGACGCCCGAGGCGGCCGAGCGGAATGCGCTTTTCGAAGTAGGCCTTCTTCGCTTCGTCGGCGAGATCTTCGGCGTTCAGATCGGTCGCGATCGTGCCCGGCATGACAGAGTTGCAGCGGATGCCGAACGGCCCCAACGCGATCGCGCACGACTGCATCAGCGAATGCACGCCGGCCTTGGTCGGCGTGTAATGCGTTTGCATGCCGCCGCCCACCAACGCGCTGATCGAACTCGTCGCGACGATCGCGCCGCCGGTGCCCTGCTTTTTCATCTGCTGCGCGGCAGCCTGCGTGACGAAGAACGCGCCGTTCAGATTGACCGCGACCGTCGATTCGAGCACGTCCGCCGGCATGTCGAGAAAAGCGTGAAACGGGCAGATGCCGGCATTGCTCGCGAGCACGTCGAGCTTGCCGAACGCGTCGACCGTCCGTCGCACCAGCTCCTGGCCGGTGTCGCGCGCCGCGACGTTGCCTTCCACCGCGATCACGCGCCGCCCCAAGGCCTCGATTTCGCCGACGACTTCCTCGACCGCCGAGCGCCGGCCATACGATGCGTCGTTGTCGCCCCAGTAGTTGATCGCCACGTCCGCGCCTTCGCGCGCGCAGGCCACCGCGATCGCGCGTCCGATGCCGCGCGAGCCGCCGGTGACGATCACGACTTTGTCCTTGAGCAGCACCTTAATCTCCTTTGCGGCGGTTCGCCGTTCGGCACAGGTTCAAAACGTTCGACACGTTCAATGCTGATAAGGCCGCACCAGCGCGCATTCCGGATTGAGCCGCACGCCAAAGCCCGGCGTGTCCGGCACCTTCATGCGCCCGTTCACCGGCACCGGCTCGTCGAGCAGCAGCGGACTGAACATCGGCACGACTTCGTCGGCTTTCGGCGCCATCATCAGAAACTCGGAGAACGGCGAGTTATGGCGCGTGACGACGAAGTGATAGCTGTACACCGACGACCCATGCGGCACCACCATCACATTGTGCGCATCGGCGAGCGCGGAAATCTTGATCAGCTCGGTGATGCCGCCGCACCAGCCGACGTCGGGCTGGATCAGATCGCAGCACTGCATCTCCAGCAGCATCCGGAAGCCCCAGCGCGTCGCCTCGTGCTCGCCGGTCGACACCATCATGCCGCGTGGCACGTTGCGGCGCAGTTCGGCGTAACCCCAGTAATCGTCGGGAGGAAGACATTCCTCGACCCATTTGAGGCCGTATTCGTGCGCGCCTTGCGCGAGCCGCGTCGCGTAGCGCACGTCGAGGCTCATCCAGCAGTCATACATCAGCCAGAAGTCGTCGCCGACGCGCGAGCGCATGTCGGCGAGCTTGTCGAGGTTTTGCCTGAGTCCGTCTTCGCCTTCCGCGGGACCATGCTGCAACGGCAGCTTGCCGCCAATGAAGCCCATCTCCTTCGCGAGATCGGGCCGCGCGCCGGTCGCATAGAACACCAGCTCGTCGCGCACCGGACCGCCCAAGAGCTGATACACGGGCTCCTTGCGAACCTTCGCGAGCAGATCCCACAGCGCGAGATCGACACCGGAAATCGTGTTCAGCACGACGCCCTTGCGCCCGTAGTACAGCGTCGCGAAGTACATCTGATCCCACATCTTCTCGATGTCGGTCACCAGCTGCCCTTCGAGAAAACGCGCGAGATGCTTTTCGACGATGAACGCGCCGATCTCGCCGCCGGTCGTCACCGCGAAGCCCACGGTGCCGTCGCTCGCTTCGATCTCGACGACCAGCGTGCCGAGCACATTGATGCCGAACGACTGGCGGCTCTGGCGGTACTTGGGATAACGCGCCATCGGCGTGGCGATGTGATCGTCGATCCAGTGTCCGCCGGCCTGGTCGTGATAGTCCGCGCCGCCGCCGCGAACGATGAAGGCACGCACGTGCCGGATGGTAGGCATGGCCATGAAAGGGCTCCGTGAGAGAGGCGTCGAAGCGGCTCGACAACGCGCGTTCGACGCGTGTGCAATACGCTGCGGGACGTGAGCAATGCGCGAGCAGTGCGCGAGCAGTGCGCTCAATAGGTGGCGCGGCCGCCCGACAGGTCGAATACCGAGCCGGTGCTGAACGCGCAGTCTTCAGAAGACAGCCACAGGATCAGCGACGCCGCTTCTTCCGGCAGCAGGAAACGGTTCATCGGAATCTTCGACAGCATGTAGTCGATGTGCTGCTGCGACATCGAATCGAAGATTTCGGTCTTGGCCGCGGCCGGCGTGACCGCATTGACGAGGATGTTTCTGGTCGCGAGTTCCTTGCCGAGCGACTTGGTGAGCCCGATCAACCCCGCTTTCGATGCGCTGTAGTGCGAAGCATTCGGATTGCCCTCCTTGCCCGCCACCGACGCGATATTGACGATGCGGCCGTAGCCCTGCTTCAGCATCTGCGGCACGACCGCGCGGCAGGTCAGGTACGGGCCGATCAGATTCACGTCGATCACGCGGCGCCACATGTCGGGCGCAAGCTCCCAGGTCGCGCCGTTGCCGCCGGTGATGCCCGCGCAGTTGATCAGCACGTCGATCGAGCCGTGCCCGGCGACCGTTTGCGCGGTGGCCTGCTGAACCGCGGCGTCGTCGGTCAGCTCGACCGTGATGGCGCTCACCTTGCCGAGTTCGCTCAGCTCGCGCTGGCTGCGCGCGAGCCGTTCGCTATCGACGTCCCACAACGCGACCGACGCGCCCGAGCGCAACGCCCGCTGCGCGACCGCGTAGCCGATGCCACGCGCGCCGCCGGTGATGACGACCGTGCGCCCCTCCAGATCGATCCGATTCATTGCTGCGCTCCTGTAGGCCGCCGTGCGGCGTGCCATCGAGTTGTTGTGTATCGCTGCAGTCAATATACGGGCGGTGCGATGCGCCAACAATTCGACTATTCGCGGGGGCGATAGCAAAAGTGGATCGGCAGCGGGAGCGAGCGCTAAAGGGAAGCGAAGCGGCTAATCATCGGCAGCGACGAAAAGCATCGAGACATACAGAATGGTCGACACGACGATGATGCCGACGCCGATCAGCACCTTGGTCTGGTCGAAGTTGATCCCGCCGATGATCGCAATGCCGATCCCGAACACCGACGACAACGTGCCGAGCGCCGCGATGCCCACGTGTATCTTGCTGCGGACCAGCCGTTTGCGCTCCGATTCGGCAGTGGTTTCCGTTTCGCTCTGTTCCATTCCCCGCTCCTTCGCGCGCGACGCGATGACCATCGTGAAACCTGAGCCGCAATGGCCGGCGCGCGACATCGAACCGTCGGTTGCGGTTCTACGCCGTGCACCTCGATACGCTTCAGCGTAGTTTATTTAAGCCTTCTCGATCGCCGTTATTTGACGTCCGCGCCATTGCGCGACACCGACGCCGCGATGGCCGAGACGAACACCGCGCGCACCGAATCGCCGACCTTCAGTTTCTCGAGCGCAATGTCCGGCGCCACGTCGAGCGTTTCCGTGCGCGACGGCCCGCGCAGCGTGATCGTGCGCTTCTTGCGATCGATCTTGCGCACCGTCGCGACGACCTCGACGCGCCGCGCCGATGCAACGACACCGTTCGCCGCAGGCTGTGTGACTTCGGTATCGATGCGCTGGCGGATTCCGTTCGGCGCGAGTTTGTCGACGCCGACCAGCACCGCCCTCTTGTACGCAATCGTCACGACGTCGCCGACATGCAGCTTGCTGACGTCGGCGGCTTGCGGATTCACGTCGAAAGTTTCCTCGCCGCCTTGCGGGCCGCGCAGCGTCACGCTGTTCGTCGCGGGATCGATCGCGACGACGCGCGCCTGAACGTGCAGCAGCGCGGCGGCGCCAATTGCCCGCTGTTCCGGCGCGGACGCGGCCGCGTTGTCCTGTGCCAGCGCCGGACCCGCCGCGGCGACGCAAACCACCAACGCAACCGCGATCGCCTTCACCTGCATGAGCCCGGAGTCCGTAGAATTACAAGCCATGAAATGCTCCTTTTGATTGCGTCGATGTGACGGCAAATGTTTTGTCGCAGATCGCGTACTACGTTTAGCGCCGGCAAGTGCAGTCGCTTCGAATAAAAAGAAAAACGGACTATTAATCGCTTTTATCGAACGGGGTTGCGCTTTTTGAAACCAATAGCGGTTCCTTTCTAATGCGTCGATTTGTCCCGGAGAGCCAATCGCGAAAAGCGCGTGCTTCTCCATGCGATGCAATCGTTGTGCGGAGTCGTGGCGGATGAGCTTGCGCAAGGAGCCGCGCGGCTTTGCACATGCGTTCCCACGAGCGTCAGCGGAGGGGTAGAGAGCTAGCCATAACATATTCCTCGCAACGAGATGGACTACCGGGCGACCCAACGTGAGCGGGTCCGGAAATTGCCGAACGTTATGACTATTTCAAACGGTTTCGGGGATGCTAGCAAACGCGCAAAGGAATGGCAAGACAAGTGGCTGCGCATCGCCATTCCCGATTAATCGGGTTTGCCGCGTCAAATCTTTTATGACGGTGGGCGATTCATTTGCCATAAAAATATGATCGCTGCAATTCGCTGAGTTCAGATACCCGGCGACGCCGTCCTCGCTCTGACTCTGTCCGGTTGCCTGACAACAGTCGAATCGGCGCATTCGATATGCATTGAAAAGCGGTGGGCGGGCGGCAGATTGGCAATCGTCGAACGTCTCCGCACAAACCCTTAATGGATGATACTGAAGCGATTACGCATCGCTGCGCGACGAATACAAAAAATTGTCGTCAATCATTGGAATACTGCGAACACGGCTTATTGATCGAGCGAATTTTGCCGTCAAGGCAACGAGAAAGGACGCCTGAGCAGATGGCCACAGTCATGTGGGCCTCACAGGCACAGCGTTTGCTAAAGCTCGCGTCACCGTCTAACGCACACACATTGGTTTATCGAAAGGACACCACATGGTCACGACTCGCCCCTGCACCGCCGCCTGCGTCATCGACGGCCTCCTCGTCACGCTGACGTTCTATCCGGACAACGGCGTGTTGCGTATAGCCGATTCGTCCGGCGCCTGTCTAAGAGAAACGCGCTGGCATGGGTCATGGCGCGCTCTGCTCGAGGAGTTCCGCGGCTACTACGAAGCGGCGGAGAACGACGCGGCGCGCGGCGTCGACGATATCGTCGCTCGCCTCGGCGAGCGCTGCGCTGATGCCCAGCGGGAATTGGCATTCGCGTGAAATGGCATGCGCTTGCGATCAAGCGCGTGAAAGGCGGCGGCAGCGCTCGGCACCTGTTCGTTGCCTCGCGATCCGGGGTCGTTCCTGACGCCCCGCTGCCGCTCGCGAACTCTGGTCATTGACCGAAATAAGTCTTGCACTCCGTGCTGAACGAGCATGACTGGCTGCGCCGGCCTCCCGCTTGCGACTCGCCCGCCGGAACACCACCATACGACGCGTTGCGTATGCCCTGCTCACGCGGGTCCCAGTTCTGACCGAACGACATGTCGGTCGTCGCCTGCGCCGATTCGTCCGCATCGTGCTCCATCATCGCGCGACCCGACACGGCGTGGTCCGCCTGGCCGCTCAACTCCTCGGCGATGGCCGTTCTCGGCGCGAGAAACAGAACGGCGGTCGCGGCAATCATCAATATACGTACTCTCATTTCCGGACTCCTCGAAGCCGGCGCAGCAGTGTTCGTCCTCCACAAGAATTGATCCGCGAACAGCCAACCTGCCCAATCGGGCCGAGGAACGGGTCGATGCCAATGCGCTACTGCTGCGACGGGTCACCGAACTAAACAGATGAAGAATTACCGCGCTTGCAACCTATACTCGACGCGTTCCCGAGCGTCGGCGGAATCGGCGTGCACAAGGCGGCTGTAAGTCTGCATTCGCAGCTTGTCGTCCTTCTTTTATAGTTCGCGCACCCCGGAATTCAATCCCAGGAGCTTCCAGCAGTGTCGGCAATCGTCCACACCGTTCGATAAACCGCATTCATCGACAAATTCAACGTGAACTAAGCGTGCTTTGCTCGCGCATTGCGCTATCATGTTGCTACAACGCACAAAAAGCGAACCCGCACATCGACGAAAGTCCGGTGAAAGACGGACAGCGTGGAATGACTCCATCCATTCGCAATCATTGCATCGAGACACAGAGTTTTTCATAGCGAACGTCAGGCTTACCGGCCTCGTTCGTCGCGTTGCGACATGCTGAAATATTTGCTGATCGAGACTCTCGGTTCGAGGGTCGGTTGTTCCAGCGGCCGTCTTCGTCCGAGGCCGTATTGCAATTCAGGGAGCAACGTTTTTAACCCGGCACATGGCATTTCCGTCAATCGACAACCCCACCGCGGGCCGGCCCCATTCAGTCGGGCTCGATGCTTCGCAGCTTTTTCCCCGCAATCTGTCTTCGACAGCACGCTGCACGTTTTAGAAGGACGAATATCCTATGGACGAAAGGAAGCGAGATAGCATGATTGCCTATCTCCGCCATCGTATGGAAGAGTTTGGTATCAGACCAGAAGACCTTGCCGCAGCGCTGGCGACCGAGTCATTGGCCAAAAAGGCTGAGCGCTATCGCAATGCGACCGGAGACAGCTGGGACGGCAATGGCGAAATGCCGCAATGGTTGAAGCAGGCTATTAGTGCCGGCCAGAGCATTGAGCATTTCGAATTGGCCGCAAAACCGGCGCCCGCGCCCCAACCGAAAAAACAGGTGGACTGGTCGAATGACCCGTTCGCCGGCACGCGGCTCGGGCGCCCGAATAACCGCTAGGTGCAGGCCGCCGCGCTCGAAGGCGCGGGCACAATGGCTGCGGCTTCGAAACGAACCGCCGTGCCACGCACCGGTTTTGCGCCACCGCTTGCCACATTTACGGCATTCACCGCATTCCCTGCATTGACGGCATTCGCCGCATCGACGAGATTCGCGTGATTCGAGGCAGGCTGCGCATATTGCGGCAGCTCGATAAGCGCGCTGACCTGCCGGACGATCTGCCAGAAGGTCTTGTCGAAAAGACGGGCCTGCTCGTCAGCGGACCCGTGGCCGCCCGCGAGCGGATCGGTAATAGTCCAATAGACGAACGCCGGTGCGCCGGGAAATACCGGCGCGTGCAGTCCGCCGACGAATTCGTCGAGCGCGATCACGATATCCATGCGCGGCGCCCATTCGCCGGTGAATTCGAGCCAACTTTTAGGGCTCAGCACCGCGCGCCCGGAAATGCCGGGCCGCAATTGCGCGACCGCGAGTGGATGAAGGCGCGCGGCCGGTTCAGGGCCCGCGCTGAACGCGTCGAACCGGTGCCCCGCCAGTTCGCGCAGTAAAGCTTCGGCAATGATGCTGCGGATCGAATTATCGCGGCAGAGAAACAACACCTTATATTTTCTGGACACGCTTACCCCGTACCGATGTTTTTTTATTGGCCTCTGGGCGGAATTGTGCCGCTCCAGTCTTGCGCCCCCGTGACACTACGGCGTCTTTATTATTTGCGCCTCGGGATTCGCACCAGGTATCTCGACTCACGGGCACAGAGCACAACTTTGCGAACGATGGGCAGTGTACCAGTGTCCGGCCCACTGTTTCAGCACCCTGTCAATATTTGCCAGATCAACCGACGCTGCCGCCGGCCCGCCGGTCCGGCACGATGGGCCTGGCCCGGTCGCCGTCGGCGGCGAGTCAGAACTTCAGGCTGTTGAGGAACTGAAACCACAGGTTGCCGAGCGCGCCGGCCGGATGCATGTCGCTGACGGTTTCGTCGCGCTTCGCATGGTTCTCGCGTCTGGAAGGCTGCGTGTCGTGAGGGGCGGTTTGCGAGGCCGCGCCGGTGTCTTGCGCGCGGTCCGCCAGTTCGGGCTCGGACGCCTCGGCTTGCGCCGCTTGCGCGCTCTTCGCGGTCTTTCCCGCGCGCTGGGCGTTTTGCGCGGCGTCCGCCTCGTCGCGGCGCGCGGCCTGCAACGCCGCGACGCTGTCGGCGATCTGCGCGGCGCGCTGCGGTTCGCATTGCCGCCCGAGCAGCACGCCGAACAGCACGTCGCGATTGTGGCCCTGGTCGCCGAAGCGGATCGCGATCGACACCATCTCGGCATACGCGGCTTCGTCGGCCGCGCGCGCCGCTGCCTCGCGCTTCGCCTGCGCGCGTTGCCGACGCGTGTGCTGCGCCTCCCACTCGCGCATCTGCTCGGTGTAGACCGCGTCGTAGACGTTGCGCTGCTCGGCATCGGACAGGATCGCGTACGCGTCCTTGATTTCCTGGAACGCCGCGCGCGCCACGTCCTCGGCACCGTGGTTGCGGTCCGGATGCCACTTCATCGCGGCTTTCCGGTAGGCCCGCTTGATTTCGTCGTCGGTGGCGTGCGCGGGCACGCCGAGCGTCTCATACAGGGTTGCCATGCTGGACTCGATCTCGCGAAAAATCACTGCGGGCATCGTAGCATGCTAAAAGCGGCGTCATCGCGAACCGGCCTCCACGCAAGCACGCGCATGCCGGCATTGCCGCGATGGCACGGCGGCAGATCGTCCTCCAACGGCCCACGAAAAAAAGGCCCCACCACTTGCGTAGCGAGACCGAGTCCCATGTCTAAGGAGATGTCATGGAGGAGACGAGCCGATCTTATCGTCAGACCCGCACGCGCCCAACCAACGGTTCGCCATATGCTTATCGGCCGCGCGCTCAAGTGCATTGCAAAGCGCTAGCCGCGTCGAGCCATGCGACTGCGAGCCTGGCCTGCGCACCGAGCCCCGCCACCTCCATCGCCGCTGACGGTCGTCCCGCGCGCGTGCTGCACGCGGTCTGAATACTCCCCGGGCACCGTGACGCCGCCGCAATCGCGCGCGGCGCCACGCTTTGCGCCGAGCGACCGTGCGCCACATAACAGACGCCATGCCTCCACGCGAATAGAGTCACCGGACACAGCGACTTCGATCCAATCCCGGCTTCTGATTACCACTGCGGCCCCGCGCTGATTTGCTTTCGACGAAAGATTGGTTCAACCGCTGCGCAGCGCACCCTACGCTTGACCTGCCCGCCGCTTCACTCACCTATGGCAACGACAGGGCCGCGCCACACGCATTGGTATTCCGCACGACATTCGCGGGCACACAGACAAGTCAAGATCATGAACTCACACATCCGCTACAAGGGCTACGAGGTCGAAGCGGCAACGCAACCGCTCCCCAACGGATTATTCGCCGCCAATCTGACGATCGAGCAGCGCGACGAGAATACGCGCAAGGCTTATTCGTTCGACGCGCTCGACTACTTCTTCGACGAAGAGCATGCGCTCGCCTACGCGTCGGACTGGGGGCGTATGTGGATCGATAATCACCAATAAGGCGATCCCGGAGCGCATCGATATCGATGACAGCGAGCGCGACACGCGTTGCGCATCGCCCGGCATCGGGTTTCAGGCGGATGTGCCAGAATAGGTGAACCCTTGCGTTCGCTGTCTGCCTGCGTGACCTGTCCGCTACTTCGACGGATGCAGTCGAAACTCGCGCCGCCCGCGACGCACCCATCGATACGGAGACGCCGGTCATGACATGGACCGTCGACGCACAGCTCGCGCTCAGCGCGACACAAGCGGTCGAGGCGCTGCAATCGGGCCGCCTCAACGCCGCCGACTACGTCGCCACCCTGCTCGCGCGCGCCGCCGCGCTCACGCACCTGAATGCGCTCACCACGCTCGACTTCCACGGCGCGCTCGCCGCGGCGCAGCGCATCGACGCATTGCCGCCGGCTGAGCGGGCACGTCTGCCGCTCGCCGGTTTGCCGATCGTCGTCAAGGACAACATCAATACCGCAGGTCTACCGACGACGGCCGGCACGCCCGCGCTCGCGGGCTTCGTGCCGAACACCAACGCCCCGTCGGTGCAACGCCTCGTCGACGCGGGCGCGATCGTGCTCGGCAAGGCCAACATGCACGAACTCGCGTTCGGCATCACGAGTACCAACCTGTCCGCGCACGCGGGGCCGGTGCGCAATCCGTACGATCCGTCGCTGATACCGGGCGGCTCGTCGGGCGGCACCGCGGTGGCGATCGCCGCGCGCATCGCGCCCGCCGGACTCGGCACCGACACCGGCGGCTCGACCCGCATCCCGGCCGCGCTGACCGGCACCGCGGGCTTGCGTCCATCGGTCGGCAATGGCGGTGCCGAGCGGCGCTATCACGACCCCAACGCGGTGGTGCCGATCAGCCATACGCGCGATACCGTCGGGCCGATGGCACGCAGCGTCGCTGACCTGGCGCTGCTCGACGGCGTGATCACCGGCGACGGCGCGTTGCCTGCGATTGCGCTCGATGGCTTGCGCATCGGCTTGCCCGCGCCGCTGTGGGATGCTCTCGAGCGACAGGTCGAGGACGTCGCGCGCGCTTCACTGCAAAAGCTCGAAGCGGCGGGCGTCACGTTCGTGCCGGTCGCGATGCACGAGTTGGAGTATCTGAACGGGATGGTCGGCGGTCCGCTCGCCATTCACGAAGCGCGCGACGACGTGCTCGCGTGGTTGGTCGCGAATCGCGCACCGGTGCAAACCGTCGCCGCACTGGCCGTGCGCATCGCGAGCCCGGATGTGCGCGCGATCTACGACGACGTGCTCGCCGACGTGCTCGGCTCGCACTACTCGGCGGCGCTCAACTACTGGCGACCGCGGCTGCGGAACTACGTCGCCGCGACGTTCGCGAATGCCGGTCTCGACGCGTTGCTGTTTCCGACGACGCGGCTCGTCGCGGTACCGATCGACGATCTGAACGGCTCGTCGACGGTCACGATCGACGGCGGTCCACCAATCGATACGATGGAAGCGTTCCTGCGTAATACCGACCCGGCCAGCACATCCGGCATTCCGGGGCTGTCGCTGCCGGCGGGTATCAGCGCGAGCGGGCTGCCGGTCGGCCTCGAACTCGATGGACCGCTCGGCTCGGACAGGCGCCTGCTGGCCATCGGTGTCGCGATCGAACAGGTACTGGGAACGTTGCCCGCGCCGGTGCTTTGAAGCCCGTGTTTCACGTGCGCGCCATCAGGTTTGTGCTTTAATGCCTGCGCGTTGCAGCCCGCATTCCGACGCTTTGTCCCCCGAACCTCCCCTTAAGCGACGATGACGAACCCCGCCACCGCCCTCTCATCTCGCGGCCTCGCACACCGCGTCGTTCACTTGAGCGCCGTGCTCGCGGTCGCTTTCGCCGCCAGCGCCTGCGCGCGCCTCGCGACGGTCGATTCCAACGCGCTGTGGAAGATCGTCGACATCCGCTGCGTGCCGTCGCAGCAGGCCACGGGCACACCGGGTCAATGCACGGTCGTCGATCTCGACCAACGATACGTCGTCCTGAAGGACATTCTCGGCCGCTCGCAGTTTCTGCTGATGCCGACCGATCGCATCACCGGCATCGAAAGTCCGCTGATCCTCGCGCCCGATGCGAAGGACTACTGGCATGACGCGTGGGATTCGCGTCATTACGTGCAGCAGGCGGTCAAACGCGAGTTGCCCGACGATCAGCTCGGCCTCGAAATCAACTCCGAATCTCGTCGCTCGCAAAACCAGCTGCATATCCACATCGATTGCATGCGGCGTGAAGTCAGCGCCGCGCTCGCCGATCACGCTCACGACACGCCCGGCGAGTGGCGTTGGGAGACGCTCGATGGCGAGCGCTACAGGATCATGCGGGTGAACTCGCTGAGCGGCGCCGACAACCCGTTCCGGATCGTCGCCCGCGACAATCCGGATCCGGCGGCGATGGCCACGCAAACCATCCTGGTTACCGGCGCGGGACCGTCCGCGGCTCGGGATGGCTGGCTGATCGTCAACAGCGGTATCGACATCGATGGCGGCAGCGGCACGGCCGAAGGGCTGCTCGATCACGCGTGCCGCGTCGCGAACGATCATTGAGCGTTTGCCGAACACACAGAATTCGCGCCCGCTTTTCCACGATTGCGCAGATGCATTGCTCAATCAAATGGTTCGGGCGCACAGCATTGCCCCGTACGATCGGTCTGAACCTGCGAGTCGCGACGGCGATTGGCGCGACGTACCCGCATGGCTCGCGCGATACACGATCAGATCGAGCGGCTCAAGGCCGGCATCCACCGGGCTGGCATTGGCCCGCACCAGCATGCGAGCAACGGAGTCATTGCCGGCCCGCGCCGTGCAAAACCAGCAAGGTTACGGTTTTCGGCGGCAGAGTAAGGTGCAATTGGCCGCTCGCATAGTCGGTGTCGTGCAGACGGGATATGGCATTGTCCATGAGTTGCCAGGTCTGGGCTTTGCCTTGAGTCACATCAAAGTTGTTGATCGCAATTGTGGCGTCAGCCGGTTGATCAAGCTGCTTGTTGATCACCACGATGGTCATGACGCGGTCGTGATCACGCAGGGCGGCAAAAGACGAGACCCGATCCGGGTCGGGCTGCGTGTCGGCGATGCTGGTGGTGCCAAAGCCCGAGCCCTGGCCATCGTAGTTGCGATAGAGCTTGATCGCCTTGTAGACCGGCATGTCCCGATTCAATGTGCCCCAGCGCGTGGCAATGTCCAACCCTTCCCGGCCAAAGATGCCCAGCACGTCGGCCTGGGCCGTGGCGCCGTTCATGGTCGTATCGCCGCCCCAACTGTATTCCGTCAGCGCGATCGGCGTACCCGCGTAGTAATAGCTGTCGACCCACCGCCGCATCAACGGAATCAGGGCCACCACGCTATCGATCCAGGTCGGATCCTTGTAGCTCGTATCCCACAGATCGCGCGTGGAGCGGTTACGGGCGAGTTCAATGGCAGGCGTTTCAGCCGTGGCCGCATTCTGGTTTTCCTTGAATTCTCCGCCCTGTGGGTAAAAGTGCAGGCTGAAAACGTCGACAGGGCGGCCGGCCTGCTTCCATTGCGTGAGCAGCCACGGGACGTAATCCATGCCTCGCGTTTCGTTTTCCCTGTCCGGCGGATTGCCCTGACCGTGCGCGGCGAAGTACTGCTGATCGAAGCCGCTAAAACGATACCCGGTCCAACCCCACTCTTCCGGCGCCACGACCCGCGCGCCCGGGTCTGCCGCCTTCACGGCGTGCGAATAGGCGATCACCTTGTTCGCTACCTCGCTGGCATGGGCGCCGATGGGATGCATGTCGCGATGGTTGAGGTGCCACAGACTCGGCTCATTGTCCATCAGGTAGTAATGCACGCCGTCCGAGCCGGCACTACCGGATCCACGCATGAGTTGCCTGACGCGCTCCTGCTGGCTCTGCGGATCGTCCAGCAACGAAGCATCGTCCGGGTCGTTCCTGATAGGGGTGCCGTCGGGTGCGATGCCGTTGCCCGCGTCAGACAAACCGTGAGCGTCGACACTCTGCTGCTTGCCGTACCTGTTGACCGAAAAACTGACGAGCGGCTTACCGTCCTTATCGAGTCGCGCTACCCTGCCGATCATCGGGATGGTCAGCATCGGTGAAGCGTGTCCGTCACGGGTAAGCGCCGCGAAACGGTCGTTATATTGGTAGATGTCTTTTGGATCGGTCGGCAGGCTTTCGAAAAACCAGTCCTGGCCCGTGTTGTGAGCGTCGAGGCGCCAGTTGTAAGCCGAAGCGGTGTTGCCGCCCGAGCGGTTGATCGGCACGCGCAGATCCCGCAGGATTTCCGCTGTCCCGAAGTTCAAGCCATAGATGAGCGGGCTGATTGGATGCCGGTTGGCCGCGGCATCCACCGTAATGATCACCGGCAGCGGCGCAGCCATGGGCAGACCGGCGTAGAGCAGCGCGCCCGCCCCTAGCATCATCGCCATCAAACTACGGCAATTAAAGTGTGCTGGCTTCGACATGCGGAGTCCGTGAGTCTATGGCGCTGGATTTCGGCACGACGACCGTATCTTCCGCTTCGAGCGGCGACTGCAGATCCCGTTCGTCCAATTCCCAAACGACGAGCCTGGGCGGCGTCTGAGCATAAGCCGGACTCGCGAAATAGGCGCGCGCCGAGCCGCCGAACTTGCCGCCCTCGCGTGCGAAATTACCCACGCCTGTTCCGAGTGCCAAAGCGAGCTGAGGCACGAAATCGGACGTCGTCGAATAAGAAGTGCCGATCACGACGATGCCAGGCAGATCGGCATCGCCGAACAGATCGTCGGCTGACGCGGCCGCCTGAGCCTGAGGAATGTAGTCACGGCTGGCCGCATTCTCAGGCCTCGGCTGCCAGGACGGCGGCAAATCATCCAGGCCGGCCAGACGCACAAGATCGCCGGGCCGCCGGGCGGGAGGCTTGTCTGTGACGCGATAGTCGGGCTTACTCGAACCCAGCGGGACCCCCATCGCACGGATGCGCTGCGCCACGGCCTGCGCCGCGGCACCCGCGCCGTCCTCGGTCCAGTGCGTGTCAGTCCGAAAAAAAGCGCCGCCCGGCGCGCCACGCAGCGCCGCACTTAGATCCAGCACCTGCACGCCGTCAGCGCTCAGACGCGAGGTCCACTCAGCGAGACGCGCACCCAACGAAACCGGACGATACAGACTGCACAGATGTTGCGGCTCGATACGCGACTTGTCGGGCACCACGACGACCAGCAGCGCGATACCGTGCCTCGCCAGCTCGCGCTGCACGGCGGCCACCGTGTCCGCGCGCGTGGCGAGATGACTGTCGCTATCGGCATACACGCTGAGTTCGTCGCGCAGGAACAACCAGCCCGGGCAGCCCTGCCGCACGCGCGGCCCCAGATCGTGCAGCGTCAGCCAGCCCAGCGCACGCTGCGCGCGCGCCGCGTCGGCGGCGATCGGCGTATCGGCCATGCGACTGGCGAGTTCTTTCGATACCGCACCGTCCAGAATGCCGGCCCGGGTCACGGCATGAGGCAACACCGATTCGGTCGTCGACGCGAACCTGAGATTGGAAAGCAGGCCCGCGAACAGGAAGACCATCAGGATGACGGCAGCGATCTTGCTGGCGCGCGAGGCGGGTAATTGAGGTAGCGGCTTGGGATCTTCCATGGCGTCAGAACTGGAAGTAGAGGAAAGGCACCGCGCCGCGCGCGACGATCAGACCGAACGACAACAGAAAACCCGCTAGCGGCCACCCCGCCTGCCATAGCTGCCGCAGCGCCGTGTCGGGAAGGCAATCCCAACGCGGTTGCCAGAGCGGCAGCAGCACGCACACGATGCCCAACCCGGCAGCCAGAGCGTGCACGGGCCGCAGCAGCACGAGCGTCGCGTCGCTCAAGCCGATGCCATTCAAACCGAACTGGCCGCGATACATGGCGAGCGCGGCAGGGAAACCCGCCGCGCGAAACAGTGTCCACGCGAGCATGACGAAAACCAGCGTCAGCACGTGCGATAACCAGGACGGCATGGTCAGCAAATCGAACCGGCGCCAGAGGCGCGCGACCATCAGGGCCATGCCATGAGCGAGGCCCCACAGCAGGAAGTTCCAGCTATCGCCGCCGTGCCACAGGCCGGCGATCGCCATGGTCAGCAACAGATTGCGGCAGGCTTGCCACTCACCGTGGCGGTTGCCGCCCAGCGGGATGTACAGGTAATCGCGTATCCAGCTCGACAACGACAGGTGCCAACGGCGCCAGAAATCCTGAATGCTGCTGGCAAGGTACGGATGGTTGAAGTTCTCGGGAAAGCGAAAGCCCAGCATCTGCCCCAACCCGATGGCCATGGCGCTGTAGCCCGCGAAATCGAAGAACAACTGCAGCGTGTAGAAACCGCAGCCCAGCCAGGCGTCGGCCAGCGTGGGCGCGTGCAACGAGAAGATCGCGTCGACCATCGGCGAGAGTGTGTCGGCCACCAGCACCTTCATGCTCATGCCCACCATGAGCCGCCTTGCGCCGGCTGCAAAACCGTCCCAGTCGACCTCGCGCGACACCAGCTCGCGCCTCACCCACGCATAGCGAATGATCGGCCCCGCGATCAGATGCACGAACATCCCCTGATAGGCGCCGTAACGGATCATGCTGCGATCGGCCGCCACCGTGCCGCGCTGCACGTCGATCAGATAGGAGATGGATTGCAGCACGATGAACGAAAGCCCGATGGGCAGCACGACGTGCCGCCAGGGGATGGACCCTGCATGGCCTGCCCCCAGCACACTGTCGAGACTATCGACCACGATGTTGGCGTACTTGTACCAGCCCAATATCAGGACGTTGACGACGATGAACACGGCCAGCCAGCCACCGCGTGCACGCTGGCTCGGCGCCCTGTCTATGACCATGCCGCCGAACCAGCCCCAGAAGGTCAGCGCGATGAACAGCAGTAGAAAGACCGGGCTCCACCAGCCATAGAAAAGCCAGCTGCAAAACAGCAGCACGCCATTGCGCCAACGCGCGGGCAACGCGACGTAGATCGCCAGAAAGGCCGGCAGAAACAGCGTCAGGAATTCGAGGGACGCGAAAACCATGCATCGTTCTCAATCGAAAAAGATATCTGGACCGACGCGCCATCGCGCAACACACCGAACCCCGCTCTGCCCGTCGTAACCAGATCACAAACGGGGAACAGCCGGAAATCGGCGATGAGCGGCGTCGCTTTCAAGGAGGAGGCGCAAATGCGATCAGTGGCTCACCGCGTCGTTCGCCATGAAGATGCGCGAATGCGCCCCGCCCGGCACGAGCAACACCGTATAACGCTGCCCCGCCGCGAGCGTACCGAGGCTGAGCGGCTGCCCCACCGGCTGGCCGCCGCAGACCAGTTGCACCGAGAGGGCGACCGGGTTGACCTGGCGCCGCCTGGCTTGTCCCACAGCCACGCCGTCGAGCAGCACGATGTCGCGACCCGGCACTTTCAGCGCGGGTGTCGCGCAGCCAGCGTCGAGGTTGTAGAAAGCCACCGAAGCTTTGAGCGCATTGAAGTCGTCGGGTTTTTCGCGGACCGTCGCCGTATGCAGGCCACCCGCTTTAGCCGCGCCATCGAGCGCAACGATGCTGACGAACTCGCCAGGCTGCACCGTCGCCGATACGTCCTGGTGCGCGCTACCGGCTCTCAGTGTGCCGGCCACCGGTTTGCCGGCGGCGATCGGAAGGAAGTGAGTGGCCGGGTTCGCGGCGTCGAGCGTCAGACGCGCTTTCGACCCCGCCGCGCTCACGTCGACCGGACCCGAACCGCCATCGACAAAACGCACGAATGACGAGTCCTCCGCGGGACCGGTCGGGTATAGCGGAATTTCTGCGGCCATGGCCGGCTGCACGGTCAAACCGAGACCGGACAGAGCGAAGCCGGACAACAACAGGGAGGAGAGGAAATTTTTCATTCTTTTCTCAAACGGGAAACCTGGACAGGCGCGGCTCGAAGCCCGGCGCGTCATTTCTGCGGAACGACAGGCAGCTTGACCAGTGCCTTCATGATGTCCGTGCCCCAGTACTTGTAGCCGGTCGTCGTCAAATGCTGACCATCGACCGTCGCCCATTCGCCCGGCCTGGAAAACGTGAGCGAGTCGATGTACTGACACGGCGCGACATTGGCGGCGAGGAAAGACGACAGCTGCTTCACACGGGCGAAGCTCTTCTGATACTTGCCGCCCTCGGTGCCCCAGACCGGCCCTACCCAGACGCAAGCCGTCTTGTTGGCGGCCAGGTCCTGCGTCAGCGCCGTGACCTGCTGCCAGGCCCAGGCCTTCGGGAAATCGTCCTTGCCGTATCCGCCGATCGTGTCGCCCTGGACGATGATGACGAGCTTGGCCTTGTTCGCGGCGATCAATTGATCGACGGGTTGGGTCTTCGCGTTGTGGTCGATGACCAGGGATGCCTTGCCGTTACGCTCGGCGCCACCGCATGTGCCGGGCACGGACTTCACCCAATCGCCAGGAATACTGCCGCAGACGCCGTAGGTATGCACCTGCGCGCCAGCGGCGATCAACTGATCCTGCAACGTATCGATGAGATAACCGGGTTCGCTCAGATGGCTATCGCCGACTATGAGAATGCTGAGACCAGCAAGTACGGAAGCAAGCATGACTCTTCGACTCCTGAAAAATAATCAATGTCCGATCGATCAGTATGGCGGGCTACTGATCGCTGTAATGCGACTGGTAAGGGATGACCGGCATATCCAGCGCCTTCGTCTGTGGCGCAAGGGTATAGCGCAGATACAGGCCCGCCGCCCACTGCCGGTAGCTGGACGAGTTGTTGGCGCCCACCGAGGCTCCGCCAGTCAGATGATTGGTGAAGCGGTATTCGGCCGTGGCCAGCAGGTTGTAGCCGAAGCCGGTCGAGGACTGGTCGGGATGGATCGCGCCGTCGGCGAGGCCAATCGTCGAAGCCGCTGAGACTGCTGCCGCCTGCAACCCGCTGTCGGTCGGGAAATACGGCGAGCCGGCCTGGTGGTAGTACTGCACACCGACGGCCCCTTGCAGCTTGTAGGTCCAGCGCTCCGAACGCTGCGCCCACGTGAGCGGCAGGTTGAACGCATAGAACCGCTGCGGGCTGAAGTAGCCGCCGTTGCCGTAGGTGAAGTTGTTTTGGTTGTGGTCGTAGATCATGCCGCTCAGGTTCACGCCCGCGCTCAGCATGCTGTTTTCCGTGCGCAGCAGGTACCAGTACGTCCCGGCGCCGACCTCGGCACCGACGTTGGACTGGACGTTATGACCGTCCAGGTATTTCGCGGAACCGTAGCCGTAGACGCCGTAGTCCTGATTGTCGAGGCCGATCGCACCATGCACGCCGGTGGCAGTCACGCCACCCCAGCTCAAGCCGGATCGCGAATCGGTCGAGCCAGCAAAAGACGTGATGCTGTCCGTCACGGCGCGGCGCGATACGCCCACGTTGAACCAACTGCCCTGCCCGCCATCGATGGAGTTCCTGAACATCACGCCGCCAACGACATTGGTGTACTTGAAACCCAAAGGCGTGGTGCCGATGTCGGCCACCCAGTTCCCAGTCTCGTAGCCGAGACCCAGACCGACGCCGTAGGCGGTCTGTTTGCCCGGTGCGGCGACCTTGCCGGCCTGCTGCGCCCGGGTGGCGGCCGGGCCGCCGCCGAACTGACTGGCGCTGAAGACGTCGGTACCCAACGTGCCGCCCTCGAGTTCAACCGGCGTCACGCGAATGGAAAGCTTGCCGTTGTCGACCGGCAGCACCCCTTCCAGAGCTTGCTGCACGCTCGTCAACTGACCCGTACCGGGTGCTGCGTTGTTCGACGAGACGAACAGCCCACCCCTGACTTCCGGTGAACGCTGCGCACGGAGGTCGCTGAGTTCATTACGCATTTGCTCGAGCGACGGCGAACCGTCCTGAGGCTCGCTCACCGCGCCCGTGTCTTGCGGCGCCAGGCCGCCGACCGGCGTGCCCGCCACGGTTGGCAGAGCGGATGGACCCGAGGACGAGCGCTCGCGCACAGCCGTGGATGTCACGGTCGAGGCAGTCGCGCTCGCCGCGGTAGCAGCCGGAGCAGCCGGAGCAGCAGCGGGCCCGAAACCCGGCTTCTGGTTCGCCAGCACGCAATCCGGCGCCGCGGGTTGCGGGGCGAACGTTTCGGCAGCGGGCAGGCGACTGTGGTGGACCTGACGACGGTGAGCGTCGTCGTGGTGGACAAAGGGATTGCCCGCCACGTGGACGTCTTGCGCCTGCACGCCGAGCCGCTTTTCCTTGGCGGCAATGGCGGATTCCAGCAGCGACTGCGCTTCGCGGGGCTTGCCCTGCATGACGTAAATGCGCGCGGCGCCGGCCAGCACGTCGGGATCGTTGGGCGCCTTCGCAACGGCCTCTTTCAATGCCGCATCGGCAACGCTGTTCTTGCCGGCCTGCACTGCCGCCATCGCGACGCCCAGTTGCAAACCCGGATTGTTGGGGTCGTTGACGAGCGCCTTCTGGTAAAGCGACAGTGCCTGGTCATACTTGTCATCGGCGGCGTACATGCGCGCGAGCGCGGCCGTGGCAAGGCTGTCGTTGGGCCGCTTCGCGAGGATCGGCGCCAGCGTGTCGTAGGCCTGCGCGAGGTCACCTTGCTGACGTTGCTGGTCAGCCAGTCGCACGGTGTAGAGGTAGTTCAGCTCGTCCAGTTGCCGGCGCTGGTCCGCGGTCAGCGTCTGGCCGTGCAACTCACGCATCGCGAGCCCGGCCTGGACATACTGGCCGGTCTTGAGCAACAGGCCCAGATAAGCCAGTTGCACATCCGGGCCGCTGCCCTTCAGACCGTTAGGCATCAGTCCGTGCATCAGGCTCATGGCGCGCGGCGTGTTGCCCGCGTCGACATACGCCTGCGCCAACGCGCCCACCTTGGCCGGGTCTTGACCCGCCGCGGGTTCGAGCCGCGCCAGCATACTGCGCGCATCCTCCAGATTGCCTTCGAGCGCCGTTTGCGAGGCTTGCGCCACGACCATCTGAAAATCGATCTGCTGCGCCGTCGCAATCATGTTCGGCGTGCGCGAGGCGGTGGAGATGCGCGTCATCGTGTCCTGCGCGCGCGTCCAGTCGCCCATCTGCATGGCCAGCAGCGCGCTCGCATAGAGCGCTTCGGGATTGTCCGGGTTCGTGACGAGCAGACCGTCGACGAGTTGCTTCGCTTCGTCGGCATGACCCTGTTTGAGATCGTAGCGCGCCAGCTCCAGACGAATCCACGGGTTGTCGGGCGCGCTGCGCTGGGCGTCTTCCAGAATGTGCCGGGCCGTGCTCAGATCGCCACGCTGCGCGGCGGCATCGGCCCGAGCGGCGGCGACGGCGGCGCGCAGCCGATCGAGCCCGCCGATGCCGGCCTTCTGTTCGGGTGACATGCCGTCGATCAACTTCTGGGCCTCATCGGCGCGTCCCGTCTGCGCCAGGATATCGATGAGGCCGCTCGCCGCCTCGCGGTTATCGGGGCTTGTCGCCAGCACGTCGCGGTAGCCCTTTTCAGCACGCGTCAGATCGCCCTGCGCCGCATCCAACCGGGCCGACGCATTGCGCCCGCCCGGCTCGGCTGGATCCAGACGCAACGCCTGATCGAGTTCGCGTCGCGCGGCGGCGAAGTCGCCCACGTTTTGCGCGCCCTCGGCCTGGTTCACCAGCAGCCAGTAGCGCGCGGAATTGAGGGCCTTGGCCCAGTTCGCGCCCGCGCCCGGACGCGACACCGCCCGCGACAGCAGCGTCTGCGCCTGCGCCAGGTCACCTTGCTGCATGCGCACGAGGCCCAGTCCCCCCAGCGCATCCGTGCTGTCGGGTTTGTCACGCAGCACAGCGGAAAAGGACTGTTCGGCCGTGGTGATGTCGCCTGACTTGAACGCGGCGAAACCGCGTGTCAGTCGTGCATCCACGACCGGACCGGCCGGTGCGAGCGGATGCGGCGCCAGCATCTGATGGCGTATTTCGTCGTCGTCCGGATGCAGCTTCAGATAGTCTTCAAACCACGATCTGTTTTTCGGCGTGGGCGTGACCCAAGTCAGCACGGAGCGCCAGACTTCCGTCGCTTCGCCGCCGATGTCCGGACGAGCGGCAAGCTTTTCCAGAAGGGCGACACCCGCCGCGCGATCCTGTTCGTCGCGCACCATATGCTGGGCCAGCGGCAACATGGTGTTCGGATCGTTCGGCGTCTCGGCATTGAGGCGCTCGAGGCCCTGGATGGCCTGATCCACACCGCCATCCGTATAGCCGAGATAGCTGTAATACTCTCGCGCCACACTGCCCTGTGGCGCTTTACCGCCCAAGGCCTTGTTATATTCGGCGATGGCCGCCAACAACGCGGCCTGATCCTTCTGGTTGACGGCGTCTTGCGCCATCTGGCGCGCCTTGGCGAAGGTGGACTTACCCGGTTCGACCGCGAGGCGCAAGCTCTGCTCGAGCAGCGGCACGAAGCGGCTGCCCGGCGCGGCCGCACGAAGTCTGGCCAGATACCCGTTCGCCGCCGCGAACTGCTGCTTGCCGACGGCGATCGTGCCCATCCCATACAGCGCCTCGGGCTGCTTCGGGTCGCTCAGCAGCAGTTTCGACCAGGACTGCGCGGCCAGATCGGGCTTGTCATGCGTTTGCCAGTAGCGGCCCTGTTCCAGCAGCATGTTGGACGTAGCATCCTGCGCCCAGCCCGGGTGGCCGACCGATGCGACCATCAGTCCGAGAATCCAGGCCCGGTTGCGGCTGCGTCTGACTGACATGACTTTCCTTGCTTATGATTGTTGCTGCCGCGATGCCCGCAGCCGCTCACGGGCTTCAGCGTCGCGCCGGGCCTGGCGGCGCCGCAAGAACGAAAACAGACCAACCGCGATCAGCACGAGCGCGATGATGCCCAGCGCCTTCAGCACCCACGCGAGCGACAGGCCGAATGAAGCCAGCCACCAGTCGAGGCCGCGCCAGATGCCGAGATGCCCGACGTAGTAGGTATGCTCGCTCACGAGCGAATCGACTTCCGTGCCGCGGATGGACACGAGGCTTCCCTGGATGGGCTGCTTGCCCGAATTCGGCGCATCCAGCAACGCGGAGACCGCATCCTTCAGGCCGTCGGGCTGATTGCTGGCCAGCATGACCACGCTGCGGCCCGGTTGCTTCGGCGATTCGAAGCCTGCGAGCACGGCGCTCACGCCCGGCCCCGACCAGGCCAGCGACAGGCGGCGGGGTTCGGCGTCGAGGCGCGGGTTGGCATGGAACCAGCCCAGCACGCGACCCGGCAGATCCGATACGGCGAACTGCGCGCTGTGGTCATACGCCGCGGGCATGGTCTGCGCCCAGTCCTTGAGCCAGGCTTGATCCGCACCCGAGGCGATCACGAGCAGATCCTTGTCGGACGGCATTGCGTCGATGCGCTGACCGCGCAGCACGGTGACGCCGCGCGCCGGATAGCCGGTCGAATCGCCCATGCGGCCCATCACCGCCAGATACGTGCTGTATTCCGGTGTGCCCGCGTTGGGGCCCAATACGACATCCGTTCCGGACAGGTCGGCCATGCGCGTGAACGGGAAGCCCGCCTGGGCGAACGAGGCCAGGTTCGGCATGGCGATGTAGTGCGGATACTGCGACAGATCGATCGTCGATTCGGGATCGACCGCGCCGCGCACGTTGTCGATGATGATGTCCCGGCACTCGCCCTGCTTGATGTAGTCGTACATGTAGCGGAACTGCAACTGGGTATTCGGCTGCAACAGCGCCTCCAGCGGCACTTCCAGTTTCGCCTGGCGCGGCAGGCTGCTGTCGGGCAAAACTTCACCCCGCAGCTTGCTGCCGCCCTCGAGCCGTTCGAGCGAGAGCAGCGGAATCGACTTCATGAACTGGTCACTGACGCTGAACAGCAGCGACGAATTGACCATATAAGGCTGCGGCGTATAGCGGTAATGCAGGTCGATCGGCACGTTGGGCGCGTGCCAGCCGAACAGGTCGGGCGGCACGCGCATATTGATGCGGATCAGATCGGGGCTGTAGCCCGACACCTGCAATTGTTTGGCGTCGACGAGTTCGCCCAATGACATCGGACGGTCGGTGCGCAGCCAGCGCGGCGCATCGTACGGCTTGCGCGGCGCGAGGTCGGCGAACCGCGTGATGAGCGCGCTCGAACCCGACAGCGTCTGGCTGCCCGTGACCAGCGCGTCGGCGGCCTGCTTGAGTTCCTTGCCGTCACGGCCCATCACCAGCAACAGCTTGCCGTTGGGATCGTTGGGGTTGGTCACGACGGCGAGAGTCGGACCTTGCAGCGGCGAGTCCGCCAGGCTCGCTTGCGCCGCGCTGTCGACGATGACGACCGCGTTGCCCCTGGCAGGCACGGTAGAGATCGATACCGGGAATTGCGCGCCGCGATAGGTCGCCAATGCGCCGAACCACGACGACACGGCGCCGGCCGCTTCCAGCGCGGCCGTATCAGGATTGCCGGCGAACACGAACGGCAGGTTCAACCGGCGAATATCGTGCTCGTCGAAGAAGGGTCGCGGCAGGCGAGCCAGATCGCCGGCCTGCGCCAGCGGCTGGGTGTCGATGCTCAGCGTACTGTCGTTGCTGATGTTGGCCCACAGGCTCGAATGCAGCGGGTCTTCGCACTGGTTGGTGTAGTGGCCGATCAGTTGCAGACGCAGCTTGCTGTTCGCGGTGAACAGATACGGCGGCAGCGTGATAGTGCGCTGCAGGTTGGTGCCGGAGGTGTTTTTGGGCACGTCGATCGATGCCGCCACCTGATCGTTGACCAGCACATTGATGTGCGACAGATCGGGCAGCAGCGCCGGCGAATAGGCATAGCGCAGGTTCAGTCGCGCACCTGTGACGACCCGATCGTCGCGCACGCCGACCGGCAGCGTATTGCTGCCGTCGACGCCGCGCAGGTTGAGCGCGTATTGCGCGCCGAGTTGCTGCAGCGAATAGGTCACCGTCGAAGAAGCCGCGGTAGCGGCTCCGGCGTCCGGCGCGGACTGCAGCGGCGCCGCGTTGCTATCTCCCGTTGCCGGCCACGCGGACGGGTTGGCCGCGCCGCCGGCCGAAGCCGACGCGTCCTGCCGCGCAGCGGCGGCAGCCGCCGCTGGTTGCGCGGCCTGGGTTACCGTCGATGTGACGAACACACAACCGAGCAACAGTGCCGGCCATACTGGTTGCGCAGTCATGCAACGCGCAAGGCGTGCCCGGGAGATGTCAGGCCGTCTTCTAAACATGAGAACCTCTTCGTCCTTCTTCACGTTGCGATGTCTGGGGAATATCCAGGTCTAATCGATTCAGGGCACGCCGGTGCAGAAACACGCCGCCGAGCAAACCTATGAGCACGACGCTGGCGAGCGTCGCCACGAGCAGCAGCAGGATGTGGCTCGCGAAGAACCATTCGAGCGCGAGCCCAGGCGGCAAGGACCCGATGAAATAGCTTTGATCGTTGCTCAGCGTGGTGAGCGTGCCGTCATGTACGACCACGAGGCTGCCGCTGATCTTGTCGTCCGGACGCTTGCTGATGAGATAGCGGTTGGCTTGCAGCACGTCCACGACAGCGTCGAGACCGTCCGGCGTATTGCCCGCTACGACCACCGCGCTGCGGCCGCGAGCCAGCGGCGACTCGAGTCCCGCCAACATGCCGTCATGGTCGTCGCTGCTATACAGTGCGGCGATGGCGGCCTCGCGTTCAGCCTGCGTATGCCCACCCGTCAGCCTTTCCCACCACGCGGCGATCCAGCGGTCCGATGAAGCAACCGGAGCGAAGAAGCCGCGCGGCAGATCATCACGCCATGCTTTGAGCAAGGGCTGGTTATCGCCCGACGCCAGCACGAGCAGGTCCTTGCGACGCAGCGCGTCAACCTGCGCTGGATCGCCCACCGTCACGCCCAGTACCGGATAACCCGTGGTTTGACCCATGCTGCCCATCAGCGTCAGGTAAGCGGAATAGTCGCCAGCGACCGGCTGTGCGGGCAGGATCACCGCCGTCTCGGACAGATCGGCCATCCGCGTGAACGGAAAGCCTGCGTCTGCAAAGGCGCGCAGATCCGGCATGGCGGCGTAACGCGGCAGTTGGGAAATGTCGATCGTCGAAGTCGGATCGACGGCGCTCAGGAGCGGGCCGCCGGGCACATCCTCGACGTGGTCTTGCGGCGCCACGGACTCGTAGCGATAGTCGAATTGCAGCGTCGTCAACGACGGCAGCAGATAGGTCGGAACGCGTATCACCGCATAACCGTCCGACGCGTCGCCTGTCAGCGGCAAGGTCTGCAGGGGCGTGTTGCCGGCCAGCACACCGAGCTCCGAGCGCGTTGACGCCGGACGGGCCGTATAACGGTAATGCAGGTTCAGCACCGCGCCGCTGTTGTCAAAACCGAACAGACCCGGCGGCAGACGCAGGTCCACATTGATCGCCCCAGGGCGAAAGCCCTGCACCGTCAAGCGGTCCGCCGATAGCATCTCGCCCAACTGCACCGGGCGGTCACCCGGCAGCCAGTTGGGTGCGTCATAAGGCTTGCGCGGCACAACGGAAACCGGGGCGTCGATCTCGACCCGAGAGCCCGACAGCGTCTTCGCGCCAAGCACCAGCGCGGTCGCGGCCTCGCGGATCTGCGCGTCGTTGCGGCCCATGACCAGCAGCAGCTTGCCGTTAGCGTCATTGGGGTTGGGCACGATGGCCAGCATCGGCCCTTCCACCGCAGGCAGGGTCAAGCCCGGCACCTCGCCCGGCAGCGCGAGCACCACCGCATGTCCGTGCGCGGGTATCGCACCCAGGCTCGCGGAGAAGTGCGCACCGCGATAGCCCGCCTGCGCACCCAGCCACGAGGTCACGATACCGGCCGATTCGAGGCGCTGCGCGCGAGGCGCTTGCGGCAGCACGACGGGCAGGTCCACCCTGCGCACATCGCGCACGTCGAGGAACGGCGCGGGCAGTTGCGACAGGTCACTGGACAGGGTCGCCGGAACCACGGTCAGTTCCAGCGCACTGTCCGGCCCGGGCTTCAGCCACAGGTCGGAACTCAGCGGATTGTTGCCCTGATCGCTCGCCTTGCTATGCGCGATCAACTCGAGGGTGAGCTGGTTGAACCCGGACAGCAGCGACACCGGCAGATCCACACTGATATGCGCCGGCGTCCGCGGCGCCGGTTCGGGCAACGCTACGGTCGCCCCCACGACGCTGTTGAGCAACACCTTGAGATGCGAGAGCGCAGGCAGCAATGTGGACGAGTAACTGTAGTCCAGCACGAGCCGCGCGCTGACCACGCGCTCGTCGCGGCGCAAACCGAAGTCCATGCCCGCATAGGCATCCTCGCCGAGCAAGGTCAATCCCTGCTCCGTGCTTTGCCGCAGCAGCGGAATCCGGTAGGTATACGCGTCGGCCGGCGCCGCCGCGCTGAGTTCCGGGTGCGGGCTTTGCCGCACGGCATCGACCGGGACAGCCGACGCGGGCATCGCCGGCGTAGACGCCTGCGATGCGAACGATGCTGCCGGCACCGTCGCGGCCAGCACGTCGCCCGCTCCGAGCAACAGGACCGAACACAACACCGCGCCCAACCGGCGCGCGCTCGTCAAGGAGCGCAAAAGCGACAGGTAGCCGACACTCACGATTGCTTTGTTCCCAAGTCGCTTGCCGGGTCTGCGGACGAACGGCCAAGGCGCTCACGCCCACCCAGGAACAGATGCCGGAACAACTCCCCGAAGCCGCGCATGCCGACGCCGAGCACCTCGAACAGGCTTCGCAGCGGCCTGTCGGGACGATAGCTGCCCCATGAGGCGATCCAGCTGTCGGCGCGCGAAAACGTCGCCCCTATCCAGGCGCGCTCCTGAGCGATCGTCAGGGTCGGAAAACTCACGCCGATGGTGCGTCCGCGGCACACCTGCACTTCGGCCGGGAAAACGTCCTCGTAGTCGTCGCGCAACACCGCCACCGTGATGCGATCGCCGTGCTCCGGCAACGGTGCGCCCTCAGGCAGCACCAGCCCCAGACCACCGTGCGAATAGTCGCTGGTCTGACAGTCGATGCGAGTTCCGTCGGCGTGAATCACGGCGGCCGGCAGTTCGATCTGGACCCGCGGAGCGAGACGCAGCTGTCTCGATTCGCTCGCTACCCCCGCGGCCGCGCTGAGGTTCATGATGTTGTAGGTTACCCATACCAGGTTGAACAGAATGCTCGTCGCTTCGGGCCAGCCCGGACTGCGGATCAGACCTGCGACACCCACCATGAATCCGGTCAGATTGATGAGCAGCAGAACGATGTAGGGCCGGGCCATCGCCCAGTCCAGGAAGGACTGACGGATCACCCCGCCTTTGGACGTCACGTTGAAGCCTTTGCTGCCTGGAAAGAGTACGGCTTGCAACGCGGGCAGAATCACGTACCAGGCCAGTACCGTTTCGTAGACTTCGCTCCAGAACGAATGTCGGAAACGCCCTTGAATGCGCGAGGCGCCGAGGCTCGAAATCACGAGGTGCGGCACGACATAGGCCAGCACCATCAGCGCGGAAGCATGAAAGACGTGCGCGCCAAAGAACAGATACGCCATCGGTGTGATCAGAAACACGATGCGCGGCAAGCCGAAGAAAAAGTGCATCATCGCGCTCAGGTAACACAGACGCTGAGGCAGTGTTAGCCCGGCGATCAACAGCGGGTTGAAGCGACGGAATATTTCCGCCATGCCTCGTGCCCAGCGTATGCGCTGACCGACGTGACGCCCCAGACTCTCGGTGGCGAGACCCGCTGCCTGAGGGATGGCGAGATAGGCCGTGTTGTAGCCCCTCGTGCTCATCTTGAGCGCGGTGAGCGCATCTTCCGTGACACTTTCCGTCGCCACGCCGCCTACATCCTCCAACGCCGAACGCCGCAGCACCGCGCAGGAACCGCAGAAAAAAGCGGCATTCCACAAGTCGTTGCCGTTTTGCAGCACACCGTAAAACAGGTCACCCTCGTTGGGCACCTTGCGGAAGGTTTCGAGGTTGCGCTCGAACGGATCGGGCGAGTAGAAGACGTGCGGCGTCTGCACCATGGCCATCTTCGGATCTTTCAGGAACCAACCCATGCAGACCTGCAGGAACGAGCGCGTGGTGACGTGATCGCAGTCGAACACTGCGATGTACTCGCCGCTCGTCCTGGAGAGTGCCGCGTTGAGATTGCCTGCTTTGGCATGCGCGTTGTCCGGCCGGGTCAGATAATCCACGCCAGCCTGCTCGCAGAATTGCCGGAATTCGTCACGACGGCCGTCGTCCAGCACATACACGCGCAGCTTGTCGGCCGGCCAGTCGAGCAGCGTGGCGGCCAGCACCGACTGCCGCACGACCTGCAGCGGCTCATTGAACGTGGGAATGTACACATCCACCGTCGGCCATGCCGAGCTATCGGCCGGCAATCGCGCAGGCCGGCGATGCAGAGGCCAGAGCGTCTGAAAGTAGCTGCACAACAGCATGAGCACCGCGTACCCTTCGGCCAGCAGCAGAAGGCAGCCAAAGGTCATGTCGAGCGAGGTGGTAAAGGACAGCGTCTGCGTCACGCGCCAGTACAGGTAGCGCAAGGACATAAACACCGACAATGCCACCAGGGACACCGTGATGATCCTGCCGCGAATGCGGTTCAGCAGAACCGCGACGACCATGCAAAGGATGCCAAACGTCCATTGCTTCGACACGGCCAGATTGACCGTCATGGCAGAAGTGAACAACAGCGCGGCCAATAGCGTCACTGCCAGCCGCAGCCAGCTCGACGCCCATAGCGGTGTCCCCGCTTCCAGAAGTTTGTCGTCCCAACTTCCGGCATCGTCACTCTGGTCCGTGTTGCGCGTTTGCCGCCGCTGCTCCGTCTTGCTCAGCCTACGTTTGATCTGTGCCATGGAAAGGTCTTCTAGCGCGTGCGCCGGTTCGGCACGACGCGCAGGTTCGCGGCCACCGTGGTTTTGACCAGGCCGTCATTGACGGAAAAGACTGTGACGAAGTTCATGACGTCTGGCGTTGCGGAACACCTTCTTGAGGCTCGCTCCGTTCCCGCAGGCGCGCAAACACGGCGCTCAGAGAGTCCGGCTGTTGAGGAGCGGTGACAGGTTCGGGATTGAACTGAAGGACCGGCTGTTCGGGGGCGGCTTGCAATACCGGAAGAGATCCGGACACGGCAGCGGGGACGGCTGGCGCAATCAGCTGGGGCGGCGCGGCGGGCGCCACTTCAGTCACATCGGTGGGAAGAACGGCTTCAGCCTCGCGAGCCGAGTCGTCCCGGGTCGTGTCCCCTGGCGACGAGGTGGTCTGCATGGACCAACGCCCACGCGAACCTTGCCCCTGCTCTATTCTTTCTATTTCTTGATAATGCGACGGGCTCACGCCCAACATCCGGAAGAGATTCGAAATGTCTGATGCACTGCTCATACGCCATCCCCGTCGAACTGGCCATATTGTTTGTTGCAGACTGCACCGCGTACCGGTCGGGCAATCTGCTGTAATTTTTACTTACGGAATCAGGATAACCATTATTCGTTACATCATTGCGTCCGCCATAATAATTCCCAAATCGTGAGGCGGCACCGTTGATACACTCGCCCTTTAGAGACCTCTTCAGGAGAGCCGCGCCCAGGTCTTATTTTTTCAGCCAAGGCAACTGAGAGCCCCGCCGCTGCGGTACGAGCGTGTAACTCATGAGATACCCTTTCGCTCAGGATGAGCGGCGCATTGTACAGCGGAACTTAATGCGCGGCCCCAAATAATTCCAATCTATATATCGGCTATTCCAGAGCAAAGTTAAGCGTTTTAAATGTTAAATACGGTCAGTCAAACGTTTGCTTTTTATTGGGCGTCCGATTATTCCCGAATTTGCGCTGGGAATCGGTTTTGAAAAGCGCGCCGTGGTGTTGCCCCTGAGGTCGTTGTCATGAAATCGCCCCGGATCTGTTCGAGCACTGGCATACGAGGGCCGACGTCGGAAATGTAACGCGGGACCGGTCGATAATCGCGTCGTACGTCTATCAGGACGTGAAGAACGTCAAGGCAAACGACATGCGACGCGCTCCAGCATCGCGCGTATTCGCAGCGGTCCAGGCTTCACGCCGAGTTTGTCGGCAAGTTGCACGAGCGGCAGAAAACGCCGCTGCAATTTTTCTGTGTGATTCTGCGCGATGTCCGCTATCCGGTGCTCAAGAAACGGATTGAGTAGGCGCTCGCGTAACTCGACGAGATAGGCGAGAGCCTGCTCGCGCTGACCGAGGACCGCAAATGTCGGGAGCACATCTTCCGCCCAGACAGTTTCCAGACTGGCGCGTAGTATCGGGTCGTTCATTGCCTGACATACGGTCTCGTCAACCGGTCGGCGGTCCTCTAGCCACCGCTCCGCCAGATAGCTGTGACCGAGATTGAGCAGGAACAACTTCAGGCGCTCGAAGTGCTGCAGATCGTCAGTCAAAACGATGTTTTCATGGGTGCAGGGTAGAACCAGCCCCGGCTGCTGCTCAATCGCCCAGAGCGCATACGGTTCGGCAACGGCGCCCACCGGTTCGATCGCCTGCGAAACGATGCGGTCGACGAGCGAATTGGCCCATATGCAACGCGTTCGAAGGTAGGTAGTGAACGGCTCCGGCAGCCGCCACTTTACCGCGAGAGTCACGACAAGTTCGCGCAACGTATCGCCGTTATTGACCACGAGTTCGCATGGAAAAAGGGAAAGCGGCGCATCAGGGTTTCGTTCCCAACGGGCATGAAGCAACACCAGCAGCTTGGCCGGAAAGCTCTGTGGCACGCGCTCCGGATGATTCACGAGCGTCGCGGTATCTCGGTCATCAAGCCGGAATCCCCTGTCTCCCGTATTGGAAACAATCACTTCGACGTGCTCTGCCACGGCGTCTCGCACTTGTGCCCAATGAGACTCGGCGTGCCATGCTACGCGCACCGCGTTGCCGCTCAGCATCTCGTCCACCAGCACGCCGTGACGCATACCTCGAACCCGTACCGGATATCCCCCGCCCTCTGCCAGCGCTGCAATACGCTTCTGACTGGACTCGCTGCTGGTGGTCTGCACGACTGTAATGCCACCGAGCGCGGCACCCCGCGTCATGGCTTCCGAAACAAACAGGTCGACATGCGCCTGAAGAAAGCGGCTAGTGCCGAACTGGAGAATTGGCTGGCTCATGGCAAATATCCGATATGCGTCAGAGTCAGCATTCGATGATGGCTTTCACTACACCTGCGGACGGTTCGAGCAGTTTCGAAAATTCGGCAGGAACATCGGCAAGCTTCATCCGGTGCGTGTTGAGTGCCGCATCGGGCACCTGACCGGCACGCATGGCCCTGAGCACAGTTTCGAAATCTTCCGCAGTCGCATTGCGGCTTCCGATCAAGGTGGCTTCGCGCTTGTGGAACTCCGGATCGGAGAAAGTGATCTTGTCTCTCACCACGGAAATCAACACGTATTTCCCGCCGTGCGCAATAAACTCAAAGCCACGCTCCATGGCAGCCGGATTACCCGTCGCATCGAAGACCACATCGAAGAATTCGCCGTCGGTGAGTTTCGCCAGCTCGGCGACGTCGGTATCACCGATTTGCACAGTAGCCGCCACTTCAATTTTCTCAGCGCAGAAGTCGAGACGATCGAGCCGTGTATCGAGCGCCGTCACCGTGGCCCCGCGCAGACGTGAAAAGATCATTGCGGCCATACCGATCGGACCTGCACCGACTACCAGCACGCGCTGTCCCGCCTGAACGTCCGCGCGACGAACCGCGTGCGCGCCAATGGCGAGAAACTCGATCATTGCCGCCTGATCGAGCGTGATTCCTTCAGCCTTGTGAACGAACTGACGCGGCAAACTTAGATACTCCGTCAATGCGCCATCACGATGCACGCCCAATACCTGAATGTTCACGCAGCAGTTCGTTTTTCCGTTCCTGCACGCAATGCACTGACCGCATGACAGGTAGGGCATCACGTAGACCGGGTCGCCGGCGTCCAGGCCGGAATCCGTGTCGGCTTCTTCGACCGTCCCTGACAGTTCGTGTCCCATCACGCGGGGGTAGGCGAGAAATGGCTGATTGCCGGTAAAGATGTGCAGGTCGGTGCCGCATACGCCGACGCGTCGCACGCGCAGCAACACTTCGCCGCGATCGCGCGGTGGCCGTGAGCGCGTCTCAGCGCGTAGTACGCCGGGAGTTTCACAAATAATAGTGAGCATGAGGTTTCCTTTTTCAGCTACAGAACCCGCGAAGCCATAGTGCGGTTTCGATGCGAGCCCGGTTAATTTGTTTCTTCATGGCGAGGTCAAACGAGTGCCGTGTCGAGACAACGCTATTCGAGGTAAAAGACTTCTTCCATCTGTGCCCAGTGTTCCGACGGCGCACGACTCACCAACGGTTTCTGGCACGGGCTGCACAGGCTCCACCAACGTTGTGTTTCCGGGTCGCTCGCAATCTCGGCCATATCGCTTTCATAGTCAGTTCCGACGTATTCCCAGTAACCAAACAACAGGTTCTCGGGCTCCCGCAGGAAAATCGAGTAGCGGGTGACATTCGAGCGTTTCAGGCGATCGAGCACCGTCGGCCACACCTGCGCATGCAAGCGTTTGTATTCGTCGATGTGCCGCGGATCGATACCGATGACCATTCCCATTCGTTGCACTACACTCTCCCTATTCTTCGAGCCGGTAGAAGCGATAAGCGTTGCCGCCGAATACAGCGTCTTTGTCCTCATCGCCCGCATACCGGTCACAGTAATCTTCACAGGCGGCAAGCCAACCGGCGTAGTCGCCGAAA
This sequence comes from Paraburkholderia sp. UCT2, assembly GCF_014397665.1. Lineage (NCBI taxonomy): Bacteria > Pseudomonadati > Pseudomonadota > Betaproteobacteria > Burkholderiales > Burkholderiaceae > Paraburkholderia > Paraburkholderia sp. UCT2. Next base: position 119,342 of record NZ_VZQO01000007.1, read on the forward strand.
TGTGTCGCGAGGTGCCAGAAATGGTGATGTGCGTCGATACGCAGGCTCACTCGACCACCTCGGGCAAAGGTGCGGTGTCCGCGATCAGACCGTCCGACTTCAGCTCCTGCCACAATCCGGCTGGCAGCGCCTGCTCAAACCACGCGACGTTCTGCTGAAGCTGTTCGACACTGCGCGCGCCCACCACGCACGACACAACCGCAGGATGCGCAAGCGGAAACTGCAGTGCCGCAGCGGGTAGCGGAACCTCGAATTCGCGGCAAGCCTCAGCCAGCCGGTTGACGCGCGACACGACACCGGCGGGGGCGTCCCCGTAATTGAACTTGCCGTTACCTGCCAGCACGCCAGAATTGAACACACCGCCGACCACGATCGAATTCCCATACCGTACGCAATTGTCGAGAAACGGCGCGAGACAATCCTGCTCGAGGAGGGTATAGCGGCCCGCCAGTAACGTCACATCGAGCTGTAATTCCTGCATGGCTTCATGCGCGACCTGCCACTCGTTCACGCCGAGGCCGATGGCTTTGACCACCCCCGCGTTGCGCAGCGTGTCGAGCGCGCGGAAACCGCCCCCTTCTGTCAGCTGTTTCCAGAATTCGACGTTTGCATCCCCATGTGTCATTCGACCGATGTCATGCACATACAGCAGATCGATCTGCGCAATACCGAGACGCTGCTGGCTGTCTTCGAAAGACCGCATGACGCCGTCGAAGCTGTAGTCGTAGTGCGGCCGGAAAGGAAGCGGCTCAGCCCAGCCGTCGTCGCCGCATTGAACAGTCGGATCCGGCCGAAGAAGCCTGCCGACTTTCGTACTCAGCACGAACTCGTCGCGTGGCCGCGCTGACAACGCGTTGCCCACGCGGCGTTCCGAAAGCGTGTAGCCGTAGAACGGCGCAGTGTCGAAATAGCGCAGACCGAGCGACCATGCTTCGTCCATCAGCGCGCGCGCCTGTTCCGGCGGCATCGTGCGATACAAACCGCCAAGTTGCGAACAGCCCATACCCAGTGCGCTCAATTGCACCCCGGCACGCGACACCTCACGCAGATCACTTGCTTTCATCAGGAATTCCGTTCCCAGGGATTCATTGCTGGATGTTCAACGCTTCACAGCGCGTCTTGAGTAGCGCTGGACTCAAGGGCGGACAACGCCGTCTGGCGTCGTCCGCATCGCGCTTCAATACAAGACATTCTTCGCGGCGGGCTGATCGATGTTGTCCTTCTCGACCATCACGACACCGGTATCCAGTTGCTTCGTAACCGGCTTGTGTTCGATGACATCCACCGCCGTTTTGACACCCTTGTAGCCCATCTGATACGAGCCCTGGACAGCGATGGCCTGGATGGTTCCGTCCTTGATGAAGCCCTGGAGGTCCTGATTGCCGTCAAAGCCGATCGCGACGATCTTGCCGGCTTTCCCGGACTGCGCCAACGCGCGCCCCATTCCCACAGCAGTCGGTTCATTCGCACCGAAGATGCCTTTCAGATCCGGATTGGCCGACAGCACGTCGGTCGTCTGATTGAGCGCGGTTGCCATCTGCGACTGCGAGTAGAACGGTCCGACAACCTGCAGCTTCGAGTGCTGCGCGAGATACTTCCGGAACCCACCCACGCGGCCAATCTCGGAACCGGCGCCGGCGACGTACGACATCACAGCGACTTTCCCCGTCTGTCCGACACGGTCGATCATCGCTTTCGCGCACAACTCACCGGCCTTGACGTTATCGGTCGAGAGAAACGACTGGTAATACTGCTTGCCGGAATCGGACACGAGCGAATCGATCAGGACGACCGGAATTTTTGCCTCCCAGGCCTTCTTCATTGCCGGGATCAGCGCGTCGGGATCGGACGGCGCGAGCACGATCGCCGCGACATGCCGGTTCACCGCGTTCTCGACCATATTGACCTCGTCCGCCACGGCTGACTCGGTCGCCGGTCCCTGAAACGTCATCGTGTAGCCGTTCAGCCCTTTCATGCCCTCCGTTGCACCCTTTTGCACGTTCTGCCAATAATTCGAGTTGGCCGTCTTGACGATCACGGCGATCTCTCCGCCCGCCGCATTCGCGTGCGCCGTCACTGCGGTCAAAAGTGCGGCGGCCAATACCAGATACGTCTTCCTCATGTCTCACTCCTTGGGTTGGTGATTGCACTGCTTTGTTGGACTTCTCGAATGGCTTCATTCGATGTGCTTCATCGACGGTTTCTGACCTGGTCGATCCAGACCGTGCCGAGAATGACCAGTCCGATGATGATTTGCTGGATGAAACTCGATACGCCGTTCATGTTCAGACCATTGCGCAGCACCCCGATCACAAACGCACCGATGGCCGTACCGGAGATCGTGCCTACACCGCCCATCAGGGAGGTCCCGCCAATCACGGCGCTGGCGATCGCATCGAGCTCGTACATGACGCCTTCGTTCGGTTGCGCCGTGACGAGGCGCGACATCAGCACGCAGCCCGTCAGACCGGCGAGCACGCCGGACAGCACATAGGTAAACAAGGTGACGCGGCGGACATTGACGCCGGAGAGCCGCGCGGCTTCGGCATTCGATCCGACTGCGTAGATGTGGCGGCCAAGCGAGGTGCGCGTCAGCATGATCGACACGGCCACCGCCAGCACGACCATGATGATCACGGGATACGGGATCCCCGGAAATACCGTATCGGGGAACCCGTCTGCACCGATATGCGAGATGCGGAACAACGCGCCATTTCCGAGTTCGCCGAACGCGTCGCCGAGTCCCGAAACCGGGCGCGCGCCAGTGATCTGAAGCGCGAGACCACGCGCGACCAGCATCATGCCGAGCGTGGCGATAAAAGGCGGCAGACCCATACGCGTGACGCACAGGCCATTAACGAATCCGCACAGGCCACCCACCACGACGCCGCCGAGCATGCCGAGAGGAATCGGCACGCCAGCCTTGACGAGCAACGCGGCGACCACACCAGACAGCGCGAGTACGGAACCCACGGACAGGTCGATTCCGCCCGTAATGATCACGCAGGTTGCCGCCACGCCGAGATAGGCAATCGACGTCACCTGCAAGGCCACTGTCATGCCATTGTCGACCGAGAAGAAAGCGGAACTGGTCAATGAAAAGACGGCCACCAGCATGATCAGACTGCCGAGCGCGGCAAATTTCTGAATCAGGTCGCGACGCCGGAGCTTCGCGCTGGTGTCGACAGTAGTGGTCTGTTCGGTTGTTATTTCAAGCATGATTTCGTCCCGATGCGAAGTGCATGATTTCTTCCTGATTGGTGTGGCGCGTCTCCAGGATCGTGGCGATCTGGCCTTCGTGGAATACTGCGACGCGATCGGACATGCCGAGAATTTCAGGCAATTCCGAACTGATCAGCACAACGCCGATGCCCTGCGCGGCGAGCTGGTCCATCAGCGTGTAGATCGCGTATTTCGCGCCGACATCGATCCCGCGCGTGGGCTCGTCGAAAAACAGAATCTTCGATTCGCGAAACAGCCATTTGCCGATGACAACCTTCTGCTGATTGCCGCCGGACAGGTTGCGCGTGAGTTGATGGACGGTCGGCGTGCGGATCCCGAGCGTTTCGACGTAACGCTGTGCGATGGCCGCTTCTTCGGCGAAACGAATGAAGCCGGCGCGACCCGACACCGCCTCGATATTGGCCAGCGTGATGTTGGTCGCGACCGGCATCTTCAGCGCGAGGCCGTCGCTCTTGCGGTCTTCCGACAGATACGCGATACCGTGGCGAATCGCATCGATAGGCGAGCGGATCGAGACGCGCTCGCTCCCCATATGAATCTCGCCACCGTCCGGTTGGTCAGCGCCGAAAATCGCCCGTGCCACTTCGGTCCGGCCTGCGCCCATCAAACCGGCGAAGCCGAGAATCTCGCCTCGCCTCAGTTCGAACGAAACCGGCCCAAATGCCGGTGCGCGCGACAGATTGCCGACCCGCAGCAGCACGTCCTGCGTCGGGACCGAGCGGCGCGGCGGGTACGCATCGTTCAGCGCCCGGCCGACCATTCGCGCAACGATCTCATCCATGCTGGTCGCCGCGAAATCGTCGGTTGAAATGTGGTGCCCGTCGCGCAGCACCGTCACGCGGTCGACAATCTGCTTCAGTTCATCGAGACGATGAGAGATGTAGACAATACCGACCCCGCTCTCGCGCAACTCCTTGATGATCCGGAACAGGTGCATGGTTTCGGATTCCGTGAGCGACGAAGTGGGTTCGTCCATGATCAGCACCTGGGCGTCGAGCGAGAGCGCCTTGGCGATTTCGACCATCTGTTGCTGGGCGATCGACAGCGTCCCCACCAGCCTCGTGGGCGGCAACGACAATCCAATGCGGGCGAGCGCGCGCTGGGCGTTCCCATTCAGTCGTGCGCGATCGATGAACGGCCCGCGTTTGGGCTCGCGTGCCAGGTAGATGTTTTCCGCAATCGACAGGTGCGGCACCAGGTTCAGTTCCTGGTGAATGATCGCAATGCCTGCTTCCTGTGCCTCGAGTGAGGACGCGAACCGCCTTTCCATGCCGCGAAAAACGATCGTGCCGGCATCCGGCTGGTATTGCCCGCTGACGATTTTCATCAGGGTCGACTTGCCAGCGCCGTTTTCGCCACAAATCGCGTGCACTTCGCCACGGCGCAATTGGAAGTGCACGTCCTCCAGTGCAACGACACCGGGAAACCGCTTGCCCAGTCCGCTCAGTTTCAATAGCTCCGGGGGTTCCTTTAACGCGAAGCCGTCCACCACGCGCGGGGCCAGGTCAGTGCTCAGATCTGTCACACGTGTCTCCTTCTTTTGTGTAGAGGCGCTGCCGTCGGTCAGGCCAATCTGATGCAGATTAAAGAATAAACGGCGATTTTGGTCAAGCCAATTTGCAAGATACTTCTTCTGGCCTTACCAAGGGCAAACCCGAACTGTTCCTGCGAAATGCGCTGAAAACCTTGTCAGGCTTGCGTGGTAGACTTTGATCGCTGGTCGACAGACGACCCGGGCCATTTATCCTTCCGGCAGCAAAATGAAACAGACCGAGCCAAAGCGGCTTTACCAATTAGTCGCCGACCAGATTCGCGGCCTCATCCACGGAGGGGATTTCCCGCCGGGGTCGAGACTGCCGCCGGAGCGCGAGTTGTCGCAGCAACTGGGTGTTTCGCGCCCGTCTCTGCGCGAGGCGTTGATCGCACTGGAAATCGGCGGCAGCGTCGAGACCCGCATGGGTTCGGGCGTCTATGTGCTCGAAACCGCAAACGAACGTGAAGGGTCACTGGCTGTATTAGGCGAAAGTCCGACGGAAATCATGCAGGCCCGGGCCGTAATCGAAGGCAGCCTCGTCGTGCTCGCCAGCACGCGGCTTACGGCCGGCTCTCTGGACCGGTTGCGGCGCAGCTTGGATGCGATGCATCGCCTCGCCTCTGCCGGCAAATCTCCTGTGGAACCGGACCGGCAATTCCACCTGATCATCGCCGAAACGGCCGGCAATACGGTGTTGAGCCGGTATGTGGCCGATCTGTTTGACGCGAGGCGCGATCCGATCGGGGCGAGGATTAGCGAACTCGTCGAAAATACGGCCACATGGATGGCTGCGGTTGAAGAGCACGAAAATGTTCTGCATGCACTGCAAGCAGGAGACCCTATTGCTGCAGAAGCGGCGATGCGATCGCATCTGAAATCTTCTGAAGAGCGTTGGGTCGGAAGTGACATCAAGAAAGTTGCACCCAACGATGCCGACGGTAAAGCTGGCCGCGTGCGACTGGGTTGAGTTGCGAAGTCGACCGGTTAGAGCTTTCGCCGAAATTTCAAGCGCATGACCACCACGTGGCACATGGAGGACTGGTTCGGCCTGTTCCTTCAGTTCGGCCAGTTCCCTGCGCAATCCTGAACATCGCCGTGAGGCCCACCATGAAAGCAGCACTTGTCGCCGCAATGTAACGGCGTTCGACGATATTGATAACCGTTGAACATCAATGCTTCAAAAAATTGCACTTCTCGTTCGGGGCGTCTTGAGCAAATATCGATGCTCAAGAAGTTCATAAACGCGTCGACAGAGAACGCATCGGAGACAGGCGCGAAACGCAGAACAGCGTTTCGCCGCATTCCAGTGCAACCCGGTCACGGGTGCCGCCAACGGTAGCCGATGCCCATCTCGCATGACCCACCTCGCGTTGTGAATCTTGCCGCCGCTTTCAAGCGAGTCCACGGCAGACGAGCATTTCGCGCCTTCCGCAGCGAGCTAAGCGAACTCAGTACCTGCTTCATTCGTCATTGCCTTGAATTTCAGGAGACACTCATATGCAGATCACCGGAATGTTGCACGGCGCGCGCCTATTGCAATTCGTCGGATTCCCGGCCAGCGAAGTGCTGGGGCCGAGCGCCAGCGAAGAGGAGATAAAGTCGCTGATCGACCGCCACGGGCAGGTCTTTATCAAGCCGGTATTCAAGGGCGGCGTGGGCAAGAAGGGCAAGGCCGGGTTGCTCGGGCGCGCGACAGATCTCAAGACGGCGCTCGCCGAGAAAGAGCGGCTGTACTTCGCCGAGCACGTCGTGGGTCATGTGAGGGCCAAGGCGAACGGCGTCACGTTCGAAGCAGGCGTACCGGCCAAACATGAAGTCTACTTCTCGATCACCGATTCCACCCGCTTTCGCGCTCCCACCATGACGCTGTCGCACGCGGGTGGCATGGACATCGAAGAGGTCGATCCAAAGCACGTCGCAATGGTGCCCTTTGATGCATTGACCGGCCTGAAGGCGTTCGTCGTCGCGAATGCGTTGAGCGAGATCGGCGCGCCGCGCGAGATCATTTCCCCACTCGTGCAGCAATTGCCGAAGCTCTGGGAGCTCTTTCACGACTTCGGCATGACGACGCTCGAGCTGAATCCGATCCGCATGCGCGAGGACAAGAACGGTCGGCTCACACCCGTGGCCTGCGACTTCAAGTGCGGGTTCGACCGTGACGACCCGCGCTTCTCGCGCCTCGGCCTGCCTGCTCACCTGTTCGCTGCCGACTACTCAGACTTCGAGCAGGAGATCAACCAGCTTCGCACGCACCAGGGTCAAAGCGATGTCTATGTGATCAATGACAAGGGAACGATCCTCGCGCCCACGTTCGGCGGCGGGGCCAACTCGCTCGTCACGGAGATGTTGGGCGACGCAGCCATCATCTCTTCGGATTTCGGCGGCAATCCTCCCTACGAAAAAATGAAGGAAGTGGCGCGCATCTGCTTCCGACATTGGCTGAAGCAGTCCAACGTACTGTTCATCATTGGCGGCAAGTCCAACAACACCGATATCTACGAAACACTGCGCGCGATGGCCGATGCGCTACGCGAGCACTTCAGCGAGCACGGTCCCACCCCGCTTTATGTCGTCCTTGGGCGCGGCGGTCCAAACCTTGTTCGTGGCATGTCGGCACTGCGCGACACCTGTGATTCGCTCGGCCTTCCCTATCGCCTGTTCGGCTTTGACTCCGACATCAGCGAAGTGATCCAGTACGCACGGAAGGCCGATGCGTGGATGCAATCGGGAGGACGCGCGCAGGTCGCAACGCGCATCGGCGCGCGTCAGACGCAACCGCAGGCGGATACGGCAAAGGCGTAAGGAGATCGACATGGTCAAGCAAGGCAATAATCATTTCAGGTATTTCGTCGGCATCCAGTCGCTTGCACAAATAGTCACGCGCGAGGACCGCGTTTGTGTGCTCAACATTCTGGGCGGCGAGTCGTCGGACGTGACGCCGGTGAGCCACGCGTTTTCCGGTGGGAATATCGTATTCGGCACCGCGCCTGGCAAGCGCGGGCAGGTGCTCGTGACGCCTGCCGGCGACATCCCCGTCTATAACAACGTGCGCGAAGGCCTCGAAGCCGGGCATCGTTTCAATTGCGGCGTCGTCTATCTGCCGCCGTCGGCCGCGCGCGATGGGGTGGCCGAACTGATCCGCGTCAATCCCGATCTGCGCAAGATTTTTATCATTACGGAGAAGATCTCCGTGCACGACGCCCGGGAAATTCGCGCGATGGGCCAGCAAGCAGGCATCGACATTTTTGGCGCTAACGGGCTGGGCGTCGCGGACTCCTGGCAGCGGGTGCGCATCGGGGGTGCGCTCGGCGGCGATGATCCCGGCGCAACTTTGCGGCGGGGCTCGATCGCGATCTTTTCCAACTCGGGCGGGTTTAGCACCACCATTGCGCAATATCTGCGCATGAGCGGCTGGGGTACATCGACCGTCGTATCCAGCGGCAAGGACGTCTACATCCACTATGCGGCGCCGGAGTTCGCCTTTGCCCTCGCCAACGACGCGCGCAGCAAGGCTGCCGTACTGTACTGTGAGCCGGGCGGCTACTACGAGGCCGACGCCACATTTACGAAACCCGTCATTGCCTGCGTGGTAGGTCGCTGGAAGAGTCGTCTGACGCGCGCGGTGGGGCATGCGGGCGCAATGGCGGGCGGCGCCGACGATGCTCTTGCAAAGGAGCGTTGGTTCATGGAGAAGTTCGGCGTCGAGCGTCTTTTTACGCCGGACGATCCATGCTGCTCGGTGAAGGGCGCCGTTGTGACAAACATCGCGCACATTCCCGCCGCGCTCACCGCAGTGATGCGCGCGAACGCGACGATGCCCGACTTTGAGCCGGAAGGCAGCCTCTCGCTCAAACCGTGGTTTGGCTCGGATCAGGGGATCGAACTGCCAGACTACCTCGCCCTGCCGGTCGTGGAAGCAGTCGCGCCGTACAACGAACAGATTACGCGGGCGAACAGCCAGATCGGCGCAATCCCGCCGCGCCAACCCTTGAAGGACGCTTCGGGCGCCTCGCAGATGGACGCAAAAACGCAGGTGAGCAGCCTGCACGGGGTATCCATGCTCGAAGCAGCGACGCACTCGCTCGAGGAGAACATCTGCCTCGCGCTGTTGCGGGAGTTCGGCGGGGCAAACGACACAAAGCTCATCGACGTGGCTGTTGGCGCTGCAGTGAATCTGCACGGGACACCAGAACTGGCGGCCGCGCAGGCTTCGCGCGAGGCGGGCAATGCGCCCAACGCCGTGCTCGCGGCCGCGGCGGCGATCGTCGGGCCGAATCGCCAGCGTGCTGCGCGCGAGGCGGCAGCACTGATGATCGACGGCTTCGCGACAGCCAGGCTCACGGACGCGTTCGACGAGACCTTTGATGTCGAGGCCGTCCACACCGCGGACACTGCAGCGCTGTTCTGCGATGAAGCCGATCCAGAGGCGCAAGCCATGCTGGGCGGGCTCGCCTCGCGCGGCGTAAGTTCCGCAATCATCCGATGGCTGTCGTGTGGCCCGGGCCATCCGCGCCCGGAAGCAGTACTCGCGGCGATCACGACGACACTCGCCTGGGGCCCGCTCATGCGCAAGCGGATCTCCCGCCTGACCGCAGAAAGCTTGCCGTGGTGGACAAAGCTCTTCGGCACCATGATCGGCGCCTCAGCGGACGCCTCGCAGCACGGCCCGGACGGATTTTGCGGCTTCGCCACCGAAGAATTACTCGGCGAACGCACTCTGACGGAAATCGCCTTCGCAGCGCTGCTAAACCTGAAACCGACTGTCGACGACCTTTTCGCGTTCAAGACCCTTGTCGGTTTGCTGCTCACGAACGGACCCGGCGCCATTTCGGCGCAAGGCGCAAAGGGCGCGGTATCTGCCGATGGCCCGGAAAGTCCCGAACGGGTGCAGCTAAACAAGGCTCTGGCGGGGTTCCTCACGCACACTGGATATACGCATGGCGGCAACGGCTACGAAGGCATTGCGTTCCTCAACGAGGTGTTCAGCAGCAGCGGCCTTGAAGATCCGACCGATGCTCGTCATACCGTGGACCTCGAAGCGCTCGCCCGGCGCTCCGTCGAGCGATACGCGCAGTACAAGACGCGCCAGAAGCAGTTGGGGAGCCTCGATATTGCGAAACTTCCGGGTGTTAATCATCCGGTCTTCAAAGACAAGCCGGTGAACCACGACCCGCGGGAAATCTTCATCGCCAACCTTTATGAAGCCCGCGGCGAGTACAACGCGTTTCATGCGTTTTACCGTGTGCTGGTGCAGGCTTTGTTCGACGCAGGTGTCTCGCGCAATGTCTATTGCGTCAATGTCGATGCCGTGATTGCCGCGTTGCTGTTGAAGATGCTGTGGCAGCCGCTCAAGCGCGGGGAGTTCAGCGAGGCGGACCTTGAAACGGCCGCGTTCACGATCTTCCTCTATCCGCGCATGCTGGGCTGCGCTGCGGAAATTGACGATCATTTGAACCGCGGACGCAATATGGACACGCGTACGGCCGCTTCCCAGTGTCGTTTCGTGGCCTGACCGCTGGCCTCTGATGGTCGCCGCCACGCGCTGGCGCACAGCTAACGCGCGGCGGCGGCGAAAAAGGGCGCCGATTGATAACCATTCGACATCAATCGTTCAGAAGATTGCACTTATCGTTTGATTGGCCACGGGCCAAAATTCCCGAAAAGACAAAGAGCGGGACCACCGCATATCTCGGGATTTCAGGAGACACATTGATGCACCCCTCACCCTCTACCCTTTCGCTGGGACATTCAAAGGCCGCGGCGGTTTTCCGCGTGACGGCCGGAAATTTTCTGGAGCAGTTCGACTTCTTTCTGTTTGGCTTCTATGCGACGCAGATCGCCAACGTCTTCTTTCCGGCCGGGAGCGAATTTGCCTCGTTGATGATGACGTTCGCGGTCTTCGGTGCCGGTTTTCTGATGCGCCCGCTCGGCGCGGTCGTGCTCGGCGCGTACATCGACGACGTCGGCCGCCGCAAGGGGCTCATCGTCACGCTCTCCATCATGGCGAGCGGCACCATCCTCATTGCGTTCGTGCCGGGCTACGCGACCATTGGCCTTGTGGCACCCGCGCTTGTGCTGCTCGGGCGGCTGTTGCAGGGCTTCTCCGCGGGTGCGGAGCTGGGCGGCGTGTCGGTGTATCTCGCCGAGATGGCCACGCCCGGCCGCAAGGGCTTCTTCACGAGCTGGCAGTCCGCGAGCCAGCAGGTGGCGATCGTCGTGGCCGCGGGCCTCGGCTTCGCGCTCAACCAATCGCTGAACGCCGCTACCATCGCGGCGTGGGGATGGCGCGTGCCGTTCTTCGTCGGCTGCATGATCGTGCCGTTCCTGTTCGTGCTGCGTCGTAATCTGCAGGAAACCGAGGAGTTCAAGGCTCGCCAGCATCGCCCGAGCATGAAGGAGGTATTCACGACGCTGGTCCAGAACTGGACCGTCGTGATTGCAGGCATGATGCTGGTGGCGATGACCACCGCGAGCTTCTATCTCATCACGGTCTACGCGCCGACTTTCGGCAAGACGGTCCTGCACCTCAGCACCGCCGATAGTTTGCTTGTGACGCTGTGTGTGGCCGTGTCGAACTTCGTGTGGCTGCCGATCGGCGGAGCCCTCTCCGACAGGATCGGCCGCCGGCCGCTCCTCATCGCCATGACGGTGCTCGCCATCGCGACCGCGCACCCGGCCCTGTCGCTGCTCGCTCACGCGCCCAGCTTCCTCAACATGCTGCTCGCCCTCCTTTGGCTCTCGTTCATGTACGGCATCTATAACGGCGCGATGATCGTCGCACTGACGGAAGTGATGCCGGCGCAGGTACGCGTCGCGGGCTTCTCGCTCGCCTATAGCCTCGCGACCGCCGTATTCGGCGGTTTCACACCGGCGATCTCCACGGCGCTCATTCACATGACCGGCGACAAGGCCGCACCTGGCTACTGGATGAGCTTCGCGGCAGCGTGCGCCCTGATGGCGACGTTTGCACTCTATCGCCGCCGCGCAGCGACGCTGACTCCGGCGCACTGATTCGCGTCTCGCTCCGCATGCGGCTAAACACACAATCTGACACGACTCCGATCATGAGAAATCTGTTTCTGACACTATGCGCCGCAGCACTGGTCGCAACCTCGGCTGTTGCGGCGAACGTGCAAGCCGCCGAGCTGCACGTCATGAGCTCGGGTGGCTTTACCGCAGCGTACAAGGTGCTCGGCCCGAAGTTCGCATCCGGGACGGGCAACACGCTCGACACCGCGCTTGGTCCGTCGATGGGCAAATCGCCCGAAGCGATCCCCAACCGGCTTGAGCGTGGCGAGCCCGCCGACGCCGTTATCATGGTCGGATATGCGCTTGACGAACTGATCCGGAAAGGCAAGGTCATCCCCGGATCGCGGGTCGAGCTGGCCGATTCGCGCATCGGCATGGTCGTGCGCGAAGGAGCGGTGAAACCCGATATCAGTTCGGCAGAAGGTCTTCGGCAGACCCTGCTGCATGCGAAGTCGATCGCGTACTCGGACAGCGCAAGCGGTGTCTACATTGAGCGGGAGTTGTTCAGGAAGCTCGGCATCGAGGATCAGGTCAAGGCGAAGGCGAAGATGATCCCGCGGATTCCAGTAGCCTCGGTGGTGGCGAACGGCGACTACGAAATCGGCTTCCAGCAGGTGAGCGAGTTGCTGCCCGTCAAGGGGGCGACCTTCGTCGGAAAGATTCCTGAGTCCCTGCAGTCGGTCACGCGTTTCGCCGCCGGCATTCCCGTCAGCGCACAGCATCCGAAGGAAGCGAAAGCCCTGCTCGACTACCTCGCTTCACCTGGCGTACAGGCAGACGTCAAATCGACAGGGCTAGATACCGTCTCCGCTCATTGACGCAAACCTGAATGAAGGCTTGCCTCAGGCGGCCTTCCTGTCACATCCCCGAGGTATCTCTCGCGGGATCCCCCGCACCGTCCGCGCCGCCTGGCGCTGCCGCCCCGAGCATTCGCGCAAGACGCTTACGATCGCAAGCACCCTCCCACATCGAAACGAAGATCACCGCGCAGGCGTTGCTGATCACGCTCGTCAGGGCGCGCGCCTCGGACATGAAGCGGTCGATGCCCACCAGTAGCGCCACCCCGGCGACGGGCAGATCGGGAATCACCGTCAGCGTCGCGACGAGCGCCACTAATCCGCTGCCCGACACACCCGCCGCCCCCTTGGACGTGAGCAACATAACGGCGAGCATCATCGCGATCTGCGGCGCGGAAAGCGGCACGTCGCACGCCTGCGCGATGAACATCGAGGCGAGCGTCAAATAGATCGCGGTGCCGTCGAGATTGAACGAGTAGCCTGCGGGCAGCACAAGCCCCACAACGCCCTTGTCGCAGCCGAGCGCCTCAAGCTTCGCGATCAGGCGCGGCAGTACCGGCTCCGTCGACGATGTCGCGAGAACGATGAGCAACTCCTCGCGCATGTAGCGCAAGAGCCGCCAAAGTGCGAAGCCGTGCAGCCGCGCGAGCGGAGCGAGCACCAGCGCAATGAACAGCAGGCATGCCACGTAGAAGGACACCATCAACATCCCGAGCGATCCGACCGAGCGGATGCCGTAGCGGCCCACCGTGAAAGCCATCGCGCCGAATGCCCCGAGCGGAGCGAGTCGCATGATCATCGCGAGGATGCGGAACAGGGCCTGGGCAATGCCGTCGATGAGCACGAGCACCGGCCTGCCCGCCTCCGGACAGGAATTTAGCGCAAAGCCGAAGAGCAGCGAGAGCAGCAGCACTGGCAGGACCTCGCCCTTGTCGAAGGCGCCAAGCATCGTCTCGGGGATGACGCTCAGCGCAAATGCGACAAGGCCGCCCGGCTGCGCGTGCTTCGCATATTGCGCGAGGATGCTCGCGTCCAGATGGTTAGCGTCGATGTGCATGCCCGCGCCGGGCCGCAGCACGAAGGCCGTGACGAGTCCGAGCGCAAGCGCCACGGCTGTCAAAAAATAGAACAGTCCCAGCGCCTGAAAAATTGTGCGCCCGATGGCCTTCCCGCTCGCAAGCGACGTGATCCCCGAGACGATCGTGCAGAAAACGATCGGCGCAATCATCATCCTCACGAGGCCGATGAACCCGTCGCTCAAGGGCTTGAGCAGCGGGCTCGCTTGCGGCAAGAAGTGACCGAGCGCCATGCCGAGCATCATGCCCAGCAAAACCTGCAGATAGAGCGAACGAAGCGGTCTTGCCAACCTCACGATGCGGTTTTCCTGGCTGGCCGCTCTTTTGGAGACGTGTTATTGCCCACGGCATCGCTGCATGCGACGCCGCCGCGCTTCATCTCGACAATCGTCCTGTGAAACTCCTGCGCAGCCGGTGTAAGTGGACGTCCGCGGCGTCTCACGATTCCCACGCGCCGCTTCACCACCGGTTCGACGAGCGGCACGCTCGTGAGGATGGGGTGATCGCGCCCGGGCATGGCCATCGACGGCACTGCGGCGACACCGAGCCCCGCTTCGATTAAACCGAGCATGGTCGTTACGTGACGCGTCTCGCAGACGCTCGGCGCACGCGGCGCCACGGCCGACAGCGCCTGATCGAGCAGCAGTCGGTTGCCGGAAGTTTTGTCCACCGAGACGTACTCGTGCTCGTAAAGCTCGTTCCAGGTCACGCGCTTTTTGCGCGCGAGCGGGTGATCACGGCGGCAGGCGGCCACGAAGCGCTCCTGCAGCAGAACCTTGAACTCGACCTCGGACTCCTGGCTGCCCAGAAAACTCACGCCGAAATCCGCCTCTCCGCTGATGACGGCGCCAAGCACGTCATTCGCGCTCATATCCAGCATCTTGACCCTGATGCGCGGGAAGCGGCGATGATAGCTCGCGACGGCGCTCGGCAGGAAGTAGTAGGCCACCGAAGGCACGCAGGCGATGGTGACATGTCCCAGTCGGCTCGAAGAAACATCGCGGATGCCGAGCAAAGCGACGTCGAGATCATCAAGCAGTTGCTCGGCGCTCGGCGCGAATACCCGGCCGACGGTGGTGAGCGTGACGCTGCGCGTGGTGCGCTCGAATAGACGCACGCCGAGTGCTTCCTCGAGCTTGTCGATCCGGCGGCTCAAGGCCGGCTGCGAAATGCTCACCGCCTCGGCGGCCTTGCGGAAGCTTCCCAGTTCCACTACTGCTCGAAACGCCTGCAAGTCGTTCAAGTCGAAGTTGATACCCACGGAGTCATCCTCCACATCTTGGATGTGACTATTTTGCATGAAGCAGCTCAACGCGCCCATTGCGAACTACGCCCGTTCGCTCGGCCCTCCGGCGGTACTGCAGACGTGAAGCGCGACGGGCCGGTTTCACGGACTCAGCCGTCATTCATATGAGAGACGCGGACATCGCCCTCTGGCCGACAACGGGCGAAAGCACGGCGCGCCAAAGTCGTGTGAGACAGCAGCAGGGCGCTAGAAAAGCGAGGCCTCTCGATGACAGTGGCGGTCGATACGCATCAACGCGACGGAGCGCTAAGCACCAGCGCCACCGCGCAGGCAGGTGCGAACGCGGCACCAGCGCCTGACGATGACATGACGCGCGCGGAGGCCATCGCGAGAAAGTTGATCGGGAAGAGCGATAGCTTGGGCTCTCATGACGCCGGCGAGGATTGAGTTCGACAGCGCAGAGGCGCGGCCAATTGTTCAATGCCCGGCTGCACTGGCTGGTGCAGCATTGCGTCGGGTCCATACATGCACGAAATAGCCCAATATAGATCTGACCTCCCATCTTCGTGAGGGCGTGCTTCTCGTGCGACGGGCCGTCGCGAGGCCCGATGTCCCTGCCGGGGCGCGGCGTGCCGGACTTGCGGGCAGCCGCGCTCGCAACAGGTCGTCGGGCTATTTGCCAAAATATGAACGTCGTTTATAATAACGAATGGACGACCGCAATCTGGCGGCGATCTAGCGCTAGTCGTATGCGGGTGCTCTGTCATCGCGCAGGTATCCGGCTCGGCTTTAACCTTTACGCCGAAAGTTGTGGGTGGTTACGAGGTGTGGGCCACACTACACGAGGAGCTCGCCGTGCCACGCGAAGCCGTCACCGCCTGCCGCATCTGCGCCGGCAACTGTTCACTGCGCCTGACCCTGGACGACGCCGGACGCGTCGTTGCTGCGCGGGGCGACCGCGACAATCCGCTCACGCGCGGCTACGCCTGCATCAAGGGTGCGTATCTGCATGAGGCGCATAACAGCGCGGAGCGGCTCCTGCACCCGCTGAAACGGCAGCCCGATGGCAGTTTCGTGCAGATGCCGCTTGACGTGATGCTGGCCGAGATCGCGGCGCAACTCCAGGCACTGATCGAGCGCCACGGCGCCGATGCGGTCGCAGCCTTTCGCGGCACCATGAACTACTCTAACCTCGCCGCCAATCATATGTTGCCCGCCTTCCTCGCGGCGCTGGGTTCGAATTCGTTTTTCTCTACAATGACCATCGACCAGTCGGCCAAATGGGTGGCATTTGAGCGACTGGGCGGCTGGGCTGCCGGCAAAGATCCGTATGCGCTCGCCGACGCGCTATTGTTCGTCGGCACCAATCCGCTGGTGTCGCTATCCACGTTCAACTTTGCATTGCAGAATCCGGTCAAGCAGCTCCACGAAGCGAAGGAGCGCGGCCTGAAGCTGGTGGTGATTGATCCACGAGAGACAGAGACCGCCCGCCATGCCGATGTCTTCCTGCAGGTGCTGCCGGGCGAGGACCCGACCGTCCTGGCTGGCCTGCTGCGCATCATTCTGTGTCGCGGCTGGCACGATGCTGAATTCTGCGCGCGCTACGTCAAGGACCTGCGGCGACTGGCGCGCGCGGTCGAGCCGTTCACGCCCGAATACGTCGCCCAGCGCGCCGGCGTAAGCGTCGAAGGGCTCGAAGCCGCCGCTGCGGCCTTCGCGGAACCCGTGCGGGAGGCCGGCGGCCTGCGCCGCAAGCGTGGCTCGGCCGCGTCGGGAACCGGGCCCAACATGGCGCCGCACTCCAATCTGGCCGAGCATCTGGTCGAATGCCTCAACGTCGTGTGTGGCCGCTTCGCTCGCCCCGGCGACCCTGTACCGAACCCCGGCGTAGTCGCCCCACGCTACCAGCGCCGCGCCGAAGTGATTGCGCCACGCCGTTCCTGGGAATCCGGCTGGAAGAGCCGTGTCGGCGGCTATGGCATGCTGTTCGGCCAGAAGATGAGCGGCACGCTGGCCCAGGAAATCACTACGCCTGGCGCCGGCCAGATCCGCGCGCTGTTGGTCGACGGCGGCAATCCAGTCGATGCCGTGCCCGACCAGCGCCGCATCGCCGATGCGCTGCGCCAACTGCAACTGCTGGTATGCATCGAGCCTTTCATGACTAACACCGCGCGGCTCGCGCACTATGTGATTCCACCGAAGCTGATGTTCGAGCGCGCCGACCTGCATTCGCGCGACTATGAGTCCTACATCATGTTTCAGCCTTACGCACAATACTCGGCCGCCGTGGCGACGCCGCCGGAGGGATCCGAAGTCGTGGACGACTGGTTCGTATTCTGGGATCTGGCGCGGCGCCTGGGCAAGACCATCATGTTCGACGACGTTCCGCTCGATATGCGCACAGCTCCGACCACCGAAGAGCTGCTGGCGACCCTGGTTCGCCACGGCTCGATCTCATTTGACGAACTGAAGCTGTACCCACAAGGGAAAGTCTACGAGATCGAACCGATGATCGTGCAGCCCGGCGAGCCAGGGAACGCCGCGCGCTTCGACGTGATGCCGGACGACGTCGAGTGCGAACTGGCGGGCGTACTGAACGAAGCGGGGGCGCCGCCGGGGTTCACGCATCGCCTGGCGGTGCGGCGCGTGCGCGACGTGCAGAACACCATGTACCACCACCTGCCCGCGGTCCGCCGGCGCATGCCGTTCAATCCGGCCTTTGTGCATCCCGATGACCTGGCTGCTCAAGGACTGACCGAAGGCCAGTGCGTGGCCATTGTTTCGCCGCACGGCCGCATTCGAGCCATCGTCAAAGGGGACGCCGCGCTGCGCCGAGGCGTCGTGTCCATCCCGCACGGCTGGGGACCGTTGCCCGACGAGGAACCCGAGACCTACGCCGGCGCCAATCCAAACCAGTTGCTCAGCACTACAGTTGGTCTTGATCCGATCAACGCCATGCCGGTAATGAGCGCGATGCCGGTACGCATCGAAGCTGTAGTCTGAATCGCAAGAGAGAACCCCGTTCGAATCGAACGATTTGTTTCCGAGCGCGACGATGCAGCTACCCGGCCGTCCTGCCGTCGATACGCTACTGCGGGTCGTGCAACAAACTGAGCGCAGCCCAACGCGTCGGCCGATTACCGCCCGCGGCTGGCGCCCGTAGAACACGCTAAGGCTTGACGAATCTCAGCGTCATGCGATCCGATTCACCGATTGCGGCGTAGCGCGAGCGGTCGACGTCACCGCCCGCGTAGCCCGGCGGCAGCGACCATACGCCATGCGGATAATCTTTCGTATCTCGCGCGTTCGCGTTGATTTCGCTGCGTTGCGCGAGCACGAAGCCGGCCGCCTGTGCCCGGTCAATCACGAAAGCTTCAGTCACATATCCGGTTTCGATCATCTGCTGTACCGTCGAGCCGGGCCGGGCGCGATGTTCTTCCACGCCAAGTTCGCCCCCGTGCTTCAGCGCGTCATGGAACGCACGCAGATTGGCATCGAGCTGCCCATCCTTGATCCAGTTGTGAATGTTGCGAAAAGTAAGCACGCGATCGAACCGCTCGTGTGCATCGAAGCCGAAAAACTGGCCCGCGTGCAATGTGCCGACCACGACGTTCCCGTAGATTGCGGGGGCGCCCGCGAGCTTACGCAAATACTCTGCATCGATTGACCGGTCTTCCGAGGCCAGGTCCTCGGACGTGCTCAGATATTGCGCTTCGTACAGGTGACCCGCGTCGTGCAGATAGGGCGCCAGAATGTCCGTGTACCACCCGCCGCCCGGCGCGATCTCCAGCACGGTTTGCGTCGGACTCAGATCGAAGAAGCGCAACGTCTGCGCCGGGTGACGATAGACGTCGCGCGCCCGGGCGGTCTGACTGCGTTGCGGATTGGCGACCGCCAGGTCGAGCGCCTTGGCCTCGGAAGCTTGCGAAGGTGTGACATGACCGCTCAGCTGTGAGGAGGAAACGCATCCGGCCATGATCGTCGCGATCACCGTCATCGCGAAACGGACAGCACGACGCTTCGAATATTCCACCAGGGTCGAGCGCACGAGAATCGGCTTCATAGGCACCACGCGGAGTTGACATGGCACACACGATACCCGCTCCTTCGAAGTTCGTGTTTGCCGCACTGCTGGCCGGTGCATCGATGTCCGCGCATGCCGTCGCGCCGGGAAGGACCCCAGTCCTCGAGCCCGCGTGTCAGGGAGCGGGCGATGCCTTGTAGGTGTCTTCTATTGCCGTCAGCGTATCGAACGCGAGGTCCAGGTCCTGTTTGAAAGTATCGGGCACCTTTCGTTCGCGGGTGGGGCGCGTTCATTTCATTCTCACGCAATGACTTAGACCGGAAAACCTACCGGGACCAAATAGACGACGGTCTGGGCGTGAGGCAGGCCGAGCTGGCGCGCCGCCGGAGCTCCGTCGACGGCGCCCACGGGCACCGCGACGAGCCCAAGCGAGACGACCTGGAGCAGCATGTTCTGGGTCGCGTGCCCGACCTCGAGATCGGCATACAGATTCGCTCTCCCGCCATACCTCGCGGTCAGCCGACTGGGGTCGGCGGCCACCACGAGCAAGGCCGGGGCCGCCTCGACGGACGCCTGGTTGACCGCCAGTGCTCTCAGCTCGGGGCGCAGGTCGTGGGTCGCCCGCGTCTCGGCCCGGTGGCCATCAGGCAGATAGTGCATCACCTCCGTGGCGGTCACCACGTAAAGTTCGAGCGCGTACAAAGCGCCGGCCGCCGGAGCCGCGCGCTTGCCGTCCGAGCTGGTGATGCCCTGCCCGGCCCACAGCAGTTGGCCAATGGCCTCGACCGGCAGCGGCTTTGGCGCGAATCTGCGCACGGACCTGCGCTTCTCGATGGCTTCTTCGAGGGACATCGTGCCTTTGAGGTTGGGCTTGGGCAGATCAATCTGACCGGTGAATTTCGCCTGGCTTGCCTGCGCCAGGCCGGTAGAACCCTCGGCGAGCGCGCCTGCGGCCAGCGCAACCAACAGTTCACGGCGTTTCATCGGCACCTCCATCAGCAAAAAAGCAGGCTGGCCGGCAGAGCCTGCAGCCTGCGCGAATCTCAGTGCTGCACATTTGCCGCCTCGTCTTTTGCGGGGCGGTCCGTCGAGCGGCAACGGCGCAGTCGACCACTCGCGCGGAGCAAACACGAACACGGCTAAGCGACGGAACCCACGACCGGTGTGCGCCGCACTTCCGACAGGTAGATCAGGATCAGCGAAACCCAGACGATCCCGGTGACGACGCCCATGGAGCGAACTATCTCGTCGTGCTGCCAGCGCTGGCGGTAAGCATCCTCCCATTGCCGGTGTTCATCTGTGACAGCACCATGACCATCCGAGATCTGGGGACGGGGGGGCCGTAAAGTAACGTAACCTGTCCAGAAAGTGGCTCATGCGCGTCCTGCCTCTATCAGATCAGGCCGGTGCAAGCTCAAAGCGATGCCCGGCACGCAAGCACCTAAACGCCATCTGGCATAGTGACAGGTACGGTGTCTGCCTCAATCGGACTTTGGTCCTACAATCGCCGCCCGCGGGTGGTGTAGGGTTGTCACGCGCAACCGACAGGAGAGCAATCATGTGCCGCTGGCTCGCTTATACCGGCAATCCGCTTCAGCTCGAAACCGTGCTGTTCAACGCCCGGCACTCGCTGATCGATCAGAGCATGCATTCCCGGCTCGGCGCCACCACCACCAATGGCGACGGTTTCGGGATCGGCTGGTATGGACATCCCACTGACATTCCGTTTCGCTACCGCTGCATCCAGCCCGCGTGGAGCGACCGCAATCTACGCGAGGCCGCGCGGGCAATCCACTCGCCGCTGTTCGTCGCGCACGTGCGCGCGGCGACCGACACGCCGTCGCAGGAAACCAACTGTCATCCGTTCCGCCACGGCCGCTGGCTGTTCGCGCACAACGGCCTGGTGCGCAACTATCCGGCGGTGCGCCGCGACCTGATGGTGAAGATCGACCCCGATCTGTTCCCGTCCATCGAAGGCTCGACCGATTCCGAGGTGCTGTTTTTTCTCGCGCTGACCTTCGGGCTGGAGCTCGCGCCCGTCACCGCGCTCGAACGGATGGTCGGATTCGTCGAAGCCACCGGCCGCCGGCATGGCGTGGATGAACCGCTGAACATGACCGTGTGCGCGACCGACGGCGAGCAGATCATCGCGGTCCGCTATTCGAGCGAAGGACAGTCGCGCTCGCTGTTTCACAGCACGTCGTTCCGTCATCTGCGCGAGTTGTATCCCGACGACGAGCGCATCAAGACGGCCGGCGAGAATGCGTTCCTCGTGTTGTCCGAGCCGCTCGCGGACTTGCCGGGCTTTTGGGAGGAAATTCCCGAGAGCACGGCGGTGGTCGCGCGCGGCGGCGAGATTGGGCAGTATGCGTTCAAGCCGCGACTGGACTGAGCCGCGCTGGCGCCCGCGCAGTTGCGAAGGATCCGTTTCGATACGCGGGTTGGCATGGGGGTGTCCAACTTCATTGCATTCTTCATCATGTTGACGGCGGCGGCTACGCTGCATCTGCATCACATCGACGCCCGGCTTTCGCACGGAACAGCGGTGCGCCGCAATTCGGGCCGCACGGGTCGCGCAACGGCAAGCGAATCTGAACTTCCCCGTTTCAGGTTCGTCTGAACCGTGCATCCGGCCAGCGACGGCGCCGTCACATGCCGACGGTTTGCCGACAACAGCGTGGCCGCTCCCGTTCGCCGATCAAGGAGGATTGCAAATGCCGAAAAAGCGTTCAGATGAATCGCCAGCCGCACGCGGCAATCGCAGCGACAGGATTCTCGCCGCGCCCGTTTTCTCGCAGCCACAACCCACGCCGGACCCGCAAACTTTCGTGGTCAGGCACGCATCCGATGCCGCAGCCTACAAGGTCATCGACGAACTGAACCGCGAGCACAAGCTGAAGGCGCTGCCGTTTCCGCCACCGCGCGGCGGCACCGAGCCCCGGCTGACCTTTGCGGAGGTGGTGGACAACAACCAGAAGCTCCTCGATACGATCAGCGCGAACGGACAGATCGTCTTTCACGCCACCGGCGATTGCGGTAGTACGAAAGGTCCGTCCACCCAGAATGAAGTTTCGGACAAGATGGTCAGCGACTTCGACGAAGCCGATCCCGCCGAGGTGCCGCAATTCAACTTCCTGCTGGGCGACATCGTCTACAGCTTTGGCGAAGCGCAGTACTACTACGATCAGTTCTATGAGCCGTACCGCAACTATCATGCGCCGATTCTCGCCGCTGCCGGCAACCACGACGGAATGGTTTCGCCGTTGCAGCATGAGAAGAGCCTGCAGGCGTTTCTGAGGAACTTCTGCTCCGACTGCTTCCAGGTCTCTCCCGATGCGGGCAATCTTTCACGGACGGCGCAAATTCAGCCAGGCGTTTTCTTCACGTTCGAGGCGCCGTTCGTGCGCATCATTGCGTTGTACAGCAATACGCTCGAGGACCCAGGCGTGATCGCGGACCGTCACATCGGCAACAGCCAGTTGAAGTTCCTGAAAGCGGCGTTATTGCGGGTGAAGAAAGAGAACTATCGAGGCGCCCTGCTTTTCGCGCATCACCATCCGCCCTATGTGGCGCGCGGCCGTCATGGCTGGAGCGTCGACATGCAACAGCAGATCGATACGGTTTGCAATGAGGTCGGTATCTGGCCGCATGCCGACCTCGCGGGACACGCGCACAACTATCAGCGCTTTACGCGAACCCGTTCCGATGGCACCCACATCCCTTACATCGTTTGCGGGAACGGCGGTCACGCCGTACAGCGACTCACCACCAACGGACAGCCGCCCCTTCGCGCGCCGCAGTTGATCCAGGCTGCGTCGAAAGACACGGATGCCGTGGTCCTCGAAAGCTACGACGACCGCAACTTCGGCTATTTACGGCTCGTCGCCAACGCGAGGCAACTGCGTATCGAATACCATCCCGCCGTTGACGGACCCAACACGAAGACCCCCGACGATCAGGTGACCATCGATCTGGCAACCCGGCAGGTCGCTCACTACGTGGCTCGCGACTCGGGAATACCCGCTCTTGCGGAGCGCATTCGTCAGTTCGCGCAGGTCAAGCCCCACCAAGGCTGATGGGCGCGCAATCCGCCCCCGATCTCACGCGAACCGCGGTTCCCGCGCGTTTCCCCGCATTAAAGATTTGTGACTTCCTACCGTAATAATAAAAGTGAGGCGGCTCGCAGCGTTCGAGCCGTCGCTCAACCCGGTAGTCGGAGAACAGCGTGAGATTCAAAGCGGCTTCGTGCCCTAAAGAAACCAACCCGATTGAGTCCCGGGTCGATAGCGACGCATATGCCAATGGCTGGTCAGCCCGCAACCAGCAGTTTCTTTCCTATTTCCTGTCGCGGTACGGTCAACGCAGGACCATACCGTTGTCGAGTCTCTGCATTGCCGTCGTTGCCGGCGTTGGCATCGGTGCTCTTGTGCATCAAGCGGCCGGTGAAGCGGCGATTACCCTACGTGTCGCATTGTCGATGGTGTCGGGCGTCGCCGGTCTCGCGATCGTTCGTCGCAAACTCGGCCTGGATTACGCGCGGCAAAGCGCCGCCACCGCACTGGCGAGCGGGCTTCTGCACGCGAATCGCGACTGCCTGAAGGTGCTCGCTACCGACGGAAAAATGCTGCGGGTGTCGGAGCATGGCGCGATGTTGATGGAAGCGGAGTCACCGGAGCAACTGTCCGGCGCGGACTGGCTCGCATTCTGGACCGGCGAGGACCGCACGGCGGCCGAGAAGGCTTTGGCGGGCGCCGTTTCCGGCAAGAGCACATCGTTCACTGGAAGCTGCGCGACGACGAGGGGGCGTACCAGGTGGTGGAACTCCACGCTCACGCCAGTGACGGGCGACGACGGTGCGGTGAGCGCGCTGCTTTGTGCTTCCGAGGACGTCACCCAGCAATCCGAGCTGTTGAAGACACTGCGCGAACGCGATGAATTGATGCATGAGATGGAGTTGCATGTCCGGCTCGTGTTCTATTCGTATAGCTCGCATTTTGAACACTGTCATCATGTCAGCGCAGGTGTCGAAAGCGTGTTCGGCATTACGCCTCAAGAGCTTGGCAACAGGCCTTCCGCGTGGCTCGATCTCGTGGTGCCGGAAGATCTGGAGCCATTGCTCGCCGAGATGAACCGCGTCGCGTCCGAAGTGGCGGAAGGTCGCGTCGAATACCGCATCCGCCGTCCGGATGGTTGCCTGCGCTGGATCAGAAGCACGGCCTATCCCGTGTGCGACGGCTCCGCGAACGTGGTGCGCATCGTCGGTGTCAGCGAAGACATCACGCTGGAACAGGAACGCCTCGCGGCGCTCGACCATCTGGCCTACACCGATGGCCTGACAGGTTTGGCTAACCGGGGCGCGCTGATCCGCCAGATGAAGACGCTTTGCAGGCAGAACGTCGCCTTCAGTCTGATGTTCGTCGATCTCGACCGATTCAAGGTCCTGAACGATACGCTGGGCCATACGGCCGCTGACCGTCTGTTGCAGGACATCGCCAAAGTCATTCAGGGAGCGCTTGCGCCGGATGCCTGTGTAGCGCGCCTCGGCGGAGACGAGTTCGCGGTGATCGTCAGGGGCGAGAGCGACAAGGCCACGTTGGCGAGCCTGGCGCAGTCTCTTCTCAACCTGTTTTCAAGCGACGTTCGAAAAGACCACGCCGCGCCATTCGTCACGGCGTCGATCGGCATATCGATCTTTCCCGAGCACGGCCGCGATCACGAGGCGCTGCTGACGAGCGCGGATATCGCGATGTATGCGGCGAAAAAAGGCGGTCGCAACGGCTTCCGGTTCGCCGACGAAGCATCCAGCGATGTGCTCGGCGATTTCGAACTCGAGTGCAATCTGCCCACGGCGCTGGCGTCGAACCAATTCGTGCTGCATTTCCAGGGTATTCATGAGCCAGCCTCTCTGGCGGTGAAAGGCGTCGAAGCACTGGTTCGATGGAATCATCCAGCACGAGGCCTGGTGGGTCCGGGCAGCTTCATTCCGATCCTCGAAGAAAGCGGGTTCATCGTCGAAGTCGGGGCATGGGTCGTGGACGCGGCCCTCGCTCAACTGGCCGTCTGGCAGGCCGCCGGAAGAAAAGAGCTGTCCATGTCGGTGAACGTGTCCGCGCGTCAGCTCAGGGATGACTCGCTTGTCGCCATAGTCGACCAGGCGCTGCGAAAACACCGGGTGCCGCCGCGCTGCCTCCAGATCGAACTGACCGAAAGCGCGTTGATGGAAAACCCCTCACTCGCGCAGGCAACGCTGATGGCGCTCAAGCGGCTTGGCGTGCGCATCGCCATCGACGACTTCGGAACGGGATACTCGAGCCTGCGTTATCTGGCCGATTTTTCGCCGGACATCGTCAAGATCGACCGCTCGTTTACGGCAACGCTGGGACGCGACGCGGCGGCCGCCTCGATCGTTCGGGGCATCATTCAGATGTCGCACGAACTCGCCATCAAAGTGACGGCCGAAGGTGTCGAAACGCATCAACAGCTGCATGCGCTGCGCGACGCAGGTTGCGACTATGTGCAAGGGTTCTTTTTGACGAAGCCGATGAATGCGGAGAATCTGGTTCAGTGCGAACGCTTCGTGCCTTTGTCCGCAGCGGGAGCAACCAGCTACTGCTCCCGCTGACGAACAGCTCCGCGACGACCGGGCGCAATTAGCGATTGCCGGCCTCGACCTACATACGATGACGCAGCCAACCCGGTTCCGTTCCGGTTCTCGCCTTTGCCCTCAATGCGTGCGCACCAGTTGCCCGCTCTGTCCCGCACTCATCGCCGCGCCTCTTTCCGCTCGATGCATGGCCGCGACCTTCGCTTCGGCAGCTTGAATGTCGACGGGATACGAACCATCGTCGCCGACCGACGGGTTATATCCGGCCGCTTCCAGCTCCTCGAGTTCGTGCATGACTTCCGCGCGGGTAACTTGATGAGGTTCGGGCTCCGACGCAGTTTGCGCATACAGGCTCGCCGAATTGGCCATCAACATCGCACCGGCTTCGCAGTGTCGAGCGAGTACGACACTCTGGCGTGCCCGCGATGACGATTCGGCGCGCGTTGCGTGAGTTAGCGACTATGATTGATTGGTTGATTCTGGCCGACCGGAACCACATCGACAGGCCGATGAAAGACTTCTACCAAATCGAATGCAAGTGCGGATATGCGGTGTCGGGCGGTATTGCGCGCAAGACGCGACGTGGCGTTGCGCACGCGGTGGCCGCGCCGTGGGCAAAAACAACAAAGGTCAAAGGTCATGGGTACGTCATGGCATAGGGGGCTGATGCCGCGACGTCCGGTGCCGTCTCCAGGCCTCATTGGAAGGAGACACGGCGATGAACTTGAGCAGAGAGTCGTGGCGCGCGCGTGGGCGCGTGCCGTCGTGGGTGGGGGCGTGCTGTGTGCTGGCGCTGTGCGCGATGTGGAGCTACGTCGCATACGCGGGTTCGTCAGCAGGACAATGCCAGGGCGAGGCATGCAAAAGGCACGAGCCACCACCCCGATCGAAACTCAGCTGTCCGAATCTGAATGGATTGACCATCCGCGCCCGTGAGATCGGTCTGCCGACGACAGGCGCCGTCGTCACCTCGGCGACCCAGGTGGCGGCGAGCGGCAGCGGCGCGACGGCTACCGGATCGTACTGCCTCGTGGCCGGCGCGATTCATCCGGTCGATCCATCCGCGCCAGACATCCTGTTCAACGTCGCGTTGCCGGACCAGTGGAACGGCAAGATCCTGATGCTCGGCGGCGGGGGTTTCGACGGCTCGATTCCCGCCATCACAGGTAACGTGCCGAGCGCGCCGGCGGCTCTGCCGGGACCGTTGTCGCGCGGCTACGCGGTGTTCGCGAGCGATTCCGGGCACGAGGCGACCAACGGTTCGGTGAACGGCGCGTTCTCCGTCAACGCCGAGGCCTACGACAACTTCATGGGAGAAGCGCTGAAGAAAACGCATGACGCCTCGCTCGTGATCATCGACGCGCATTACGGCACGCATCCGTCCAGGGCGTATTTCGCGGGCGGCTCAACTGGCGGGCGCGAGGCGCTGACCGTCGCGCAGCGCTGGCCGCGCGACTGGGACGGCATCATCGCGTTCTATCCCGCGTACGACTTTACGACGCTGAGCCTGCAGCAATTGCGCGTGACCGAAGGCTTCGCGGCGCCCGGCGCATATCTCGACACAGCGCAGCGCGCGCTGCTGCTCAACGCGGTCATGCAGGCTTGCGACGGACTCGACGGCGTGGTCGACGGTCTCATCAGCAACGTGCAGGCGTGCAATGCGACGTTCAACCCGGCGACGGCCAGCGTCGACGGCAAGCCTTTGCGTTGCGCCGGCGGTATCGCGCGCGGCGACACGTGCCTGTCGGACCGGCAGATCGCGGCGCTGAACACGATGAACACGCCGCTCGTGTTTGCGTACCCGCTCGAAAGCGGCGAAACGCTGTATCCCGGCTATAACGTGTATGGCGCCGATCTCGGGGTGGGCAGCAGTTCACCGCTCGAAGGCACCGTCACGACGCTCGCGCTCGGCACGACGCAGCCGTCGTATCCGCTGCAAAGCACCGCAATGTTCGACGGCCAGATCGCCGACGACTTCGTCCGCTACACGGTGATGGACAACCCGGACGCAGACTCGCTGAAGTACAACCCCGCGATTGCCGGTCGATGGTCCGGCCGCGTCAGCATGCTGTCGGGGCTTGACGCGACCGATGCGAACCTGACGCCCTTCATGCGGCACGGCGGCAAGTTGCTGATGGCGCACGGCACCGTCGATCAGACCGTCAGCACGCGGGCAACCGAGATCTACTATCAGCGCATGCTGGTGACGATGGGCTTTGGCGCGGTCGGCTCGTTCGCGCGCTTCTATGAGATTCCGGGGCTGCAGCACGCGGTCGGCACCGAGTTCAATGCGTCGTGGGACTCGCTGACGACGCTGGAGAACTGGGTCGAGCACGGCACACCGCCGGCGCATCAGGTGGTCACCGATACCGAGGGTGTGCCGGGACGCACGCGGCCGCTATGCCAGTATCCGGCGTGGCCCAGCTATAACGGCGCGGGCGACGTGAACAGCGCGAGCTCGTTTACCTGCGTGCAGTGAAGCCGGTCAGGGAGAGGCTTGCCGGTCGAGGCGCTAACGGGATGAATCGACATCGTGCCGGAATCGACCGCGTTGCGCGGGGTCGGTGATGCAGTGCTCGACCCGCTGGACGAACTCGTCGAAATTCGCGGCGTGCCGCGCCTCCCGACTGGCGATCATCTTCGCGATCGGGCCCAGATAGACGGCCAGCTTAACGGCGACGGCATCGATGCCGGCCTGATCGATCGCACTGTCTGGTGACGTGCCCGCGGCGCTCGCGGGCGATACAGCCGATACCTTTGCGGCAGCCGTCGCGACGCGTGAGCCCGGCGATGACGTGGTCATCATCGACATATCGGGCAAGCCAGCCGTCAGCCGCGCGAAGGCCTGCTCGAATTCGAGCCGCGCCGTGTCCGGCAACGCCGCCGCCAGCTGCGCGCCGAGCGTCGGCAGGTCATTCGTCTGGGTGGCCGCGCGTCGCACCAGCAGGCTCGCGAGCGGGCCCATCTGGGTCGCGAGTTGGCGTTCGATGCGCGCGAGCATCTCGGGCGGCCAACTCGGCGGCGCCGAAGGCACGGGTATAGGTGCGGGGTCGACGCCCGTCGCATGCGCTGGCAAGGAAGCGGACGCTGACCAATTCGCGAACGGCATCACGATAGTCCGGTCATCGTCGGCCGCCGCCAGTGAGACGGCCAACGACCTCAAGCTCGCGAGCCATTGCGCGGCCGAACCGAAGCGGTCGTCCGGCCGCCTCGCGAGTGCTTTCGCGACCATCGCGTCGAGCGCCGGCGGCAACGCGGAGACGATTTCCGATGGCCGGGCCGGCGCATCTTTGATGATCTTCTGCCTGATCGTGGCCGGCGAGCCGACGAACGGCTGGCGGCCGGTCAGCATCCGGTACAGCACGACGCCGGCCGAGAACAGGTCCGCGCGGGCATCCACCGATTCGCCCTCGAACTGCTCGGGCGACATGTAGCTCGGCGTGCCGATCATCCACCCGGACGAGGTTGCGGATGAGCCGATGCGCGCGACGCCAAAATCTGCGACCTTCAGAAGCCCCGCCGCCGTGACGAGCAGATTCGCGGGCTTGATATCGCGGTGCACGACGCCGGCCTCATGCGCATACGCGAGCGCGGCGAGCAGTTGCGTGAGCCAGTGGAAAGCGTCCGACAGCGGCAACGCGTGGCCCGGCACCAGCAATGTATCGAGGCCATGCCCGGCGACGTACTCCATCACGATATAAGCCCTATCGCCGTCTTCGCCGAAATCGTGGACCGTGACGATGTTCGGATGCGCGAGCCGACCGGCCGCGCGTGCCTCGTTGCGAAAACGCAGCAGCATGTCGCCACTCGTGTCCTCGCCGGCGAGCAGTTCGCGACGCACGGTTTTCAGCGCCACCGGTCTTTCCAGGTGCGGGTCGAACGCGAGATAGACGACGCCCATGGCGCCCGTCCCCAGCACGCGGTCGATGCGGTACTTGCCAATGCGCGTAGGCGTTGCTTCGTTGCTCATTCGGGTTCCGGTCGAGGGGCGCTGGCCGATCACACCAGCTTACGCCCCCAGCATCCGCAGCGCTTCGACGAGACTCGTTTTCATGCGGTTGAACGAGACCGCGAGCGAGGCGATTTCGTCGCCGCCGCGCGTCGAAAACGATGCGGTGTCGAGCTTGCCGAGGCTGACTTCGTCGGCCGCGCGCGACAAAGCCTTGAGCCGCTTCGTCACGAGGAAATGCACCATCAGGTTCAGCGCGATCAGCACGCATCCGAACACCGCGGCGAACGACAGCATGAACGTGCGCCAGACGCTGTGCGCCTGTCCCAGCGGCAGCGACATCGGCACGGACACGACCTGCGCGCCGATCGTTTCATGCAGGGGCCAGTTGAAGCCGTTCGCCGGCCCGTATTTGTCGATCATCGTGCGCGGCGCCGCGCTGGGCGTGCTGTGGCATTCGAGGCACGCGGCCGAGTCGATGCGGGTGGGCCGCGCGATGTACAGGCTGGGGCCCGACGGCGTCGCGCGTTCGCCAATCAGTTCGGGCAATTCGGGGTGGTCATGCAGGCGCCGGATCACATCGGTCTCCCAGTCCGTGGCGCGGTCGCGCGGGTTGGTCGGATCGAGCATCGCGCTCTTGTACGAGAAGCCCGGAAACTTCTTCTGGATCGCGAGCAGGCTCTCGACGGCGGAATACGCGGGAATCGACTGCGGGACGAACGCGTATTTGATCTGCGTGGAAAGCAGCGGCGTCACCTGATCGGACGTGTAGTTCTGCGCCGCGGTAGCGGCTTCGATCATCAGGCTCGCGTCGCGCACGGTCGTCTGCACGGCGTTTTCCCGCAACACCCGGTCGGCCACGAAACCCGTCGCGGCGAATCCCGCGGCGAACACGACGAGGAAGGCGAGATTGAATTTCAGAGTCAACGACAGGTTCATGGCCGCTCCACGCGAATGGTTGCAAGGGAGTCAACGCCTGGTGGTGCATGGTATGTCAATGCGCGTCGTCGGCGTCGTCCGGCGTGGGTTTGTCCCGGTACAACGATCCGGCGCCGGATTGCGGACGCGCGAGCGGCGGCGCTTGCGCGGGCCTTTTGTGTGGCTCGCTCGCCGGGCGTGGTGGCGGCGGATGCAATATCGGCCGCCATTCCGGCAAAACGTCCAGATGGGCGTCGACCTGCGCGCGGAAGGCCGCTGTCTTCAGGCGCGGCACGAAGCGTTTGACGAAGGTGGCACGCTCGCTGACGCTGCTCGTGAGCCAGTCGGAGACGTCGGCGTAATCGACGGCGCGCAGTGGCGCGGCAAGTTCGTGCCTGCTCGCGAGCCGTCCCGCCACCCCGACCAGCGCGTCCCGAAAGCCTGGCGGCATCGTGCCGATGAACTCTGCGGATGGCCGGGCTTGCGCGCGCAGGGGCCCGTCGGCATGTCGCTCGAGGTACTGGCCCGCGTGCAGGATCTGCCTGGGCGCCTGGGCAGGGGCGCGAACGACGACGATCGCGTCATCCCCGGACTCCGCGAAGATTGCGGCGCGCTCGCCGGTGGTCATCGCGACGACCGACCACGGACCATTGCCTGAAGGTTTGATGTCGAGGCCGTGAAGCTCGATCGACAGCGGCGGTTGCGCGCCTGCGCTCACGTTGCAGCCAACCTTGAGCCAGCCGCTCAGCATCGTGATTCGCAGCGGTCCCGCCGCGGCATTGTGCGACGCCGACGGCGTTTTGAGCAGTATTTGCGTTTGCGGCCCGAGCGCGATCAGCGTCCCCGCACCGTCTTCGAGCTGCGCGGATTTGCCGGCGTCGGTTTCGATGATGTCGTCGTCGCGCAGCCTGGCGCCCTCGCCCGTCCGATACAGCGAGGCGCCGCGAATCACCGACACGGGACTCTCGGCGAACGAGACGACCACGTCCGCGTGGACGAGCGGCACCGCCGACGCAAACAGCGCCAGCGCACCGCCCGCGCGTGCGCGCAGGAAGGCTGAGGCCAGCATGACGAGGAAACGGCGAGCGGATGGCATCATCGGGGTCCGTTACGTCGGTGTCTGCGGTACTGTTTATCGTAGACGGTCCGATTCGTCGAGGGGTTAACCGACGAAGGCCGACACACGGCGTATTTCCCCAATCGCGGCGCGCGGCTTTCAAAAAGACGCGCATAGCGTCGTTTATTGCGGACCGCCGCGCTTGCCTCAATTCCCAAACGTCGCCAGCTTGAACGTGCACGCAGTCGCCCCCGGCATCAGAAGCCCCTGCTCCACGCCAACGGGCACCTGACTATTGCCCGGCCCGTACAGCTAGTAGATGAAGTAAAGCGCTCCCGCATGGCTGACCGCCAGTCGTTCCAACGCCTGGAACGGCCCCGAATTGATCTTGCCCAGCTGCGGCACGAGGTTGATATCGGTCGAGCCGCCGAGCGTGTGCGCAATGGCGTGCCCCCGGTGATAGGTCCCGCCGTTGGCGAGCGGATGTCCGCGCATCCGCGTCGCGATTTCCTTGCGCGGCACCGTACTCTTTCCCTGACTGATTCCCCACACCGCGACGAGGCGCTCGGTCGTCATATCGAACAGATATGAAAACTGACCCATGGAAGTTTCGAGCAATTCGCACGATGCCACGCGCCGAACATAATCATCAGCCCACAGGTCGACCAGCAGCGGGGCCACCTCGTCGCTAAACGCAGCGGTCGCATGCGCGTGCGACAGGCGCGGCAAAATGCGGTTGGGTTCTGCGTAATCCGTCATGCGTCACCTCGACAGCGTGTGTCGCGCGATTCGCGCGGCTCGCTTCGTCCTTGCTATCCGCTCGCTCTCGCGACCGCCTCCTGCAAGCGCCGCCGCACCTTGCCGACATCGACGCCGCCAGGTCCCGGCGTGTCGCTGATCGGCATATAGCGCGCAGGCGTATGCAGCAAATAGGCCTGCATCTCATCGATCACGATCCGGTCGCTCGGGTCGTAGCCGAGATTCTCCAGTTGCCGGGTCAACTCCGCGCGTTCCTCGAAGCTCAATACCTGCCACCAGAACGCGCGGCACGCATGTGCGTATGCGCCGTCCGAAAAGTACCGCCAATGGCCTAATTCGTGACTGAGGATCGCGGCCCTGACGGTGGCGTCGATCATCTCGCCGCCTGGCGCGCGACCCAGCCCGGGAATGGTGATCAGAAAATCGTGTGCGTTCGTCGCTTTCGAGATCCCCTGCTCCTCGCGAATCAAACGCCATCGCACGAGAATCGTCTGCAACGTGCGCTCGCCCTGGTTCAGCACCACGCCCTGCTCGCGCGCGAGTTCGAAAAAATGCGCCAACTCCTCCGTGCTGAAGTTGTTGCCCGCCGTCAGCCCGGCGGGGTCGGTGCCAAAGCGCCGCGCGTGAGCCGCGATGGCCGCCGCCGACACCACGCGGTCGCGAGGCATATCGCGGCGTTCGAGCAATGCCACCACGCGCGTGAACATCGCGCCCTGTTGCTCGAGGCTGGCCGCCTGCATCACATGGAGGCCGGGTTGGTCCGTCACGGTGAACAGTTGCAGGCGCGCGTCGGGGGCCAACGCGGCGGCGAGCCGGGCAAGCGGCAAGCGCACCGCTCCGGTGTCGTCGTCGACGGCCGCGGGTCTGTCGGCGGCGTTGTTCGAGTCCTGCGGACCCGCGGCGAGCGCGATCGTGGTGACGCACGCGAACAGCAGCGCCGCGCCCGTCGCCACGTTGCAATACACGCGATAACGTGTCATCGGCGGCAACCTCGACAGCGCCTAATCCGTGACCGTGACGATCGTCACCCGACGGTTCTCGGGCGCCGTCGGATTGCGCTTGTTCAACGGATCGGAAGAACCTTTGCCGAGCGACGATAGCCGCTCCGCCGAGATGCCGTCTTTCTGCGTCAGATATGCGACCACCGCGGCCGCACGGTCTTCGGAGAGCTTCATGTTGGCATCGGGAGACCCGCGAGGATCGGCGTGCCCTTCGACGCGAAACCGGTACGCCGCGAGTTTCTCCGACTGCAATGCACCGGCGACCTTGTCGAGTGCGGCCTTCGCGCTGTCGGTGAGCGTGGCCGAATTGGTGGCGAACGTGATCAGGATTTGCGCGGCGGGTTTTCTCGCGGGCGCGGGGCGCGGCGCGGCGGACGGCGGCTTGTTCGACAGCACGAAGCCGCGCGTCACGACGTTCTCGCCCGACTCGCTCGACTGGTCGGGTTCGAGCGCGCGCGTCACCGACTGCTCGTTGATGTCCTGCTCGTTCAGGACCGGTTCGGCTGCGCGCGAGGCCGTGCACAGCAATGCGAGCAAGCACAGCGTGGCGGACAGAACGCCGCCCGGAATGCGTCGTGCGGAAGACGGATGGGTCAGGCGTGACATACGGCGATCTCCGCAGAATGGAGTTGCGGTGAGGCCGCCAGCGCCCCTTTACGGACCGTCGGCGAACACCGGCGGGAACCGGCGTATGACAGCCTCATCCTTTAAAGACGAATGATGGGAAGTCAATTTGAAACGCTTACCCTTACCCGCGGCGGCGACGTCAGTGATGCCGTTGCTGTGCGCCCGGGTTCGCAATTACGTCGATCACCGAATCCCACTCTTGCGTGCCGACGTCGAGCAGACTCGCGAACTGCAAGCCGGTCGTCGTGCCCGCGGAAATTCTCGCCGAAGCCGGCACGGCCGGCGATCCGTCGCTCCACCAGAGCGCGTGTCCCATTGCGACGGTCTGTTCGAGCAAGGCGGCGAATCCGCCGTCGGCCGCATCAGGGATGGCGAGCCGCCACGGCATCGATGCGCGATCCCCATTGAACAGGCTCTCGGCTCGCAACGCCGCGTCGAAAGCATCGAGGGCGAATTCCTGCGTCAGTGTCGACAATGCGAGCGCCACCAGGCGGTCATACCATCCTTGCGCATCGGCCAGTCGCCGTGCGAGTTCGGCGCCGTCGATCGCCTCTGCGATCGTGAACGGAAAATAGCGCCCCACACGGTCCACGCCCGGCGTCAGAACACCCGCCCACGCGCTCGGGCCATACAGACCCGCGCCCAGCACGAAACACCACACCGGGGCATTCAGATACAGTTCCAGCCACTGCGCGCCAAAGCGCTGCCGCGCGAGCAACATGCCTTCCTGCAAGCGCTCATCCCAGCGCGTGACGAACTCGACTGGCAAGCGCCGTCCCACGAAGTCGCCATGCGTGCGCACCTTGCCGAAGAAGCCGGGCCCGGATGTCGGCTCCTGCGCAAGCTCGCCGCTCATAGCCGATCCGGACAGCGGAACTGCTCGAGCATGGCACGGCGAAACGGATTCACGATGCTGCTGGCTGCCAGTTCGAACTCCGCGCGCCGGCCATCCGAGTCGAAGCTCAGGCGAAAGCGGTCGGGTTGCGCGGTGGGTTGCAGACGCGCGTCGTCCATCAGATGCAGCAGTGCCCACGGTCCGTCGGCGCGCGCCGCCGGTGTGCTGCCCGCCGGCGTGAACTCGACGTGCGCCTGGCCGGTGCCCTTGCCGCTCGGCCACTGGAACACCATCGATTGCGGCGTGTCGGGTTTGACGACCATTTGCTGCCCATCGATGTCGAGCGTGAACTGGCTAATCGATGGATCGATGGTGAGCGGCTTCACCGTGAAGCGCACCGACACGTCCCGGCCGCCGGCCCGGAAGAACGCGTCGCGGATCTGCGCGGCGCGCTGGAACTGGCCGAGCACGTCGACCGGGATGCCGAGCGTATCGACGCCGCTGCGCCATTTCCACTGCGGTCCCGACATGTCGACCATCGTTGCCAGATTCTTCTGGAAGAAATCGTCGATCAGGCCGCCTGGGCTCAGCAGTCTGCCGAAATCGTCGGGCGCGACGTCGCGCGTCGAGCCGCGCACGAGAGGATAGCGACCGTCGAGTGCCTGCCGGCACAGCTGCGCCACGTTCGCCTGCCACAACGCGTTCAGGCGCGCCCGCTCGCCGCCCACCATCAGCGACCCCGCCCCGCTCGCGACGCTGGTGGCCACCGTCGCGAGCGGCGGCGGCGACCCCTGGGCCACCAGCTTGAGCTTGTTCAACGCATCGCCGGGTGGCGGCGGCAAGCCCTGACGGCGCGCCGAGTCCGCGGCCTCCAGATAGGTCGCGGCGTCCTTCAGCGCGGCGAGTTGCGCGTCCAGCGGAGCCGGGCCCGGTGCGCCGGGTTTGCCGGCCAGTTCGTGCAGCGCCTGGAAATGCGCGTCGACCGGATTGAGTTCGGCCGGCGCGGGCGGTGCCGCGTCTTCCGGCTGGTTGCCGAGCGCGCTCTCGAGGCGTTTTTTGGCCGCATCGAGCTTGTTGGTCAATGCGGCAACGCCCTGCTCCGTCAGCGAACCGCCCGTTTTGGTGCTGCCCAGCGTGGTTTCCTGCGCCGCGGCCAGCATCAGCGAGCGCAGCGGCGAGTCGGACGCCGCGAGCACATTCGCCACGCGTGCCCCCTGCTGCACGCCGTCGAACGGCACCACGTCGATATCGTTGAGCAACGCGTCCCACTGGCGGATGTACTCGTCGTAGTAAAGCCGGGTGATGCCCGCCTTCAGATCCTCGATACCGTTCGGCGTCAATACCGATTCCTGACGGCCGAGCACCCAATCGTCCTTCGCGATATCGATCACCGCCGCATCGCGCAACTGGCCGAACTTCTGATAGCCGGCCCGCGTGTACGCGCCTGAAACACCGCGCGTCAACGGCGCGCCGCTCTTGCGCACGAGCACCAGCGCGGCATTGCGCCCGGCCGCGTCGGCGACGCTGAACTCCGGCAGTCTGCTCTGTTCGAGATCGCGTTTGACGCGGTTGAACAGACGCTGCGTCAGCGGCATTTTGGCGAGCGTCGCGCGCGCCTGCGCGATCAGATCCTTGTCGAGCGGCAGCGACGCATCGAAGCGCGCCGGCTGGAACAGCGCGGCGAGATGGCCGTCGAGATCGTTGCGCTGATCGTCGCTGGCATCGCGCAACGGCCCGCGGCGCCAATCGACATCGGCCCACAAGCGCACCGAGTCGGCGTCGAAGTGCAGCGAATCGCCCAGCATCAGATATGCGCGCAAGACTTCGTACTGGAAGTCGGGATTGTTCGCGTCACCGCGGCGCAATTCTTCTTCCATGCGGCTCACGACCAGAGGCAACAGAGTCTGCCGCAACAGCCGCCGATAACTGGTCTGCGCTTCGAGGCCGAGCTTGTCGCCCTGATAAAGGCCGAGGCGCGACAGCCACGGCACGCTCCTGTCGCGGTCCGCATAACCGCCGGGAAGGTCGCGCGCGGCATTGAGCAGCGGCAGCAGCGCAAGCGGGTTGTCGCCCGGCTGGGTGGTCTGCGCGAGCTTCTGCAACCCGGCAACGTGCTGTCGAACATCGGCGACGTAAGCGCGATTGCGCTGATAGCTGACGAAGAACAGAACCAGCGCCAGCACCGTGACGATGCCGATCGCCGCCAGCGCGGCGCGCTGAAACCAGGCGCGGCGCCGCTCCAGCTTCTGGTTCACGCCCGCGAGGCCGGCTTCCTCGAAGATCACGCCGCGCAGCAGCCGCGTGATGAAGTAAGCGCGCCCGCTCGCCGGATCGGGCAACACGACCTGTTGCTGGAAGCCGAGCGCCGAGGCGACCGCGCTCATCACGCGATCGATCGGCCGGCCTTCCTGGGTGCCGCTCGTGAAATACACGCCGCGCAGCAACGCGGACTCCTCGAAGCGCGAGGTACTGAAGGTTTCGTCGAGAAAGCTTTTCAGTACGGCTTGCAGACCCGCGAACTGCTGCGGAAATCCATAGACGAGCGCACGCCGGCGCACATCGGTCTCGCGCTGCATACGGTTCAGCACGCGGGCTTGCAGCTGCTTTTCCAGCGCGTCGAATTCGGCGGGAAATGCGGCCAGTGCGTCGTCCGGTGAGCCTCGCTCGGTGAACGGGAACGTCATGCCCCAGACCTGTTCGCGCTCGTCGCGGCCGAGGTCGTCGAAGAATTCCGCGAAACCCGCGAGCAGATCGCATTTGGTCACGATCACGTAGACCGGAAAACGCATGCCGAGCTTGCCGTACAGTTCCCTGAGACGCTCGCGCACGGCTTGCGCCTGCTGCGCGCGTTGCGTGTCGGACAGTTGCAGCAGGTCGCGCGTCGACAAGGCCACGATCACGCCATTCAGCGGCCGGCGTGGCCGATACTTGCGCAGCAGTTGCAGGAAGCCGGCCCACGCGGCCTGATCGGCTTCGGCGAAACTATCCTGGGTGGTGAAGCGGCCCGCGGTATCGAGCAGCACCGCATCGTCGGTGAACCACCAGTCGCAATTGCGCGTGCCGCCCACGCCGCCGATCGACTGCTTGCCGAGCCGCTCGGCGAGCGGAAACTTGAGTCCGGAGTTCAACAGCGCGGTGGTTTTGCCCGTGCCGGGCGCGCCGACGAACATGTACCACGGCAACTGGTACACGTACTGACTACCGAAGCGCCCCTTGACCCGCGCCTTGCGCAAGGTCGCCATGGCAGTTTCGAAACGCTGCTTCAACGCGGCGATGTCGGCCTCGGATTCTTTCTTGCCGGGCGCGGGCTCGGCCGGTCCCTCTGCCACCACGCGAGTGAACTGGATGTTGGCGAGACGCACCGCGATCCAGCGCACGCTCCAGTACACCGCCCACACCAGCAGCAACACGATGATCACGGCCCAGCGGCTGCTGTTGCTTTCGAGCGGCTCATGACCCGCGTACGCGACGAGCGGCCCCTCGACCCACACGATCAGCGACAGCGCGAGCACGCCGAGCAACGACAGCACGATGGCTCGTCTGAGCCAGCCAAAGATTTTCATACCCGGCTCCCCTGTGCCACCCGCGACGGACTCATCCCGAAGGCCTTCACGATGCCGCTCCCGGCGCCAGCACCGTGATATCGACGCGGCGGTTGCGCGCACGATTCGCGGCCGTGTCGTTCGGTGCGATCGGCTCGGCGTCGCCGCGCCCCTCGGCGCTGAAGCGGGCTGGGTTGCCGGCCCGCGACGCGAGCATGTCGCGCACCGCTTCGGCGCGCGCCTGCGACAGATGCCAGTTCGACGGGAAGCGCGCGGACAAGACTCGCTGGCTGTCCGTGTGACCCGCGACCACCACGTTGCCCGGCACTTCCTTCAACGCGTCGCCGATACGCTGGATGAGCGGGACGAAACCCGCGGCCAGATCGGCGCTGCCCGAGCCGAACAGGCCGTCGCCATTGATCGTGACGACGGTCCGGTCGGGCAACTCCGAGACCCGCACGAGGCCTTGGGCGATTTCAGGCGCGAGGAACTGCGCTAGCTTCGGCGCAGGTTTGGGCGCCGCCGCCAGCTTCGACGCAAGCACCGGAGCCGGCGCGACGCGGATCGCGTGCAGCGCTTCGAACACGCGGTCGGACATGTCGTTGAGCCTGAAGCTCAACACCAGATTGACGATCACCAGCACGAGGCAGGCGATTGCCGCCGCCACCCACAACGGCACGAGTTGCAGCAACGGCTTGCGTTCGACCTTGACCGGCAGCCAGTGCGGCGACAGATCGCGTTCGGCCGCGCCGCGCTGTCCGCGAATCATCTGTTCGAGGCGTTCGCGGATCGTGTCGAGCTGCGTGCGGCCACCGTCGATCAGACGGTAACGTCCTTCGAAACCGAGGCCGAGAATCACGTAGATCAATTCGAGCACGTCGATATTGCCCGCGGGGTTCTGCGCGAGACGCTGCAGGATCAGGAAAAAGCGCTCGCCACCC
Source organism: Paraburkholderia sp. UCT2 (assembly GCF_014397665.1). Taxonomy (NCBI): domain Bacteria; kingdom Pseudomonadati; phylum Pseudomonadota; class Betaproteobacteria; order Burkholderiales; family Burkholderiaceae; genus Paraburkholderia; species Paraburkholderia sp. UCT2. The sequence goes on from NZ_VZQO01000007.1 coordinate 158,524, forward strand.
GAGGCCTCGTTGTGGAATGTCACCAGCAAGCTGCGGCTGCCCCACAAGCCCGCCCCCCATGGCGTGCTGGCGATCGCTTCGTCGAGGAACGTGCACAGGCAATAGCGCGAGGCGCCGAGCTTCTCGTCGTCGATGCCGTTGGCGCGGCCTTGCGTCTCGAAGCTGCGCACCATTTGCATCAGCTGGTTGCGCAGGTCTTCCACATTCGGATGGGTCGGCAACTGCCGCAACGGCAGCGCCAGTTCGATCAGCGGGTTGGCCGCGCGCAACAGCGGATTCAGACCGCCGCCGCCGGGCAGCATCGGCGCGGGCGTTGCCGCGGCCGCCATGAACGCCGCCCGCGCGCCGCCCGGTGTCGGAATCAGAATCGTCGCGCCGGGATCGTCGGCGGGGCCACGCGGTTCGTCTGGACTCACGATGAACTTCCTCAATCAATGCATCAGCGGCGAATTGCCCAGAACTCCATCGTCAGTCCGGGAAAGTCGCCGGCGACGTGCAACGCCATGCCCGCGGAATTCGCGAACTGTTTCCACAGTTCGTTGCCGCGATCGAGTTCGAAGTAGGTAAAGCCCGCATGGAACGGCAGTTGCCGGGGCGCCACGGGCAACGCGCGCAGGCCGACGCCCGGCAATTGCAGATTGACGAGATCGCGAATGCGTTCGATCGGGCCGATCTTCACCTGTGGCGCGAAGCCGGTCAGGATGTGCTCGGCCGGCATTTGCGCGCGTACCGCGAGCACGAAGGTGGCGCCGGCAAACAGCGTCTTGTCCGGCACGATCGCCACGCGCAAGCCGAACTTGCGTTCTTCGAGCGGGATCGCCACGGCGTGCGGGTCCATCACCATGCTCAGCGACGCGCGAATGTCGTCGATCACCGGTGCGAAGGTTTCGCGCAACCACTCATGGCGATACACCGGATACGCCGGCGGCCGCTTCGACGCCTGGCTGAAGGTCGCCAGCTCGCCGGCCAACTGCACCGCCGCCTGGTACAGCGCCTCGGGATGCAGACCGGTCATCGTCGAGAGATGCGCGGCCAGCGGCTCGTGGCGATTGATCAACTGCAGCAACAGGAAATCTGCCACTTCCGCGACACCCGTCACGCCGGGCTGTGCGAGCCGTCCGGCCAGCGCTTCGCCGCGCTGATGCAGAAGGCCCACGAGGTCGTCGACGAACGCCGCGAGACGGCGCGCCACCCGATAGTCGAGACACGGCGGGCTGTAGTCGTTTTCGAGCACGACGCGGTTGTCGGGCAGCCGTTCGAGCACGCGCGCGACGCCGAGCGTCGTGTAGGCATTCGCCACTTCGGGGGCGAGCGCGAGACGCACGCGCAGTTTGCCGATCTGCAGCAACGCCGCGCCGGCATTAGGATCGTTGCTGTCGCTGACGTCGAATTCGGCGACACGGTGTCGCGCGAAGTTCTCCTCGCTGGCGTCGTTGCCGGTTTCGGCGACACCCGGCCTGCGCACCGGCAGCGCCAGTTGGACCAGCACGTTGCGCGTGCCTTCGGGAATCTCCAGCGGCTCGGGCAAGTCATCGTCGGCGGGCAGATCGAACGGTGTGCCGTCCGGCATCACGCCGGAGCACGACAGCAGCGCGAGCTTGCCGAGCTTGAGCAGCGACTCGTCGATCTCCAGCGCGGTAAAGCCCCAACTGTACGGACGCAGGCCGGCGGCGCGCGTCTCCAGTTGCCGCTGCAGATAGCGGTCGTGCTGCTGCAAATGCTGGGGCTGCAGAAACATCCCCTCCGACCAGATGACTTTGCTGTTCCAGGACATGTTGTCTCGTTCAAACGTTTCTAGGTGGGATCGGCGGGATGCTTCGGCTGACGCTCGCGGGCCGCGCGCAGTTCGTCGATCTGGGCCTCGTATGCGTCATTGAACGCCTGACCGAAGAGCTTCTGGAAATCGTCGTCGGCTTCGCGCGCGACGGCGCCCTGCAATGCGACGAACAGATCCCACAGTTTCGCCTTGCGGTTGGACAGCACTTTTTCGAGCGCACCGGAGTCTTTCAGCTGCGCTTCGATCGAAGCGGGATCGAAGCGTCCGAGCACGTGCGCGAGCGCCGCGCGCATGCCGGCGAGCACCGCGAGCTCGTGCGCCTCGATATCGTCGAAGGCGCGCCTGAGCGCCTCGTCGGGCGGCAGATAGCCGGCCGATCGGCCAGTCAGCATCTGCGCCAGCGCGCTGTCGACGTCCGGGAAAAACTTGAGCGGATTGTTGTCGCGCGCGACGATCATCGTCGTGTCGAGACGGGCTTCGCGTTTGGTCATCGAGCGCGCGCGCAGCACGCCCATCGTGCCGCGCAGCGCGTCGCGCAGCATCGTGCCGATCAGACGCGCGAACTCCGCTTCGGGCAGGTTCGGCGCGCGCGACGGATCGAGGCCGAGGCCTTCGAGCAGCGCCTGCAGGGTGGCTGGGTTCTGGCTCGCGGAAGTGGCGGCGGCCGCGTGGCGAACCGGGGCCGGCTGGGCGATCGGCGCCGGCGCGGCAGGCGCTGACGTGATCGGGCCCGCGGACGGAACCGGCTGCTGAAGCTGCTGCGCCACGGGCTCCAACGCGGGCTGCGCAGCGGACGACGGCCCCGGCGCCGCGCCAGGCACAGCCACCCGCGCGGTGGCGGCCTGCGGCGCGACCACCGGCACGACCACCGGCACCACGGGAGCCAAAGGGGTCGGTGGCGCAAACTGCGTCGACGGCGTTGTCGGGATCCCGAACAGATCATCGAACGGTGTCGCCGCCGACCCTGCCGCGCCGGGATCGAGCAATCCCGGCGGCAAGCCGGTCGGGCCGCCCAAAGGCGCGGCCGCCGGCGCGGGCGCAGTGGGCCACCCCGGCAACTCGTGCGCAGGATGCGGCGCGGCCGGCGAGCCGCTGCCCGCCTGCCCGGGCGTTTCCCATTGCGCCAACGCATCCGCGAGCGGGTCGTAGTCCGCCGGAATGCCCCCCGTGGGTGTGGCAGGCCGGCCGGGGTCGGGCCGGGACGCTTGCGGCGCCGAAAACGCCTGCAACTCCGGCGACACATGATCGCTTTCCGAGCCCGCAAAGCCCGGACCCGACGAGATCCGCTGCGGTTCGCCGAAGCCCGGCTGGCCGAGCGGATCGAGCGCGCCGATCCGCAACGCGTCGCCTTGCGAATCGGCCGGCAACGGTCCACTGAGCACCTGCGCGGCACTCAGCGGATCACGCCCGCCCGTCAGACCGCGCACGCCGGCCGCCTGCTCGCCGATCGACACCTCGAGCAGATACGGACCGATCAGCAGACGGTCGCCGTCCGCGAGCCTCGCCTCGCGCGTGCCGCCCAACGCGCGCTGATTCAGCACGCTCGGATTGCTGCCCAGATCGCACAGCAGATAGTCGCCGCCGCGAAACTCGACGCGCGCGTGAACGCGCGAGATCGCGCGTTGTTGATCGGGCAGCACCAGCGTGCAGTCGTTGGCCCGGCCAATCGTGCCTCCGGCGGGGCCGAACGCGATCGCGATCGGCTCGGCCAGCGTCTCGTCGTTGAATCGCGCAACCCGCAGCGAAAGAATCGGATAGTTCACTTGGCTCCCCACGAGCGGTCAGGTGCATCACTCACGATTTGATTTTTTTGGTTCCGTCGTCGGCGTCTTTGGGCGCGCTCGGCGCGGTCGGTGACGAGCCGCTGCCGGAGCCCGCCGAGCCGCCCGAATTGAGCAGGATCGGTGTGCCCGACACCGCCACGCTGACCGGCCCGACCACCACGAAGGCGCCGCCCGCCTTCAGCGTAATGCTCGCGCCCGCTTCGATCACGATGTTCATGCCGGCCTTGATGTGGATATTCATGCCGGCGTCAATCGCATAGTCCATGCCGACCTTTTCCTGCAACTTCTGCCCGACCTTCAGCGACGCGTTGCCATCGACCTGGGCGTTCTGGTCGCCCGTCACGGCGTCGTGGCGCGCACCGGTGATCGCCACGAACTCGTTGCCGGTCACTTTCAGATGCCGGTCGTTGCCGACGTTACTCAGCATGTCGTTCTTGACCCAGGTCTCGTGGTCCTTCTCGGCGTGGAAGAACAGTTGCTCGCTGCCCTTGTCGTCGTCGAAACGCATTTCGTTGAAACCGCTGCCGCCCTTGGTCGAATGGCTCTTCAGCGTCGAGAACATCTGATTGGCCGGCAGTTCGTACGGCGGCATCGTGTTCGCGTTGTAGACGCAACCGGTCACGAGCGGCCGGTTCGGATCGCCCTCGACGAACTCGACGACCACCTCCTGACCGATCCGCGGCAAGAAGAACGTGCCCCAGCGTTTGCCGGCCCAGCTCTGCGACACCCGCACCCAGCACCGCTTCATGCGCGCGTCGGCATCGGCCGGCGGAGCGAACTGCTCCCAATGAAACTGCACCTTGATGCGGCCATATTTATCGGTGAGGATTTCTTCGCCGTCCGGGCCGACCACCATGGCGGTCTGCGGGCCCGCCACGACCGGCTGCGGCGTCAGCCGCTCGGAGCGGAAGTGGTTTTCCTTGCGCAACGCGGTGAACGCGCAGTCGAAGAGCGGCAGCGAAGGATCGTGGCGCACCGTCGACACATAGACATCCGAATTGATCTCGTACGCGGCGCTGACCACCAGATACTCGTGGTTCTGCGAATCGCAGGCGTGATTTTCGAGCTTGAACTGACCGCCCGGCCAGATGCCGCGCGCGCTCGATCGGCCCGAAATGCTGTCGTTGCGCGCCTGACGGATCTCGATGCCGACCTTCGCATAGCGGTCGCCATCGCTGGACTGCGCGTGGCCGCTCAGATGTTCCTGCATCGCGTACACCGGCGGATCGTACACTTTCGGCCGCGTCGCGCGCGACAGCAGGCCTTGCTGATTGCTCAAGGTGGGCTTTTCGAAATCGTAGTCGTTGACTTCGTACTTGCCGGTCTGCAATTCCGCGCCCGAACTCCACGCATACACGCATTCCTTCTCGTTCGAAGGCTCGTACCACGCATCGTACGAAATCGACGCATAGTGTTCGATCGGTCCGTGAACGTCGCTCGAATCGGTCAACACCAGCGTGTGCTTGCCCCCTTTGTGCTCGAAGTAGTAGTACATGCCCTCGTGCTCCATCAGGCGGCTCACGAAGGCGAAATCGGTCTCCCGGTATTGCGCGCAGTGCTGCAGCGGCGGATAGGTCGCCTGGCATTTATTGCTGACGTCGATGTTGTAGTCCTGCAGCACGCCGGTCACGATATCGAGCACGCTCTTTTCATGGAAAAAGCGGCTGTGCGACGCGCGCGTGAGCAGCCACAGCCGCGGACGCACCACCGCTTCATAGCGCGCCATGCGGTTGCGGGTGTTGTCGCCCGGTGCGACGATCCGGAACGCCGTGACGATCCCGTTGAATTGCCGCTCGCCGTCCTCCGGCAACGACAGCGCAATCGAGATGTCATGCCCGAGCAGATCGCCGGCCTGCAGATCGTTGCGCTTGCCAAGCAGATCGAGCCGCCATTCGCTCAGGCGCCCCAACTCCTCGGTGCCGCCCAGATGCAGAAACAGCAGATCCTCGCCGGCAGGCGCGCAACTGACGGTGATGTGTCGGTTCGGGTTTTGCGTGGTCATGTCACGGAATCATCGTCTTGACTGTCGCCGGATTGACGATCGTGACCACGCCACCCCAGTTGCACATGCAGGTCGACACGTTGTCGAGCGACGGCTGGTTGCCGAGCAGCACGGTCGGCGCGCCCGGCGTCCACGGCGTCATGGTGGCCGGAATGCACGGCATCGGCGTCAGCACGCCCAACGCCGCCGCCGTCGCGGCGGCGACGGTCGGATTGGCGGGCGAGCTGCACACGCCGAACGGCATGATGTTGACGAGCGGAATGTGATCCATGATGTTGGCCGCGGGCGGCCCTTCGCCCATCACCCGGTTGACCGGCAAGACCACGAGCGTCGAAGGCGCCGCGCCGAACGAACATTGCAGCGTCGCGCCCATGCTGACTTGTTGCGGCATAAGAAGGCATCCTCCCCTTTCGATCAATCGAACGTATAGAGAAATTCACCGTCGCGCGCGCCGATCTGCACTTTCGTGACCGGGCTGCCGTTCATCATGCGCGTCAGAAACTCGGTGCTGATACGCGGCAACAGCGTGTTGGTCAGGATTGCGTCGATCATGCGTCCGCCGCTTTCGAGTTCGGTGCAGCGGCTGCCGATCAGCTTCACGACGTCGTCGTCGTAGCTGAACGGAATCTTGTGCGACACGCGGATGCGTTTCTCGATCCGGCCGAGCTGCAGCCGGATGATCGCGCCGAGCATCTCGTCGGACAGCGGAAAGTACGGAATGACCACGACGCGCCCGAGCAAGGCCGGCGGAAACACCTTCAGCAACGGCTCGCGCAGCGCTTTCGCAATACCCTCCGGCTCCGGCATCAGCTCCGGGTCCTTGCACAAGCTCGTGATCAGATCCGTGCCGACATTGGTGGTCAACAGGATCAGCGTGTTCTTGAAGTCGATCACGCGGCCCTCGCCGTCTTCCATCCAGCCCTTGTCGAACACCTGGAAGAACAGCTCGTGGACGTCGGGATGCGCCTTCTCGACCTCGTCGAGCAGCACCACGCTGTATGGACGGCGGCGCACCGCCTCGGTCAGCACGCCGCCTTCGCCGTAGCCGACGTAGCCGGGCGGCGCGCCCTTCAGCGACGACACCGTATGCGCTTCCTGATACTCGCTCATGTTGATCGTGATGACGTTCTGCTCGCCGCCATACAGCACCTCGGCGAGCGCCAGCGCGGTCTCGGTCTTGCCGACTCCGGAGGTGCCAGCGAGCATGAACACGCCGATCGGCTTGTTCGGATTGTCGAGACCCGCGCGCGAAGTCTGAATGCGCCGCGCGATCATCTCCGTCGCATGAGCCTGGCCGATGATGCGCCGGTTCAGGTTCTCCGCGAGCTTCAGGACGTTTTCGATTTCGTTGCGGACCATCCGGCCCACCGGTATGCCGGTCCAGTCCTGCACGACGGAGGCGACCGCCTGCTGGTCGACGGTCGGCAGGATCAGAGGATCTTCGCCTTGATGCTGCGCGAGCTGCGCCTGCAACTCGCGCAGTTCGGCGAGCCGCGCTTCGCGCGTCGCGGTGTCGCTGGCGGGGTTGTCAGTCGCGCCGGTGGCCGCTGTTTCGTCTACCGTTCCGTTCGCAGCTTCGTTCGCTTCGTTCGCTTCGTTCGTGCTGCTGGCTTGCGCCGCGCCTTCCACCTTGCCGGTCTCGCCGCGCAGTTGCGCGCGCAGCGCGAGAATCCGCGTCACCAGTTGTTTTTCCGCCTGCCAGCGGGTGTCGAGCGTGGCGAGACGCGCCTGTTCGGCGGCGAGCTTTTCCGCCGCGGCGGCTTCACGCTCCCGCGTGTCGACACCCACCGCGCTTTCTCGGCCGATGATCGTCAGCTCGGTTTCGAGCGCGACGATCCGCTTGCGCGAATCGTCGACCGATGCAGGCGTCGCATGCTGGCTGACCGCCACGCGCGCGCAGGCGGTGTCGAGCAGGCTGACCGCCTTGTCGGGCAACTGCCGCGCCGGAATGTAGCGATGCGACAGACGTACCGCGGCTTCGAGCGCTTCGTCGAGCACCTGCACCTTGTGGTGCTGCTCCATCGTCGAGGTGACACCCCGCATCATCAGGATCGCGCGGGTCTCGTCCGGCTCGCTGACCTGCACGACCTGGAAGCGCCGCGTCAGTGCGGGGTCCTTCTCGATGTGCTTCTTGTATTCGGCCCACGTGGTCGCGGCCACCGTGCGCAGCGTGCCGCGCGCGAGCGCCGGCTTCAGCAGATTCGCCGCGTCGCCGGTGCCGGCCGCCCCGCCCGCGCCGACCAGCGTGTGCGCTTCGTCGATGAACAGGATGATCGGCTTTTCCGAGGCCTGCACTTCCTCGATCACCTGCCGCAAGCGGTTCTCGAACTCGCCCTTCATGCTCGCGCCCGCCTGCAACAGACCGACGTCGAGCGTGCGCAACTGCACGTCGTGCAGCGACGGCGGCACGTCGCCCGCCGCGATGCGCTGCGCGAAGCCTTCGACCACCGCGGTTTTGCCGACGCCCGCTTCGCCCGTCAGGATCGGATTGTTCTGGCGGCGGCGCATCAGGATGTCGATCACCTGGCGAATTTCCTCGTCGCGCCCGACGATCGGGTCGAGCTTGCCGTTGCGCGCCTGTTCGGTCAGATCGGTGGTGAAGCGCCGCAGCGCTTCCTGCTTGCCCAGCGCGGCGGCCGGCACCGGGCCGCCCGTGGTGTCCGCGTCGCCGCCTTCGCGCTGCGCGCCGCCCGCCTGAAAACCATCGCTCGCGCTCATCGCCGCTTCCGGCGACTCGCGCAGCAGGCCGTGAAATTCGTCGACGAGCGAATCGAGCTTGATGCGCTCGAACTGACGCGAGATGCCGTAGAGCCCGTTGCGCAGCGACGGCGTCTTCAGGAGGCCGACCACCAGATGGCCGGTGCGCACCTGCGACTCGCCGAACATCAGCGAGCCGAACACCCAGCCACGTTCGACCGCCTCCTCGACTTGCGACGAGATGTCGGTCACCGAAGCCGAACCGCGCGGCAGACGGTCGAGCGCTTCGGTCAGATCGCGCGCCAACGCGGAAGGCTCGAGCCCGTAGTGTTTGATGATGCGGTGCAGGTCGGAGTCCTGCAGTTGCAGGATCTGGTGGAACCAGTGCGACAGTTCGATATAAGGATTGCCGCGCAACTTGCAAAACACGTTCGCGCTCTCGATTGCACGGAATCCGAGCTTGTTCAGCTTGCCGAACAACGCTGCCCGTTTGATCTCGGCCATTTTTCTATTCCCTCGATGATGTCGATGGCGGCGCCCCCGCGGACGCCTCGCGGGCCGCCACGGCAATCCGTGAACGGCCGTCCGGGCCGGTCGGCCGCAACACCAGCTGCCGCTGATCGCCGCGCGCCGGGTGGCCGAGCGTCCACGTGGTGTAACCGAGCCGCGTGTGGCGCCCGAGCTTCAGGCGTGGCACGTCCTCCTGTTTCAGCACCAGCCGGAGATCCCAATCGAGCCCGTCGCGCGCGTAATTGCGCACCCAGTCGACGAGGCGCTTCAGACTCTCGCCGCCCGGCAGGAAGCGCTCGTAATCAGCGCGGCTCAACGGTCCGATGACGATGCGGAATTTATGCTGGCAATCCCAGACGCGCGCGCCGAGCAGCGTCGACACGCCGAGCGCGGCCGAACCGTCCGCTGCGCCCAGGCGCAACAACGAATTCGCGGGCAGCGTCATCCAATGGCCGACCCACTGTTCGATGTCGACCGGCAGGTTGAAAAAACGCGCCAGCACGAGTCTCAAACCGGCGGCCGGACGGGTCGGGCCGCCCAGCAATCCGGCGAAGTGCAGTTTGGCGAAATCGGGCACCGCGTCGCGCTCGCGCAGCGTCGGCTCGCCCAGCCCGAACACGCTGCCGACATAAAAGGAAAAGCGATCGCGCCCCGGACGGTCGAGACTCACGGCCGGTTGCGCATTGGCCCACGCGCGATAGAACAGCGACACCATCCGGTGGTGAAAGACATCGAGAAAGCGCGCGAAGGTCGGATCGTTCGCGTTGCGGGCGCGGTCGCGAGCGTACTCGGTCAGATGGGTGGGCAACGGACCATGCGGCCCGAGCAGGCCGAAGAACTTGACCGCGAGGCGCGCGGCGTGATGCTCGCCGGCCGGGGTGAAGTCACCGAGCGTCGTCGGATGGAAAACCAGTTCGGGCTCCTGCACGAAACGGATCGCATCGTCGCGCGGCTGCATCGACTCGCCGACGCGCGGCTTGTCCGCGTACGCGTTCTCCAGCAGCCGCACGACCTGGAAGAAGTCGAAGCGGCGCGCATCGTCTTCGAGCCGGCGCAACAGTGTCAGAGCGTCCGGCATTGTCCGACCCTCGCTGGCCAGCGCATGATCTCGCCGCGCGACAGCGTCTTCACGACGGTCTCGGTGAACGAGTTAATCGATACGTATTGCGCGAAATATTGCGCGAGCACGGCACCGAGCAGAAACGCGCCGGCGCCTTCGAACGCGGCTTCGTCGAGCGTCAGCGTCACTTCGAGACCGCGGCCGAATACGATCGGTCCCGCGCCCGGCAAGCGTCGCGTCACCGAGCGCGAATCGATCGAGCGCACGCCCTCGATCAGCCGCTGACTCGCGATCTCGTCGGCGGGACAGTAGAGACTCAGCAGATCGCGCAGCGCGCGGGCGCCCTCCTGTGCATCGTTATCGAGCAGCGACGAGTAGTTCAACGACAGGTGACTCAACAGCCGCCACGCCACGGCCCCGTGCGCATACGACGGCAGCGGCCGGCTCGGGCCGCTCACGCAGCGCACGCTCTGCACCGGCGCTTCGACATCGAGCGTGAAATCGGCGGGGCCGACGCCGACCGGCATCGTCAGTGGCAGGTCGCGATTCGTGCACAGCACCTGCAAGCCGAGTTGCCGCAGGTCAGCGCGAAACGGCGCGTTGCTCGCGTCCACCAGCGCGATGAACATCTCGCTGCCGAGGTAGCTCGTGCGCGGGCCGCGCTCATGCTGACGCGCCGACGGCAGACGTTTTTCGCGGCGCACCTGGTAGTACGCGCCGGCGCGATAGGTGGCGCCGAGATCGCGCGCGTGATAGAACGGCTCGAAGCGCTGCTCGCCGCCGGCGCCCGCGCTATAGCCGGTCGCACTCTCGATCTGATAGATCTCGAAGTCCATCGGCCGGGTGCGATCGGCCACCACGTGATATTCGAACTGTTCGTCCGACAGCGCGATGCGATCGGTACGCCGCGAAAAGAGATTGATCGCGGGCGTGCAATGCAGCGCGAAATTATTGGCATCGAGCGATTGTTCGAGCAGCGGATCACCGCGTTTGAGCAACACGATGACTTCGATTTCGGTGTCCGCGCAACGCCGCAACGCCGCGTGCAAACCGTCGATGGCGAGAAACATGAAGCGCTGCGGAAACGCGAAATACTCCTGCAACAGCCGGTAGCCCTGGAACGACTGTCGGCTGACCGGCAGCAATGCTTGATCGTCGGCAAACCCGAGCGGCCGCAGCGCGCTCGCCGGCAACTGCACATGCCAGGACGCCGGACGTTTGGCCGGCATCACGACGACGCCGCTCACCGAACCGAGCAGACGCTCGTGGATACGCGTGGCCATCCCGTCCGCGCCGCGCAGATACAGCGTCAGCCGGTCGAGTTTCAGCTGGTTGATTCTCAGACCAGCGGTGGCGCGTAGGCGCAGCCTGAGGCCGGCCTTGACAGCGGCGCCCGCCGCCATGCTCGCCGGCAGCGCGCTGTCGATGCCACCGAGCGAGCCCGCGTGCGTAAAAAACCGCGCTTCCGTGATGTCGAGCGGCCAAAGCGTCAGTTCGTGCGCGCTGCGGTATTCGCAGCGCGTCGAGCCGTTCTTGTCGAGCACGCTGCGCAGCGTACTGCCGCGTGGAACCCGCACGCCGTCCGCGAGATTGGAGCTGGTCAGGTCCGGCTGGATCTGCACCACGGCCATCGACGGCGTGGGCGCGAGGTAATGCGGGTACACCAGCTCCGCGAGATGCTGGGTGAAGCGCGGAAACTCGTCGTCGATCTTCAGTTGCACGCGCGCCGCGAGGAAACTGAAGCCTTCGAGCAGACGCTCCACGTAGGGGTCCGCGCATTCGAGGTTTTCCAGTCCGAGGCGCCCGGCGATCTTCGGAAATTCGCGCGCGAACTCGCCGCCCATCTCGCGAAGATGCTGCAGTTCCTGGCTGTAGTATTTGATCAGGTCTGGATTCATGGCTTCAGCGCGGCCCGCCCTGGTCGATCACGCGGATTTCGCCGACTTCCAGGTCGAGTTCGGTCCTGAAGTAGAGCCGCTCCGGATACGGCTGCGCCCACAGATCGCCCTCCACCAGAAACGACACGGTGTTGTGGCGCCCCCCGGTCGTCTCTTCGAGTTGCATCGAACTGACCCGCACGGTGTCGCGCAGAATGCGCGGCTCGAACGCCCAGATCGCATCGCGCACGAGCCGCTCGAGCCGCGACGGATCGATGCCTGAGGCGGTCTTGCCGGCGATGTCCGGCAGGCCGAAATTGATCACGGAGGTCGCGACATACGGATAGCCGCTCAGATCCTGCACCGACGCGAGGCCATTCGCGTTCAGCAGCCAACCGAGGTCGCGCTGCACGCTCTCGCGCAGCGCACGCATCGACAGAACGCGCCGCTCGCGCGCTTCCTGCTTCGCCTCCGGTTCGAGATCGGTCAGCCGGTCGAGCAGCGACGGTTGCAGGCGATCACGCGCGGTCAGTTCAGCCATGATCCGGAGCGGCCGCGCCGTCCTGTTCGGCAGGCGCGTCGCCGCTCGTCAGTTCGATGGTGCGCACGTCGAAGAGCGCGTAGTCGTTCGCATCGGAGGCGAACATACGCTGTCCCACCGGCCGCGCGAGCACGGGATCGTCACCGATCCATTCGGTCAGGCGCGCGAGCCACAACGCTCGATTCGGCTCGGCGAGCGTGCCCGGATAGCGGGCGGGAATCAGACCGGCGGCCTGGCCGTCGTTGGCCCACGTGAAAACGGCCGGCATCCAGACGCGGTCGCGCAGGTCGGACGGCGGCTCGATTTCGATCCGTTTGATGCGCGAAAAAGGAATCCAGTAATAGCGGCCGTTCAGCACGGCTTCGAGAGTCGGGCCGAGCCGGTTGTCGGCGTCGGCGAGCCACCTGAACGGTTCGCCATTCAATGCGCCGGCGCTGGCGGGCGCCTCGTCGAGCGCCCGCGCGCGCGCGGCGGCCGCCGCGCCGCTATCGCCCGCGGTGTCGAGCCGCAATGCCTCGAGGAGCAACGCAAGCCAGCCGGTCGGCTCGCCGAAGATCAGCGGCGCGCGCTCGCCCTTGAAAACCGCTTCGCGCAGCGCCTCGCATTGCAACGCTTCACGATAGGTTTGCACCATCGGCAACGCGGCCGCGTCGAGTTCGCCGACGACGTTCAGTTGCGTCAATGCGCGATCCCAGGCGCCCGTCACCGCGAGCAACTGGAATAGAAAGACGCGATAGGCGGCTTTCGACGGATCCTTGCGAACCTGTTTTTGCAATTCGCGCAGACATCCGTCGAGATCGCCTTCGCGCAAGCATTCTTCTGCGTTCATGCCGGTTCGCTCCGGTCTGGCTCGAGTCGTCCCACCCGCCGCCGCACTGCGACGGCAGGACCGCCGCAGTGCAGTCGCCCTTTGCGTTCAGCCGATCAGGTAGTCGCGTTGGCGGGGATGTTCCACTTCACTTCGACCACCCCGCCTTCCTTCTCGCCCTTCGCGTTTTGCGGCTGGTACTCGACATGGAATTTTTCGAAGTTGAGCGTGACGTTCTCGGTGAAGCGTTCTTCGCCGCCCGAGCCGCCGGTCGAATACGAACTGATCAGCACGCCGTTCAACGTGATCTTGTAGTACTCGAGCGGATTGTCGCCACCTGCCTTGCGCACCGTCAGCAACGCCGTGTCGATGTGCGTGCCTTTGGTGCAGGCTGCCATGATCGGCGGACTCGCCTTGTCGCTGTATTTGGTAAATGACAGGTCCTGCACCGACACCTTGCCGGCGCCGCCGCCCGTGCCCATGTGCATCGTGCCGCTCTGGCTCATGCCCCAGCTCCACGCGAGCACTTCGATTTCTTCCTTGTGGGTCTTGTCCTGAGACTCGCCCTTGATATCGCCCAGCTTCATGAACATGTCGATGGCCATCTTCTTCTCCGCTCAAAGCAATTCGTCACTGAATGGGGATTTCCGTCATGCCGCCTTGGCGGACGGAAGCTTCGAAACCAACCGTAGCGATACGGTCAGGCCTTCCAACTGGTAGTGCGGACGCAGGAAAAACTTCGACGTGTAATAACCGGGATTGCCTTCGACTTCCTCGACGACCACCTCGGCAGCCGCGAGCGGGCGTCGTGCCTTGGACTCTTCCGTCGAGTGCGCCGGATCGCCGTCGACGTACTGAAGGATCCAGTTCTGCAGCCAGCGCTGCATGTCGTCCCTCTCCTTGAAACTGCCGATCTTGTCGCGCACGATGCACTTCAGGTAGTGAGCGAAGCGGCTGCAGGCGAACAGGTAGGGCAGACGCGCGGCCAGGTTCGCGTTCGCGGTGGCATCGGGGTCTTCGAACTCGGCGGGCTTGTGCAGCGACTGCGCGCCGATGAAGGCGGCGAAATCGGAGTTCTTCTTGTGCACGAGCGGCATGAAGCCGTTCTTCGCGAGTTCGGCTTCGCGGCGATCGCTAATGGCGATTTCGGTCGGGCACTTCATGTCGATGCCGCCGTCGTCGGTGGGGAACGCGTGCACCGGCAGGTTCTCGACGGCGCCCCCCGACTCGATGCCGCGAATCCGCGAACACCAGCCGTACATCTTGAACGAGCGGTTGATATTGCTCGCCATCGCATAGGCGGCATTGGCCCATGCGTATTTGCCGCTGTCCGCGCCGGCCGTGTCTTCCTCGAAATCGAATTCCTCGACCGGATTGGTCTTGGCGCCATACGGCGCGCGCGCGAGAAAACGCGGCATCGCGAGACCGACGTAGCGCGCATCCTCGGATTCGCGCAGCGAGCGCCACGCGGCATGCTCAGGCGTCTGAAAGATTTTCGTCAGGTCGCGCGGATTGGCCAGCTCCTGCCATGAATCCATCAGCATCACCGCGGGATCGGCGCCGGCGATGAACGGCGCATGCGCGGCCGCCGAGATCCTGGATATCTGCGTCAGCAGATCGACGTCGGGCCCGCCGTTGTCGAAGTAATAATCGGCCACCAACGCGCCATACGGCTCGCCGCCGAACTGGCCGTATTCCTCTTCGTATAGCTTCTTGAAGATCGGGCTTTGATCCCACGCGGTGCCCTTGTATTTCTTGAGCGTCTTGTACAGATCGCCCTTCGATACGTTCATCACGCGGATCTTCAACGTCTCGTCCGTCTCGGTGTTGTTGACCAGATAGTGCAAGCCGCGCCACGCGCTCTCGACTTTCTGGAACTCTTCCGAGTGGATGATCTGATTGATCTGGGCGGTCAGCTTCTCGTCGATCTGCGCGATCAGCGATTCGATCGTCGCGAGCACATCGCCCGAAATCACGTTCGTATCGCGCAGCGCCTGTTCGGCGAGCGTGCGCACCGCCGTCTCGACGGCTTCCTTCGCCTTCTCGCTCTTCGGCTTGAATTCCTTTTGCAGCAGATTCGCGAAATCGCTCGTTTCAAGCGACGCCTCGCCGGGTTGCGCTTGCCCTTGGGTGCTAGGTTCAGCCATGGTCAGACTCCCCTGTAGATCACGCTCATTGCTGCGGCTTCGGTGCGGACGCCAACGACTGCAGCAACGCAGGATCGTTGAGCAGTTTCGCGATCAGCTCCTCGGCGCCGGTCTTGCCGTCCATATAGGTCAGCAGGTTTTGCAACTGGCCGCGCGCCTCCAGCAGCTTCGACAACGCGTCCACCTTGCGCGCGACCGCCGCGGGCGAAAAGTCGTCCATGCTCTCGAAGGTCATGTCGACCGCGAGGTTGCCCTGACCGGTCAGCATGTTCGGCACCTGCACGGCGACGCGCGGTTTCATCGACTTCAGACGCTCGTCGAAGTTGTCGACGTCGATCTCGAGAAACTTTCGATCCGCCACCGGCGCGAGCGGGTCCGCCGGCTGACCGGAGAGATCGGCCAGCACGCCCATGACGAAGGGCAGATTGACCTTTTTCTCCGACCCGTAGACTTCGACGTCATATTCGATCTGAACTCGCGGCGCTCGATTGCGCGCGATGAATTTCTGGCTGCTTTCCTTGGCCACGACCATTCCCCTGGTTGACGCCGCACGGCCGCGAGCAGCGTGCCGCATGACTGGCGTTGCTAGAAGCGAAAAAGCCCATCCCCGCCTGACTGCTTACTCGTTTTCGATACCGCCGGCCTGCCTGGCCTGGCGCACGCCTTCGGGCGCGAGGTCCTGCAGAATTTCCATGAAGTTCCTGTCGACCAGCCGGCGCGCGCGCCGCAGCAGCAGCGGCAACGGGCTGGAGGGTTCGTGACGCTCGTAGTACGCGCAGATCTTGTCGATCATGCGGATCACGTCCTGACGGTCCGTGATGTCGCCGGACAGCGGCACCGGTGCCGGCGCCGCGCCGGCGCTTTCGCCCGGGGTCACGTCGCCGTTCGGCGATGCTTGCGGCGCTCCGCCCGGGACGTCGAGACGTTCGCCGAGAAAGTCGGCTGCACGGCGCAGCAGCCTCGATAGCGGCGACAGATCGATGGAGCGCGCCGCGCCGACACGCTCGGTCAATACCGTCTCGATGCGCATCGCGCTATGCGTGGCCGCGAGCAAGGCCGTGTGCGCTTCGGCGGCGTCCTGGTGGGCGTCGGCGATCACCGCGTCGATCGAGCTCAGCGACGCCGCCTCGACGCCCTTGGGCAGCGGCACTTCGCCGGTCGCATATTCGATGTCGCGCAAGCTGACGCCACCGTGCGCGCGCGACGACGCGAGCGGTGCGTCGCGCACGTCCACCAGCATGCCGGACGGTTCGACGAGGGCGGCGAGCGCGTTGACGCGGGCGGTCGGATCGTTGTCGTCGTCGGGATCGAGCTGTGGATAGACATGGTCCCAGCGCTGTTCGAGCAAGCCTTCGACGAGTGCGAGGCCCTCGGCGAAGCCGGCGAAACGACGGCGATTGAGTAGCGCGCGCGCCAGGTGTACCGCGACGCGCAAGTCGCGGCCTTTTGCGAGCAGATCGAGCGACAGCGCTTCGGCCACTTTCCAGTCAGGCGGCGTGGCGGCGACCATGGTCTCGCCGAACTGCACCTCCGGCTTGCCGTGGACAACCTGCTCGAGCGCAAGGAAGTCAGGGTCGTACTCGAGGTCGTCCCCGCATGGACTGGCAGCTGATATGTCGGCAAGCATTTCGCCCGCGAGAAGCGTGGCCATGTCTGGTATCGGTCTCGGATGAGTAGTCTCGACGCACCGTAAGTGACCGGTACGGGTTGCCCTTGCCCGCCGGGAATCAGCGTTCCCGGAAATACGTGTTAACTCTGATTAGATTGCCTTCGCCAGCTATTGCGATGTTTTTAGCGAGCGTTGTCCTTTCTCGGCGGCAATCCGATATGAGAATAGCACGCAGCCCGGAAAATCAAAGCCGGATAGCAATAGAAACGGATTTGGTTTATTAAGCGAAACAGTATATGTAATACCATTAAACTCCATAAACACTTAAGACGTTTTAACCTTTTCGTTCTGGCACCATTACAATCGCAAGCTCGGACAGTCGTCTTACGACCTCATCAGCACGCCCTTTCAGGACGGTCGATTGGCGGGATCGCCCGACATCTGGGTAAACGAATCAGGTGCCCGGATTTTTTAAAAAATTTGACCTTCCTGGATTGCCGGTAAGCGCTTACGTTGCGTTCAGGGTTAGTCCTGGTAGCGATAGAACCCGTCGCCAAAGTGGTGAATAACATATTAAGTTTTACCTTGTAATAAATAAAACGTGCCAATAGACTAAGTCTGTTTTCCAATCACGCGCCGGTTGCACGGCGGAATTGCCGGTATTGCAAGCGTTTGGCATACGCAATCTGCCCGATATGGCGGCAAAGCGAGTGCCGGATTCATTGGGGACAGAAAACCGGCGCACCACACACGCGGCGAAATGGGTAGTGTCAGCAGCCGGGCTCCGCCCTTAAGAAGCGGGGCTCACCACCTCGGGGTGAAAAGTGGCAGATATCCAAAGCGCTGCAATTGCCGACCACGCTGGAGAAAGCGCACTGCCCGACCTGTGGCAACGCCGCACCTGCCTGAGCCACGACGAAATGGCGTCGATCTATACGATCGTGCGCCGCGCGCTGACCGGCTACCATCCATCGGAATTGCAGGCGCTGGGCGAGGACAAGGAAGAACTGATCTCGCAGTTCCTCTATCTCAAGGTGTTCCGCCTCGATACCGCGCCGACGGCATTGCCCACTTTCCCACTGCACAGCGCGCCTTCGACCAGCCATGCCGTGTGCGCCTATTTCCGCCGCTATCTGATCGACTGTCTGCGCAGCGCGAGCCATCAGCGCAACGTGTCGCTCGACGAAGGCGACGTGATGCTCGAAATCGACCGGCAAACGGCTTTTCATCCCGATCCGATCGGCTCGGTCCTGTTGCAATACGGTCTGCACGAAGCCGAGGTACGCGAATCCGCGTCGCATTTCATCGCTTCGCTCGACGATGCCGAGCGCATGCTGCTCGCCGGCAGTCTCGGCTGGCTGTCGAACGAGAAAGGCGGTCTGTCGCAGGTGGCCGCGCGTTACGGCATCGCGTCGTATCACTACCGGGCGCGCAAGCTTGGCGTCACGCTGAAAAAAGGCTCGATACCCGCCGACTTCGCCCGCACGCAAATCGGCCGATGGATCGAGCACAACCTCGGCATCGACATATCGCCGGGCAATCGCATCGTCATCCTGCTGGTTCTGGGCATTCTGTCCGCGCAGTCGCACGCGCAGGAATGAGCTCGACAGACCGCGAGCATACGAGAGGTCAACGGTGCAACTTGCCACCGCAAGCCTGACCGACCGGGGCGACCGCCCGCGCAACGAAGATTCGTTCGGCGACTGGTCGAGCGAACGGCTCTACTATTGCGTCGTCGCCGACGGCGCCGGCGGACACGGCGGCGGCGACACCGCCTCGCGCCTCGTCGTCGCTTCGGTGCTGGCGGATTTGCGCTACCTGACCGTTGCCGAATTGCCGCCGACGGGCGACCGGCTGATCAGCGCGCTCACGCATGCCAATGAGAACATCGTCGAAGAACAGTTGCGCGGCAAAGGCAATGAAAAAGACATGCGCTCGACGGCCGTGGTGCTCGCCATCGACCGCGAATGCGCGACGGCCGCGTGGGCCCATTGCGGCGACACCCGCCTCTACTGTTTCCGCCATGGCGAGATCTGCGCGCGCACGCGCGACCACAGCATGGTTCAGCAGATGGTCGACGCGCGGCTGCTCGCCGAGGAGGAGATGCGTCATCATCCGCGCCGCAACGTGCTGTATGCGGCGCTGGGCACGCGCGACGCACTCTCCATTGCGGGCGTCGACGGTACTTTCCCGCTGCATGACGGCGACGCTTTCCTGATCTGCACGGACGGCCTGTGGGAGTACGCCGATGACGCCGGCATCGCCGACGCGCTGGCCCATGCGGCGACACCCGGCGCCTGGCTCGACGCGCTCGCGCAACAGGTGCGCGCGAGCGCCAGCACGAATCACGACAACTTCACGGCGTTCGCGGTGTGGATCGGCGACGACGCCCAGGCGACGCAATTGATGCCCGGCCCGGCACAGGCGTAACGCGGCGGATCAGCATCGGAACGGGGCTCGCATCATGCCGATCTCGATCATCATTCCCTGTCTGCAGATGGCGGCAACGCTTGGCCGCGCACTGGAAAGCTGCCTGATCCAGCCGGAGGCGGCACAAATCATCGTCGTCGACGATGGCTCGACCGATGCTTCGATCGAAGTCGCGCAACATTACGGCCGCCTCGACGCGCGCGTGGAAGTACTGCGCATGTACGTGAACGGCGGCGTCGCCGCCGCGCGCAATTGGGCCGCGATGCACGCGACCGAGGATCTGCTCGGATTCATCGACGCCGACGACGAATATCTGCCCGGCGCGCTGGCCGCGGCGAGTGGCTATCTGCAGCGTTATCCGGGCGAGGCATCGGTGCGGCTCGATGTCGATTATGCGGGCTTTCCGCGCGCGATCGTCGAGCATCCCGATTTCGATAAATATGCCGCAATCCTCAGCAACACCGTGCCAAGCAGTCTCGTGATCCGGCGGGCGGTGTATCGCGCGCTGGGCGGGTTTCCGCTCGACGCGTTCTTTCGTCGCGTCGGCGGAGAAGACGGCGCGTTTTCGTGGGCATTGAGCAAGCTGTTCGGCAACCGGCGGCTGATCGACGCGAAGCGGGTGCGCCAGCATTACCACCCGGCCATCCACGCTGAACGATTCTTCCGGATTCACCTCGGCATGGAGCAGCCCGTCCATCAGGAGGTCGTTGAAGCATGGCGGCTCTCGCAACGGTTCGTCGCGAGCGCCGAGGCCGCCATCGCGCAACTGCGCGCGCTGCATTCGCCCGCAGGCGCCGCGCCACCCGTCCCGCCCGCTTCGCCCGGCTCCCGCTAGAAGTCACCGCAGCCGTGCTGGGTGTTGGTCAGCATGCAGCTGTTCAGGTTCGGCTGCGAACGCACCCGCTTCCATTCGACCGCGAGGATGTCCTGTTTCTCGCCAGGCGGCGTCGTGCTGAAGAGCGGCTGGTTCGAGCCGATGCAGATGTTGGTGCCCTGCAGATTGTTTTCGTAGACGAACGTCTGCTCCTGGCTGCTGAAAAACGTCTGCAGACCGCTTTGCGCGACCGGATTGGGGATCGGGCCCTGCGGATTCGGGATCGTGCTCTGAAACGGAATCACCGTCAGCGTGCCCGGCACTTCGTTGACGATATAGCCCACGCTGGACGTGACGTTGGGGTCGATCGGATAACCGCCCGCCGGTGAAGTCAGAGTGGCCGTGGTCGTCTCCGAGCCGCTCAACGTGCCCGCGGCAGTGTCGCCGTTGATCAGACCGCTCGTCGTGTAGGTGAACCCCGGGTTCGGTGCGCCGACGTAGCGCGTCGCGCCGTCCGCGGTGACCGTGACCGTCGGCCGTGCGACATAGACGAAATGATTGCCGGTGGTGGGCACCGTGCCGCCCCAACTACAGCCCGAGCCAAACAGGCAGCCGTAGAAATTGGGCTGCGCGGTGTTCGGCTGCACGCTGCCGCGTGTCTCGCCGTTCCAGGTGCTGGCCCAGACGCGCCATGCATTGCCGGCGCCAAGTGTGCCGGAGTTCGCATCGACGAACACGCCGTTCTCCATCACCAGATCGATCGAGCCGCGCGCGCTCAGATTCGTATTCGGAGCCGTCGCGGACGGCGTGCTCGCGCCCAGCCCGATATTGCCGGTCGTAGCGGTCGCGACGAGGCTGCCGGTCAGCGTGGAGTTCGTCACGCTCATCGGGCTCAACTGGCTCGCGGCGGAGTCGAACGTCTGGCTCGTCAGCGGGCCGATCACGAAGCCATGCGAGTTCGAGAAGTCGACGCTCCCCGCGTTGGCCATCGCCAGCACGCCGACGTCGTTTTGCGGATCGGTCAGCGTGAAGGTACCGGGGCCGGCGAGAATCAGCCCGGCGGCCTGGATGCCGCCAGGGTCCGTGACGGGACCCGCCGACAGCAGCATCAAGGTGTGGCCCGGAGTCGAGATGCCGTAGGTCAGCGCGATTCCTTGACTGCCCGCGCCCGGGTTGGACAGCGTGAGATTGTTCGCGAAGCCCGGACGCGTTGGCACGCAAGGCGAGCCGGCCGATACGCACTGCCCGTTCACTGTGATGCGCCCGGTTTGCGTGCTGGACCCGAGCACGATGCTGGGAATCGACGCGAAGGTCGAGAAAGTCGGGGCGTCGATGCTGAGACCGCCGCCCGTGCCGAGCAGCGTGATCGGCGTCGCGTTCTGAGCGGTGATCGAAAAGCTCGACGGGTCCACCGACGCCGGCATGATCGACAGCACGCCGCCCGGCGACGACAGCGTCGCCTGCGTGATGGCGAGGCTGCTCGCCGTGCCGTCATTGAATGCGCGCAACACGATCGAAGCGGGATTCGTCGTCGAGATTGTCACGTTGTCGGCGGTGGCATTGGCGACCGCGCTCGTCACGCCGCCGCCGGTGGCGATGGAGCTCGGATTGATCAGCCCAAACTCGCTCTGCTCGGTCTCGGGCACCGCAAGGCCGATCGCGACGCCCGGATCGGACGTCGTGGTCGAACCGGCAATGCCGATCGTGGTGGTACGCGTCCCGGTCGCGCTGATCGCGCCATTGGCGATTAGCACGCCATAGTCGTTCTGCAGGTTCGGACTGCTGCCGGCCGGGCCGCTCACTGCGCCGCGGATATCGATCGCCCCGCCGTTGGTCGACGTAATCGTCGTGCCGTCGGTGATCAGCACACCCTGCACGAACGGACCGGTGCCGCTGCCGAACAGGCTCACCGTGCCCGTGCCGGTCGTCACCGATACGGGGGCTGTCTGGATGCAGTCCACGCAGAGCGTGTTCTCGAACATCAGCCCGATCACCGAGTCGCCGTTGACCGCGGCTCCCACGCTTTGTCCGGTGAACTCGAGGTTGCCGCTCGTCGACTGGACCGACGACCCATGCATGTCGAGGCCGATGCTGACGTTCATGTTCGACGACACGCTGCCGGCGGCGGAAATGTCGCCGCTGCCGGTGCTCAACGTGGTGCCATAAAAATAGACGCCGTCCGCGAAGGTGCCGCCGGCGGCGGTGCCGGTGACATTGCCCGTCACGCCGATCGAGCCGGTCGTGCTAGAGATCGTGGTGTTCTGAATCTCGACGCCGAAGCCCCCTTGCGCGCTTTGCGCCACGCTACCGTTGATCGTGATCGCGCCGCCCGAACTGCTGAGCCCGGGCTGCAGCGCGGGACCCTCGCCCACCGTGGCGCCGCCGCTCAGGAACACGCCCATCGCGCTGCTGCCAGAAGAACTGCCGTTCACGCTCAGTGCCCCGCTCGCCGTGCTGGCTGAAGTGCCGGATAGAAGCACGCCAATGCCCTGATCCTCGATATTCGAACTGCCGGCGCCGCTGATGGTGAGCGCGCCGCTGCCGGTTTGAATCGTATTGTCACCTTGCGCGATCACGCCGTCGTTGCCTCCGCCGCCGGCGGTAGCCGTGCCGGTGATGCGAAGCGCGCCGCTCGTCGTCGAGAGCGAGCTGGTGCCGTTGATCGCCACACCGTTGGCGTTCGGGCCCAGCGCGACACCCGACAGCGAGAACACGCCGCCCTCCGTGGAAATGGTCGACGAGTCGATGAAAATGCCCGACGACGATGTGACCAGATAGCCAATCGCCACGCCATTGATCGGGAACGTGCCGGTGACCGTCAGATCGCCGCCCGCGGTGTCGATGTTCGAGTTCTGGATCAGGACCGGGCTCGCGCCACCGCTTCCCAACGTCACGCTGCCGCCGTTGGTCTTCACCGTGACGCCCTGGAACGAGACCAGACTGAGCGGACTCGTGCCGCCCACGTTCGCATCGAATACGAGGCTGAGCGGCCCCGCGCTCGACGTGATGGTGTTGTTGACCAGCACCGATCCCGTCGCGCTCAGCTTCAGCGTGGCGGGAAGCGTGCCGGTCGTGAGGTTGAGCGGCGCGTCGACGGCGATATCGCCCGCGCCGAAGTTGGGATCGGTCCCTGTCAGTACTGTCACCGACGTGCCGAGGCTCAGCGGACCGGTAAGCGCGGTGTTCAGGATGAACGTGCTGCCCGTGATCGGCCCGAACGTCATCGTGTTCGAATCGGCTGCGGTCTGCGTCGGGACCGGCGCCGCGGTGACATCCGGCACCTGCGTCACGATGTCGACCTCGAACGGATCGAGCAGCCACCTGCCGCCCTGACCCTTCGCCGCCGATGCGTCGACGCTCATGCCGGTCGTGTCGAGCGTGTGGCCGGACGTTTCGATCAAGCCGCCGTTACCGCCCTGCGGCCCGCCCTTCGCGGTCAACGTGCCGTAAATGCGGCTGGCCGTTTCGCTGTAAGCCACGACGTTGCCGCCATTGCCGTCGACGAGCGCATCCGCGTGAAGACTGGCGGTCGGCGACATCCAGATCGCATTGGCATTGCGAACGGAGGGGTCCGTACCCGCCGGGCCGCCACCGAAGTGCACGGTTCCGCCGCCCGCGGCGCCGCTCGCATCGACGTACGCTCCGGCCAGCAGCGCCACGTCGTAGCCGGTCACGTCGATCCTGCCGCCGGCTTGCCCCGCGCCGCCGCTGGCGTCGACCGTCCCGCTCACCTGTGTCACGCCGTTCGTGCCGCCGTCGAGCAGAATGCGGCCGTCGTGTTCGCTCAGGCTCTGCGCGCGCACGATGCCTTGCTGGTTGATGACGGTGCCCGCCAGCGCGTCGGCCGTCTGTGCGCTCATCACCACGGTGCCGCCGTCGGCGGCCAGCGTGCCGGTATTGCCGATCAGCGCGTGCGCCGCGCCCTGGTTGATCTTCAGGGTGGTCAAACCGTCGCCGGCAAAGTCGACGGTGATGTCGTTGCCCGCGCCCAGCGCGACGCTGCCCAGCTTTGCGCTGACCGTGCCGCTATTGCTGACCGTGCCGCCGAGCAATGCGATGGTGCCGCCCGCAGCCGCCGTCAGCGAGCCCGCATTGCTGAGCGCCGCCGCGGACGCGCCGACGAAATGGAAGTTGCCGGCAAGAAAATCGGCATTGGAGATATTGAGTGTCGAGGCGATCATCGACCCCACGTTCACCGACGATCCCGGCGCAAAGATCACCCCCGCCGGATTGACGAGAAACACCTTGCCGTTGGCCTGCAGGCGTCCGGCGATCACGCTGGGGTCGTTGCCCGTCACGCGATTGAGCAGCGCGGCGGAAGCCGACGGCTGCGAGATCCTGACCGCTTCGCCGCTACCGATCGAAAACGTGTTCCAGTTGACGATCGCATTGGACGAGCCCTGCGTGATGTGCATCTGTCCCGCGCCCGGCGAGTTGATGCTGACCGTGCCGGCCACCACCTGTGCGCCGGTCGGATTCGCGAGCGCGAGCGGCATATACGACGCCGCGAATAACACGGCGACCGCGCCGGCGATCGTGCTCACATGCCCGGGTCGCACATTGCATCGCTTGTTCATCGCACACCTCGGCACAGATTGCTGCTGCTTGTCGTTGTGTTTCGTCTCGTTTCGTTGCGTGTCGTTGCGTTTCGCTGCCTGCTAGAACGTCTTGGTCAGTTGCACATAAAAGCGCGGCAGCCTGTCGTTGCCGGTCGTATCGGGCCCGGTCGTGCGCCATGCGACGGTGCCCTGTAGCGCAATGCCGCCCGGCGCGGCCCAGAACGCGCCGAGACCCGCGCCGCTGCGCGTGATCACGTTCGATCCTTGGCCCGGACGCGGCGTGGCGTTGTACCAACCGGTACCGAAGTCGAAGAACGTGAACACGGTCGCCCGCGCATCGATCGCAAAGCGCCCTTCGAGGGTGGCGACGAACCCCTCGTCGACCAGTGCCTCGGACGGCGAATAAGCGCGCACCGCGTGCGGGCCGCCGAGCAGGAAGCGCGACGAACTGTCGAGCGTGGTTCCGGCCCACTGGCCGGACACGCCGGCGAACACGCTGAGCCGCTCGGTGATCGCGTTCAGGCGGTTGGCGAAGAAAGTGGCGCGCACTTCGGTGCCTTGCGTGTTGCGCCCGAGCGGCGAGGCGTCGAGCGCCTCGGCTTGCGCGTTGCGGAAATGCAGACTGCCGATCAACAGCTCGACATCCGCGCTATTGAAGCCGCCGCCGAACAGCGCGTCGCGGCTTTCATAGCTCAGGCCGATACTGCCCTCCACCAGCGATCTGGGATTGTGTTGATCGACGATGCCGACGTTGTCGATCAGGTCGCGATACTCCAGATTGACGCGCCCCAACAGGCTCTGATTGCGGGTGCGCACGAGCGGATGCGTGAGCGTGAAGTCCACCACGGTCGCCTCGCCCTGCGCATCGAGCGACGCGAATTCCTGGCCGAGCGCATAGTTGAGCCGCGACACCGCGACCCCGACGCGCGTACCTTGCGCATTGATCGGCGCTTCGTAGCCGACGCGCCCGTAAAGGGTGTCGCTGCGTTCGCTGGCGAGCAGCCGCAGGTCCAGGTTGTCGCCGATCATGAACGGCGAGTTCAGACGCGCGAGCGCGCCGAGCCGCCAGGTACCGCTGGACTCCGCGCCGAAGTTGTCGACATCGAGCGCAAAGGTCCAGCGTTTGGCCGGCGCGACGTTGACGGTCAGATCGACCGTGCCCGGCTCCTCGCCCGCTTCGATTGCCGAGGAAACCTGAATACCCGGCAGATCGGACAGCAGCAGCATGGTCCGTTCGAGTTCGTGCTGCTGCAGCGGCTTGCCCAACGGAATCTGCGCGACCCGCGCGCGCAACAGATCTTCGCGGATCGGCGTGCCGGCCGCGATGTCGAGCCGCACATGGCCGACGCGCCCTTCGAGCACGCTCATTTCGACGTTGCCGGATGTGACGTCCTGCGGCGGGATCACCACCTGGGCGAGCAGATAGCCGTGATCGCGATAAATCTGCGTGATGCGCGCGGCAATCGCTTCGAGCCCGGCGAAGCTGGTTTGCTTGCCGAGCTTGTCCTGAACGGGCGCAAGCAGCGCGTCGCTGGCGATCGTGTCGTTGCCCTTCAACGTGATGCTCTTCAGCAGGAAGGTCGGGCCGGGCGCCGTCACGGGCGCCGCCGGCGGCGGCACGGCGGGTAACGCCTGAGTGCCGCCCGGCGGCGCCGGCCGGGTCTCGCGCGGCGCCGTCTGGTTCAGGATGCTGCCCGCGTTCGGCAGCGTCTGACCCCACGCAAGCGCACTACTGCAGGACACCGCCGCGGCGATCAGTCGGAGTCTGTTCATCGGTCTAGGGTCTGTTTGGTTCATCCCTGCTGCTGACGCGCGATGGTCAAACGCCAGCCACCCATCAGATCGAATGGCGCCCAGAAGAACGGATGCGCGAAGCGCGGCGTGTGCAGAACCGCCAGTTGCGCGGTGCGCATCGCGTCGATCGCGTCATGGCCTTGCGCGAGTTGCGCGTAGAAAGTGCGCATCGTCAGCGCGCTCGATTCGTCCGCGACCGGCCACATCGACACGATCAGGCTGGTGGCGCCCGCATAGAAGAACGCCCGCGTGAAGCCGAGAATTTCGTCGCCGCGCGCGATCCGGCCAAGCCCCGTCTCGCAGGCCGACAGCGTGACGAGCGAGACGTTGTTGAGCTTCAGGTTGTAGATGTCTTTGGCCAGCAGCGCGTCCGGGCCGTCGGCCGGCTGCGTCGCGGGCGCGAGCAGGATGCTCGAGTGCAACGGATCGATCGTGTCGGCCTGGGCGTGCGTCGCCACGTGCAACACGCGTCCGGCGGGCGCGTTGTCGCGAAAGCTCAGGCGCGTGGCATCGCTATGCAGAAACACCTCGTTGCGCGCGAACAGCGGCGCGATGCCCTGCACTTCGGCCTCGGCCCCTGGCAGCGCATAGGCAGGTGTGATGGTCGGATTGCCGAACGCGACCAGATCGCTCGCGATCTTCTGCTGGCGTTGCGCGAGTTGTACCGCGACGCTCGCCGATGGTTCGAGCGCGATCGCATGGCGTTCGATCAGAAAGCCGTCGGCATCGTGCAGCGCCTGAAACGGCAGATAGTGCAGCGCGCCGTGCGGCACGATGATGAGCCGCTCGTTCGCACGCAAGCCGAGCGGCGCGATCAGCAACGCATCGAGCTTGTCGCCATAGGTCAGCGCGGCCGGTCGCCGGCGCACGATCGCATTGCGCAGGTCGGTCACGGCGGCATCCATGTCCGCGCGCGCGATCGGCAAGGTGTGGCCGGTCAGGCCATCGTTGCGCACCACCCAGACGATCAGCTCGTTGGGCAGGCTGTGAAATTCGACGATCGCCTCGTTGGGCCGGAGCGCGCCGCGCGTCGCGGCAAGACTCGGCACCTGCCCGTTCAATTGACGGTCGTCGACGCCGGCGTCGACGCGGTTGCGCACGACGTCGAGCAGCGCACGCGCCCGGCTGCGTTCGGACAGGCTCCAGGCGCTCTCGTAGTCGCCGGCTTCGACCGTCAGCGCGATGGCCTCTTCGAATACCGTTTGCGTGTCGCCGAACAGCGCCGTCTTGAACTCGTCGCTGCGAAACCGCGCGCGGATTTTCTCGGAGTCGTCGACGGCCAGCAGGTAGGCTTCGCGCGCATGCGGCTTGTCGCCGAGCGCGAGGTCGGCGCGGCCGATTCCTTCGTGGGCCCACAGGCGGTCGTAGTTGGCGTCGCTGGAATTGCCGCTTTGGCTCAACAGCGCTTCGAACGCATGTTTCGCATCCTCGGGCTTGCCTTCGGCCAGCAGCAGATTGCCTTCGATGCGCCGGTAGGCGGGCGCGAGTTCAGCGGTGGCCGGTGCGCCGACGGCATCGAAGGTTTGGCGCGCGCCAGGCGTATCGCCCTCGGCGAGCTGCGCGTTGATGATCGACATCAGCACCAGCGGTTTGTAACGCGGCGAGGCGGTCGTGAGCGCGTCTTCGTAGGCGGCCAGCGCCTGCTGCGGCTTGCCCCGGCGCAACGCGACATCGCCGAGCACCTTGTTGGCCGGAGCAAAGACCTGCTCGGGCGCCTTCGGCGTCGAAGCGAGCGCATCGCGGGCGTAGCGTTCGGCGTTGTCGAGGTCGCCGGCATAGCTGTAGGCGATCGCGAGATCGCGTTTGGACAGGGCCGCCAGATCCGCATTGTTGGTCTGCCCGGCCACCACCAGGGCGCGCGCCGCGGCATCGACGCTGTCGCGGAAGTCGCCGCGCTCGGCGGCCGCGACGGACATGCTGCAATAGTCGTAGGCAGGGAGTTTGACGCGGTCTCGCGACAGCAGCAGACGTCCCTCGGACGTCAACGTGTTGATCGTTTCGGCGTCGCGTTCGCGTTCATCGGCCTGACGAAAGCCGAACGACTCGGGCGCGAGGGCCACGGCGCTCGCGGGCCGCGCCGCGGCGGCGGACGTGCCAGCGGCCAGCGTATTGCCCGCCGCGCCCAGCAGCATCGAGCCCATGACGAGCGCGCCCGCGATCCACGCGGCATCGATCCGGTGTGCCCATGCGACGACCGCGCGCCGCGAGTCGCGTCGCACGACGCGGTGTGCCATCCCGCTCGATAAGCCTTGGCGCTCGTTCACTTCAACTTCCTGCAAGAAGGCAAAAGGAAGCGGCTGGGATGGAATGCGCGTACAACCCGCAAGCTGCACGCAGCGGTTGACTAACACCGTATAGACGAATCCGGCCGGCCGATTTTGAAACCGGCGGCCGCACGCGGACCACCCGCTCAGGCACGCGCGCCCGCCTGATTTCAAAAAATGACCCGCTCATTCGTCTTAAAGACGGACGCGCCTGCGCGTGAGGGTGGCGCTCGCGTGTGCCGGGCTCTGCCGTCGTACCCTCCAGGGAGCCACAGCCGATGAGCAGCCCCGACGACAAAACCGTGATCGTGCAACGGGCGTCCGGACCGGACGGCCAGCAGAACCCCGCCGAAGCGGCGAACGCCGATCGCACAGTCGTCACCCGCCCCGCCGCGCAGGGTTCGAACGCGCAACATGCGCTGCCCGCGGGCACACGGCTCGGCGAGTTCGAGATCGTCGATCTGATTGGCGAAGGCGGCTTCGGTATCGTCTATCTCGCCTACGACACCCAGCTAGGACGTCACGTCGCGCTGAAGGAATACATTCCCGCTGCGCTGGCCTCGCGCGTCGGCGCGGCCGAAGTGTCGGTCCGCTCGGAACGTCATGAAGACACCTTTCGCGCCGGCCTGAAAAGCTTCATCAACGAGGCTCGGCTGCTCGCCCGCTTCGATCATCATTCGCTCGTCAAGGTGTACCGGTTCTGGGAGGCCAACGGCACCGCGTACATGGTGATGCCGTACTACGAGGGCGTGACGCTGCGCGACGGCTTGCGCCGCATGAGCGCCCCACCCGATGAAGCATGGCTGCGCGCCCTGCTCGCGCCGCTGCTCGAAGCGCTGGCGGTATTGCATGCGGCGCAGTGCTATCACCGCGACATCGCGCCGGACAACATCATGCTGCTCAAGGGCAGCGGCCGCCCCGTGCTGCTGGACTTCGGCGCGGCGCGGCGCGTGATCGGCGACATGACCCAGGCCTTGACGGTGATCCTGAAGCCCGGCTATGCGCCCGTCGAGCAGTATGCCGAAGTGGCGGCCTTGAAACAGGGGCCGTGGACCGATGTGTACGCACTCGCCGCGGTCATCTATTTCGCGATTCAGGGCAAGACACCGCCGCCGTCGGTCGGCAGACTGATGAGCGACACGTATGTGCCGCTCGCCACGGCGGCGGCCGGCCGCTATAGCGAGCGGTTCCTGCGCGCGATCGACCATGCGCTCGCGGTCCGCCCCGAACAGCGCCCGCAAAGCGTTCAGGCGCTGGCGGACGAACTGGGCATTGCCATCGATACGCGTGATGACGCCGCTGCGACGATCGAACCCACGACTCGCGCTTCCGTCGAGACAGCGGGTACCAGTGCGCCGCGAACAACGACGGCCGCGACAGTCGAGGCGAAGCGCAATGAGCCAGGCACAGCGTCCGTTCCTGCGGCTGGCGGTAGTCAAAAGAAACGCACGGGCTTGATCGCAGCAGGTGCCGTTTGCGTCGTGGCGCTCGCGGCGGTCGGTACGTGGTTTGCCATGCGTTCGCCACCGGCCGCGCGCCCGGCTGTCACGGCAAGCACGGATGCGCGCGACACGGCTGCGCCGACGCCTGGCAATGCCGCTCAAAGACCGGCAGCCGTTGCTGCTGTTGCCCCTGTTGCCCCGGTTGCTCCTGCCTCGCCCGCCACGGTTGCCGCGCCCGCCACACCACCCGCGCAGGCCGACGACCTCGCGCCCTTCACCCCCGCGAGCGAACTCGAGCGAATCGTGACGCTGGCCGATCCATCGATTCAGATCACCGCCACACCGCGCAGCACGTCCGCCACGATCGGCAAGGATTATCTGCAGTTCAAACTCGACAGCAACCGCGCGGGCTACGTGTATGTGTTCATGGTCGATCCGGACGGTCAGTACCTGATGCTGTTTCCGAACGGACTCGATCGCAACAACCGGATCGCCGCCGGTCAGACGCTGTCGTTGCCGCGCGCCAGCTGGCCGATGCTGGCGGGCAACCCGCCCGGTCCCAACCACTTTCTGACGCTCGTATCGACGACACCGCGCGATTTTTCCGACGGTGGATTGAAGTCCGCGGCGCCGTTCCAGTCATTCCCCGCTGATGCCCAGCAGCAAGCGGCCGCGCGTCGCGGCCCGCGCTACTCGCCGTTCGCGGGCAAGCCGCGTTGCCCGGCAGGCACGGCGGATTGCGCCGGCGCGTTCGGCGCCGCCACGTTCACCATCGATGCCGTCAAGCCGCCAGGCTAGCGCGCGCGACGTTCGCGATGGTCCGCAAGGAGGCCGCATGCAACGGGCTCAGCTTCTCCTGCTTGCGCTGACAGCCACGCTCGCGGCTTGCGCGAGCAACACGCCCGCGACCAGCGTCATCCTGGGGGACACGAGCCATACCGCGACATCGCCGGTCGAGCAGGCGACGCCGACGGCGCAAGCATCGCCACCCGCGCCGCCGACGATGCCTGGGCCGATGCCGGCTCCCGTAACGACACACGCGACGGTCTCGGGCACGTCCACCGGCTCCAATCACCCGCGTCCCAAGGCTGCGTTGAGCGGCGGCTTCGCCACGCGCCACGCTTACTACGAGCCGATCGCTTTCGCCGACCTGCCCGGGTGGGACACGGACGACGTCACCGCGTCATGGGAAGCGTTTCGCCGCAGTTGCACCGTGCTCGGCGCGCGCAGCGGCTGGTCGGAACCGTGCAATGCCGCGCGAACGGTGGACGTTGGCGACGTCGCGGCGATCCGGCGATTCTTCGAAACGTATTTCAACGCGTACCAGATCCGCAATCCCGACCGCTCGCTCGACGGTACGATGACCGGCTACTACGAGCCGCTGCTCAATGGCAGCCAGCAGTACGGCGGCGCCTATCTTTATCCGGTCTATGGCACGCCGGCCGACATGCTCTACCTCGACGCGCGGCGCCTGCCGGACCGCGCGCGAGGTGACGTGAGCGCGGCTCGCATCGATGGACGTAACGTGATCCCGCTCAGCGATACGACGAGTGGCGACCTCAAAGGCGTCTACGCGCTGGACCTGCGCGATAGCGTGCCGGATATCCGCGACAAGAAGATTCGCCTGCGGCTCGATGGCGGGCGCATCGTGCCGTACTACACCCGCGCCGAGATCGAGCGCGGCGCACTGAAGGCGCCGATCCTCGCCTATGTCGACGACCCCGTGATGTTGTACTCGATGCAGCTGCAAGGCGCGGGCAAGGTCCGCATGAGCGACGGCTCGATTCGCCGCTTCGCCTATGCGGAACAGAACGGCCGGCCGTTCCTGCCGCCGCTCGCGCACAGCGGCAACGCGACGGCCGGCGCGCGCAAGCTCGTCGTGCGCGGCATGGAGATGGAGGTCGACGTCAGCGACGACGGCGCGCCCGCTACGAGCAACGAAGGCAACGCGGCGCCCGCCGACGGTGACGATGGCGAACCCACGTCGCCGTTGCTACGCGGTTTCACCCTGGCGACGACCACGCCGAAACCTCATCCCGTGTATGCGGTTTCGGATCCGAGCTATGTGTTCTTTCGTGTGATCCCCGATTCACCGAACGGTCCGCTGGGCGCGTTGGGCGTGCCGCTGTCGGCGGGCCGCTCGGTGGCCGTCGATCCGCGCACCACGCCGCTCGGCGCGCCGGTATTCGTGTCCACGCGTGACGACCCTCAGGCACCCGGCGCGATCAACCGCCTGATGCTCGCGCAGGACTCGGGCGGTGCGATTCAGGGCGCCGTCAGAGCCGACTACTTCTACGGCTTCGGTCAAACCGCGCAGACCCAGGCGAGCCACACCAAAGAGCGGCTGCGCATGTGGGTGCTGCTGCCCAAGGGATTGCGCATCGCCGCGCAGCAGACGTCGTTGAAAACGCGCGGCGGCGGACCTGCCGCGTCTGATGCGGATTGTCTGGTCAGCGATCCGGTGCTGTGTGTGGACGATGCGCCGTAGACGTCTGGCGGAAAGTGGGCGACGGCTCGCCCGGGGGCATGAAATTTGCGGGAGTCGCGTCAACGCATCCAGACAAGGAGACCGACATGGACACGCGGCAAATCGAAGAGCTCCGTCCCACACAAATGACCCACGGCGCGCGGGAGGTCCGCGAAAAAGCCCGCCAATACCGGTCCCTGAGCAGCCATGACCTGGAGATGGCCATCGCCGAAAAGCCGATACCGGTCGTCTGCGGACCCAACGGCATACCGTTCGCGATCGATCATCACCATGTGGCGGCGGCGCTGTGGCAGGTGGGCGTGCGCGCGGTTCCGGTCGTGCTGGTGCGGGATCTTTCGTCGTACACGTGGGCATCGTTCTGGCTCAGCATGGAAAACCAGCGATGGACCTTTCCGTATGACGCGCAAGGCGTGCGCCGGCCGTTTGCCGAATTGGCGGAGCACGTGTGGGAAATGAAGGACGATGAATACCGAAGCCTCGCGGCAGCGGTCCGCGATGCCGGCGGCTATGAAAAGACCAGTGTCCCGCTGGAAGAATTTCGCTGGGCCGACTTCTTTCGCGCGACGTTGCCGCGGTCCGATAGCGACGAAAAGTTCACAGCTTTGCTCAAGGAAGCCTTGCAGCTGGCCAGGAGCGACTCTGCATTGGGGCTACCGGGCTATCTCGGTCGCACGGATTGAGTCGGCGGCCCTCTTAATCGTGGGCCGCACTGCCCGCCGGCACTAGAAACTGATCCATCAACGAGATCTTCAACGGCTTGTCCGCTTCGAGCTTCTTCTTCCCGATCACATACTTCCAACCATCCCCGCTACCCGGATTGCGATAGAACGCGACGACCGCCACATCGTTCGTGTCGGCCCGCATCGGCTGCGACAGGCTTGCCGACGCACCCGCGAGCCCTTCAGGTGTGCGCGTTCGCTGGATCAGCAGACCGAGCAGCGCGAGCATCCGCGAATCGGACAAGCCGGCGCGTTGCGGCTTGTCGCCCCAGCCAAAGCCGGCGAGGCACAACAGATTGCGCGAATGCGCATCGCTGCCGCCCGCGCGAAAGCTTTCCGGATAGCGGTACTTCTTCCATGCCCGATACAGCAGCGTGACGAAACGATGATTGAACCGATCGAGAAAGGCCTCGACCGCTTCGTGCCCTTCCTCGCGCATCACGATCTCGTCGATCATGTGCGACGGCATCGCCGCGTCGACGCCGTAAAGACCCGTGAACGTCGTGCGCACGGTCGGCGCCGCGGCATTGACCAGGGAATCCGGATCAGCATCGAATTCGACTGCGGCGATCTCGCCCGCCGGAAAGCCTGTGCGCGCATGCTAGTCGAATCCGACGCTACGATTCAGATTTATTCGCGAATTCGCCGGTCGATTCGACCGCGACATTTGTTCACAGTTGCTCGGCGGGTAACTCGCTATAGTGGGAAGGTCGATCACGGGTCCGATCGACCTTCCCAGACAGGCATTGAGTCTGTCCTTCGGCAGCCTCGATCACGCCTCGTGTTCGAGGCTTTTTTCCTTGCTGCCCCGTTAGCAAGCGATCACGTGGCCAGTGTGCCGTCCGCCGCATTCATGCGCGCGGGCCGGACTATCGGTCTGAGTCGTCCCCACGACGGAGACAATAATGGCAAACAGAAAGGATTTTCGAATAAGCATTATTTGTTCCGCTTGCTTTTTCACCCGCATTTGACACAGCCGACATAAATCGCGAGCTAAACATGCACTTTTCATTGTGTCGCTTGTGCATAAAATATAAAAAGTGAACCCCGAATCACATTTTCGTGATTCCCGTTCGACTATAACGATTAAGCAAGAAACGCAATGCAAACAAAAGTTAAAATTGTTGTTTTTTCCTGCCGTGCGGATGTGGCAGTGCATTACCGAGCGCCCGCAATGTCGACTGACAAAAAAAATCCCGCACAGGGGGGCGGGATTAAAACAACAGGACGCTGAGGAGACGAGCACGCCCTGCCTGGGACCCACACGCACCGCAGGGATACACGTGGTTATTTCGACGCTCGCCACGACCGACAACCGTAGTCGACGGTCAACGATCGCGAGCGCTTTGAAATGCCGGGACCGCTTGGGCACCCCTGTGCGCGATCACGCCTGCCGCGTGGCACCACGGCGCCGAGCGCCCCGTGTGGAACTCAGGCCGCCTTGCGCGCGAACCCGTCGCCCATCACGCTTACCACGTCGTCGACGACCCGAGTGGCGGCCGCGAATCCAGCCGCCAGCACTTCCCGCAGATCGGTCGACGAACGACCGGGCACCGAAGCTACCCGGAAAGCGGTCGACCACTCGCCGCCGATCAGCCGCGTCTTCAACGTGACGCTCGCCACGTACGCGCGCCGCGCCGTGGCACTGCCGACATGGGTGGACATATCGGTCGCGCGCAACGCGTTGACCACGATGTCGAATCCCCGATAACGATAGGTTTGCTCCATGCTCTTCTCCGTCTTCACCCATTGCTACACAACAGCATTTCGCCATGTATCGATGCTGCGTCATTCTCGACTCGCGTTTGTCAACAATTGTCATATCCTGGGCGATTCCCGGTTAGGGCTTTCCCTGCTCTCGACCTGCCAATTCCGGCGTCAACGATGCTCAATGACGAGCAAAACAGTTTTACTGTGAGATTAGATATATGCTTTACAGATTTTGGAACAATGAATCACAAGGCTCCATGCAATGTGAAGTCATCGGACCAGCAAATTCGGATTACAGATTCATACCGTTTATTCAGATTCGATTGAATAGCCTCGACGAATCAAGCCCCGCGAACCATCTCGAAATAAAAAGCTATATCTCAAAATAAAGACCGGAACTCCTCCGGCGCTTCAGTAGTCCGAACACTGCCATTGCCCATCGTGGTGCCCTCTGGCGAGCCTGGCTCCGCCCGGTTCGCCGTCATCCGCTCGTGGTCCGATAAAAAGCACGCTGCGTCTGGCCGCATCGTCCGCTGCGTTTGAATAAAGCGTCCGTCCCGGTACGTCGCTCGATCGCCAGCGGCAAAGATCGTGTCATTACAGACCGCAGATCGCTTATCGGATTGAATGAGCCTGAATAAGGAATTGCTGGTGAAACATCTCGCTAGTTCAATATCGCAATTGTGTCGGCATTCTCTGCCTGCCTGTTTTATGCCTTGTCGCGCGAGTTACCTCGGTGCCACCCTGATCACGCGTTCGCGCCGCCGCGAAGCGGGAGAGCGTGCACGATGAGCGTCTTCCAGATTGCCGGTGCGCTGTTCGCCATCGTCGCGCTGTTCGGCGTCCTCAATTATCGATTCATCAGGTTGCCCGACACGCTCGGCATCACCGCGGTGGGGCTCGTCGTCTGCGTCGGCATTTCTGCGCTCGGGTTCTACTATCCGGCGATGGCGATCGCCGCGCGCAAGATCGTCGTGCAGATCGATTTTGCCGACATCGTGTTTCACGGCCTGCTAAGTCTGCTGCTGTTCGCCGGCGCGCTGCACGTCGATCTGTCGAAGATGCGCACGCAGCGGCGCGCGGTGCTGATGCTCGCGACGATCGGCGTATTGATTTCGATCGCGGTGGTCGGCTTCGGCTTTTACTACGCGGCGCAATGGCTCGGCCAGCCGGTGAGCCTGCTGTGGTGTCTCGTGTTCGGCGCGCTGATCTCGCCGACCGATCCGATCGCGGTACTCAGCGTGCTCAAGCGCGCGGCGGCGCCCGAAAGCCTCGAAACCAAGATTACCGGCGAATCGCTGTTCAACGACGGCACGGCCGTCGTCGCATTCGTCACGCTAGTGGGACTCGCGACCGGCGCGAACGAATTTTCCGCGGGTGCGATCGCATTCGATCTGCTGCGCGAAGTCGCCGGAGCGCTCGTGCTCGGCGCGGCGCTCGGCTTCGGCGCGTCGCTGCTGCTGCGAGGTATCGACAGCTATCCGGTCGAAATCCTGATCACACTCGCGCTCGCGACCGGCGGCTATAGTCTCGCCGAAGCGCTGCACGTGTCAGCGCCTCTCGCGGTCGTGATCATGGGGCTCGTGATCGGCAATCACGGCGCGTCGACGTCGATGTCGGAGAAGACGCGCGAGCATCTGTTCAACTTCTGGGACCTGCTCGACGAGTTGCTCAATCTCGTGCTGTTCGGGCTGATCGGACTCGAAATCATTGCGCTGTCGCTGCGCGTCGAGATCGTTTGGCTCGGGCTGGCGGCGATTCCGGTCGTGCTGTTCGCGCGCGGCGTCAGCGTCGCGATTCCGCTGCTCGCGCTGCAGAACTTCCGGCGGCTCAGTCCGCATTCGGCTGTCGTGCTGACGTGGGGCGGACTGCGCGGCGGCATCTCGATTGCGCTCGCGCTGTCGCTGCCGGAGTTTCACGGACGCGAAATGTTCATCGGCGTCACGTATCTCGTCGTGGTATTCAGCCTACTGATTCAGGCGACGACATTGGGCCCGCTGATCCGTCGGCTCAATATCCCGGCCGCTCACGCAACCCGGCCAGCCCCGCCGGACGCATCGCCTGCACAAAACGCGCGCTAATCGTAAAGTGGATACCTACGCCGATCTGCACCGCGAGGTTGGTGAGAAAATCCAAACACAGTCCGAGACCGGCGCGAGCGGCTCTCGCGTCGATTTCGACATTGGATTGGAGCGCCCGATTTAAGCGTTTTCTGAGCAGTGCCGCCGCGATTCTGACCCGGGGCGGCCCACTAGCAGGCGAGACCGATGGCGAGTCGAACCGCCGCCGTCTCCCTCCGGCCACGGTTTACGCCGCGGTCCTGGCTCGGACTTCAACGAGTCCGCCGCCAGTTTCTGGCTTACTTTCCGCCAGTTTCCGGACCGTCGCGCCTGCCGCGGCCCGGGCATTTGGCCGTCAATGCCGGTTCTCCCACATACCTGGCAGGCGCGGTTTGTCATCCTGTCGATTCAGGCGTCCGAAGGAGTTCGCCATGTCGGTCTATGTCGATGAAGGGTTCCGGCCCTGTGTGACGGAATGCGCGACGGTCGCGTTCCGCGTGTGCTGCGACGATCGTGCGCAGATTTTTGAAGTTAGCGCCGACGCGCTGGTCGAGTTCTGTGGCGCCGTGAGCCGTCGCAAGCAGGACCTGTTGGTCGCGTTCGAGGATGCGCAGGACGAGATCCTCTCCGTAGCCGCGCAGCGATGGCAATTCACGCCGAGCGAGCCGGTGCGGCTCGGTCTCGATGAATTCAAATTGGTCAGACATTAGGCGCGAGAAACGCCTTCATGAGCTGGATCGCCGCCCTGCCGATGTACAACGTGACACCCGCGCTCGACCTCGAATGGCGCGAGTGGCTCGACGACGTGCTGCGCCGGGTCAAGCCCGCGTGCCGCATCGTCGAACCGGACGAGGAACTGCACGGCTTCTGGCGGCGCCCGAATCTGCTGATTTCCCAGACCTGCGGTTATCCGCTGATGCAGGGGCTGCACGCGCAGGTGCAATTGGTCGCGACACCCTGTTTCGATGCGCCCGGCTGCGACGGCGCGCATTACTCGAGCGTACTGGTCACGCGCGCCGACGCGCGCTTCGACTCACTCGCCTCGTGCCGCGGCGCACGCGCCGCCTACAACCAGGACGATTCGAACAGCGGCATGAACGCATTTCGTCACGCGGTCGCGCCGCTCGCGCGCGCCGGCATGTTCTTCGGCGCGGTGCTGCGCACGGGCTCGCATGTCGGCTCGCTGCGCGCGGTCGCGGACAATCGCGCGGACGTCACCGCGATCGACTGCGTGACCTTCGCCTTCGTTTGCGACGTGCTGCCGGAACTCGCGGGGCGCGTGCGCGCGATCGGCATGACCGCCGCCTCGCCCGGCTTGCCGCTGATCGCCGCGGCCAATGTGCCGCCGGCCACGATCGCCGCGTTGCGCGACGCGTTGAACGAGGCGCTGAGCGTCCGCCCCGAGCGCGCAAAACGGCTGCGTTTAAGGGGTTTTTCGACGTTGCCGCTGACCGACTACGCGCGCATCGGCGAGTTGGAAAGCGAAGCGCGCGCCGCGGGCTACGCGCGGCTCGCCTGATTCACCTACTCGCTCTTCTGCCACTCGACGCGCTTATTCACCCGCCTGCTGCACCTCCAGCACCAGCAGTTGCGCGCCGTCGGCGACCTGATCACCGACCGCATACAGCACCTCGGCGACCGTGCCCGCCGCCGGGGCGCCGATCGTATGCTCCATCTTCATCGCTTCCATCACGATCAGCGGCGCGCCCTTCTCGACCACCGCGCCTGGTTCGACCAGCACCGCGATCACTTTGCCCGGCATCGGCGCGGTCAGACGGCCTTCGCCGTGCTCGGCATCCGCGGCATGCGCGAGCAGGTTCTGCCATTCGAATGCGAGCGTCTCGCCGTGGCAGAACACGTGGAACCTGTCGCCGTCGACGAATACACGCCCCGTCACGCGCGCATCGCCGATCGTCGCGCGCAATTCATGGGCGCCCGCGCCGACCGACCATGTGAAGTCCTCGCGCACGCCGTCGTGTTCGAGTGTTTGCACGAGCGCTTGCGTGTCCCCACTGCGCGCGAAAACGACCGTGAACGCGTCGGGGCTGTCGTCGTTGGCGCCGTCGTCGATCACGCGCCAGCCGAGCGTTTGCGTGTAGCCGCTATTGAGCCGCCAGTGCGACAACGCGTCCCACGGCGACGCGCCGTGCGCGGTGCCGCCCTCGCGCGTCAACAACGCGGCGCACGCGAGCGCGAGCGCTTCCTTGAACGGCTTCTGTGCCGGCGCGAACAGCACGTCGTGATGACGCTCGATCAAACCGGTGTCGAGCTCGCCGGTCGCGAACGGCTCGCTCGCGACGATGCGCCGCAGAAACTCGACGTTCGTGTGCGGCCCGACCACCTCGCAGGCATGCAGCGCACGCGCGAGGCGCGCCAATGCCTCCCCCCGCGTCGCGCCGTGCACGATCAGCTTGGCGATCATCGGATCGTAGAACGGCGTGATCGTGTCGCCCTCGCGCACGCCGCTGTCGATACGCACCGGCGCCTTGCGGCCCGGCTCGCCGAGCCCGGCCGCGTCGATCGCGAACTCGACGCCTTCGGGCATGCGCAGATGCTTGAGCGTGCCGGTGGACGGCAGGAAGCCGCGCGCCGGATGCTCGGCGTAGATGCGCGCCTCGATCGCGTGGCCGTCGAGCTTCAACTGCTGCTGGGTGAGCGGCAAACTCTCGCCCGCGGCAACGCGCAACTGCCATTCGACGAGGTCCTGCCCCGTCACCATCTCGGTGACGGGATGCTCGACCTGCAGCCGCGTGTTCATCTCCATGAAATAGAACTCGCCGGTCGGCGTCATGATGAACTCGACCGTACCCGCGCCAACGTAGTTGACCGCGCGCGCGGCGGCCACGGCCGCCTCGCCCATCGCGCGCTTGACCTCGGCCGGGAGCCCCGGCGCGGGCGCTTCCTCGAGCACTTTCTGATGACGCCGCTGCACCGAACAGTCACGGTCGAACAGATAAACGGCGCCGCCGTGCTGATCGGCGAACACCTGGACCTCGACGTGACGCGGCCGGGTCAGATACTTCTCGATCAGCACGCGATCGTTGCCGAAGCTGCTCGCCGCCTCTCGCTTGCACGACAACAGCGCGGCCGCGAAGTCCGCGCTGCGCTCGACCACGCGCATACCCTTGCCGCCGCCGCCCGCGCTCGCCTTCAGCAGCACCGGATAGCCGATCGTGTCCGCCTCGCGCTGCAACAGCTGCGGCTCCTGGTCGTCGCCGTGATAGCCGGGCACGAGCGGCACCGCGGCCGCGTGCATCAGCGCTTTCGCGGCGGCCTTCGAGCCCATCGCGGCAATCGCTTCGACCGGCGGTCCGATAAAGACGATGCCGGCCGCCTCGCACGCATGCGCGAAGTCTTCGTTTTCCGAAAGAAAGCCGTAGCCCGGATGCACGGCCTGCGCGCCGGTCGCGCGCGCGGCTTCGATGATCCGCTCGATGCGCAGATAGCTTTGCGCCGCCGTCGAACCGCCTATATGCACCGCTTCGTCGCAGGCGGCGACGTGTTTCGCGTTGGCGTCGGCGTCCGAATAGACGGCCACGCTCGCGATGCCGAGCCGCTTGCAGGTCGCCGCGACGCGGCACGCAATTTCACCCCGGTTGGCGATCAGGATCTTGTTGAACATGAGTGTCTCGATGAAATGGGCGGTACGGGGCGATGGTTGTTAGCGGAGCATGTCAGTTGCGCCAGCCCGGCGTGCGCTTTTCGAGGAACGACGCCACGCCTTCGCGGCCCTCTGCGCCGGCCCGCGTTTTCGCAATCCGCACGGCGGTGTCCTCGATCAGCGCGTCGCTCAACTCGCGGCCCGCGATGTCCTGCACGAGCCGCTTGCAGGCGCGCACCGCTTGGGGGCCGTTCGCGCACAGCGTCTGCGCGAGCTGCGCGACCGTTGCATCGAGCTGCTCGGCACTGGTGACCACTTCGCTGACCAGACCCAGCCGCAACGCGGTCGCGCAGTCGAACGCCTCGGCGGTGAGGAAGTAGCGCCGCGACGCCTGCTCGCCGAGCGCACGAATCACGTATGGCGCGATCGTCGCGGGAATCAGCCCGAGCCGCGCCTCGGACAGGCAGAAGTGCGCGCTGTTGACCGCGACGACGATGTCGCACGCGGCAATCAGGCCCATGCCGCCCGCGTATGCGTCGCCGCTCACACGCGCGATCACCGGCTTGTTGCAGCGATATACCGCCGACAGCATGCCGGCGAGCCGCATCGCATCGGCGCGGTTCTCGTCGTCCGAGTAGCCGGCCATTTTCTTCATCCAGTTCAGGTCGGCGCCCGCGCAGAACGCCTTGCCGTTCGCGGCGAGCACGACCGCGCGCAGGTCGTCGCGCGTGTCGAGCGCGGTGAATGCGGCGGTCAGCTCGGCGATCATCGTTTCGTTGAACGCGTTGCGCACGTCCGGACGATTGAGCGCAACCGTCGCGATCTGGCCGGTAAACTCGACCTTCAGCGTTTCGTATTGCATGCGTAACACTCCTTTGCCCTACGCGGTCGCATCGCGGTGACGCGGGCCATCACATTCTGAACACGCCGAAACGCGTGTCTTCGATCGGCGCGTTCATCGCCGCCGACAAACCCAGCCCAAGCACGTCGCGAGTTTGCGCGGGGTCGATCACACCGTCGTCCCACAACCGCGCGCTCGCGTAGTACGGATGGCCCTGACGCTCGTATTGCTCGCGGATTGGCTGCTTGAACGACTCTTCTTCCTCCGCGCTCCAGTTGCCGCCCTTCGCTTCGATGCCGTCGCGCTTGACGGTGGCGAGCACCGACGCGGCCTGCTCGCCGCCCATCACCGAGATGCGCGCGTTCGGCCACATCCACAGGAAGCGCGGCGAATACGCGCGGCCGCACATGCCATAGTTGCCCGCGCCGAACGAGCCGCCGATGATCACCGTGAACTTCGGCACCTTCGCGGTCGCGACCGCGGTGACCATCTTCGCGCCGTTCCTCGCAATGCCTTCGTTTTCGTACTTGCGGCCGACCATGAAGCCGGTGATGTTCTGCAGAAACACGAGCGGGATCTTGCGCTGGCAGCACAGTTCGATGAAGTGCGTACCCTTCAGCGCCGACTCCGAAAACAGAATGCCGTTGTTCGCGACGATGCCGACCGGGTGCCCCCAGATATGCGCGAAGCCGCAGACGAGCGTGGTGCCGTAGCGCGCCTTGAATTCGTCGAACGCGGAATCGTCGACGATACGCGCGATCACTTCGCGGATATCGAACGGCTTGCGCGTGTCGACCGGAATCACGCCGTAGATGCTCTGGGTGTCGTAGCGCGGCGGCTTCGGCTCCTG
Organism: Paraburkholderia sp. UCT2; assembly: GCF_014397665.1. Taxonomy (NCBI): domain Bacteria; kingdom Pseudomonadati; phylum Pseudomonadota; class Betaproteobacteria; order Burkholderiales; family Burkholderiaceae; genus Paraburkholderia; species Paraburkholderia sp. UCT2. The sequence continues at coordinate 200,908 of NZ_VZQO01000007.1, forward strand.
CAATACGAGCGGCGCCGGCTTCACGCGGTTCAGATGGCCGACGATGCTGCGCGCGATGCCGAGCGCATGCGCATCGTTCTGCGCAAGATGATCGACGACGCCCGACAGACGCGTATGCACGTCGCCGCCGCCGAGATCTTCGGCGCTGACCACTTCACCGGTCGCGGCTTTGACGAGCGGTGGGCCGCCGAGAAAAATCGTCCCCTGGTTCTTGACGATGATCGACTCGTCGCTCATCGCCGGCACATACGCGCCGCCCGCGGTGCACGAGCCCATCACGACCGCGATCTGCGGAATACCCGCGGCCGACAGATTCGCCTGGTTGTAGAAGATGCGGCCGAAGTGATCGCGATCGGGAAATACGTCGTCCTGATTCGGCAGATTCGCGCCACCCGAGTCGACGAGGTACACGCACGGCAAGCGGTTTTCGCTGGCGATTTCCTGCGCGCGCACGTGCTTCTTCACGGTGACCGGATAGTAGGTGCCGCCCTTCACGGTCGCGTCGTTGCAGACGATCACGCACTCCTGTCCCGCGATGCGGCCGATGCCGGTGATCACGCCGGCGCCCGGCGCGTCGTCGTTGTACATGCCGTACGCGGCGAGTTGCGACAGTTCGAGAAACGGCGTGCCCGGATCGAGCAGTTGCGCGATCCGCTCGCGCGGCAGCAGCTTGCCGCGGCTCGTGTGCTTGTCGCGCGCGGCCTGGCCGCCGCCCTGCGCGAGTTGCTCGATCTTCGCGCGCAGATCGGCAACGAGCGCTTCGAGCGCCACCGCGTTCGCGCGAAAGTCGTCCGAGCGTGGGTTCAGTTTTGATTCGATGATCGGCATGACGTCGCTTCTCCAAAGTGCGGCGTATTGAGGGGGCTCACGCGCGCTTGCATCACAGCGTTTCGGCAAACAGCTCCCGGCCGATCAGCATGCGACGAATCTCGCTCGTGCCCGCGCCAATTTCATAGAGCTTCGCATCGCGCCACAGACGACCGACCGGATACTCGTTGATATAGCCATTGCCGCCGAGAATCTGGATCGCCTCGCCAGCCATCCAGGTCGCCTTTTCGGCCGTGTACAGAATCACGCCCGCGCAGTCCTTGCGGACCTGGCGCACATGGTCGTTGCCGAGCGTGTCGAGTTGGCGGCCGACCGCGTACAGATACGCGCGGCATGCCTGCAGCGTCGTGTACAGATCGGCGACCTTGCCCTGGATCAGCTGGAATTCGCCGATCGACTGGCCGAACTGCTTGCGGTCGTGGATATACGGCACGACCGCGTCCATCACCGCGACCATGATGCCGGTCGGGCCGCCCGCGAGCACCGCGCGTTCGTAGTCGAGACCGCTCATCAGCACGTTGACGCCGCCGTTCAATGCCCCAAGGACATTTTCCTCCGGCACTTCGACGTCCTGGAACACCAGCTCGCCGGTGTGCGAGCCGCGCATGCCGAGCTTGTCGAGCTTCTGCGCGACCGAGAAACCCTTCATGCCCTTCTCGACGATGAACGCGGTAATGCCGCGCGAATTCGCTTCGGGATCGGTCTTTGCATAGACGACCAGGGTGTCGCAGTCGGGGCCGTTGGTGATCCACATCTTGGTGCCGTTCAGCACGTAACGATCGCCCTTCTTCTGGGCGCGCAGCTTCATGCTGACCACGTCCGAGCCCGCGTTCGGCTCGCTCATCGCAAGCGCGCCGACGTGCTCGCCCGACACGAGCTTCGGCAGATACTTGCGCTTCTGCGCGTCGGTGCCGTTGCGATGAATCTGGTTCACGCACAGGTTCGAATGCGCGCCGTACGACAGGCCAACCGATGCCGACGCACGCGAAATTTCCTCCATCGCGACCATGTGCGCGGTATAGCCCATGTTCGCGCCGCCGTACTCTTCGGAAACCGTCATGCCGAGCACGCCGAGGTCGCCGAACTTGCGCCAAAGGTCCATCGGGAACTGATCGGTGCGATCGATTTCCCCGGCGCGTGGCGCGATTTCTTTGGCGGCGAACGACGCAATGCTGTCGCGCAGCATTTCGATCTCTTCGCCGAGCGGGAACTGCAAACCGGGCAGATTGGGCATTGCGGTGTCTCCTGAGTTCGTGGGCGGCCGCTGGTGGAGCGCGAAGCGGCACGCGAAAGCATGTCAACGCGCATTTCACGCCAGATTGACGTAAGCGTCAATAGGTATTTTTGAGTGTTACTCAGAAATTTACAAACCCGCGTCAGCCGGCCGATTCGGTGCTACGATCGCGTTCATCGGGCACAGACGCAGCGTTCAATCGCCGGCTCAAGCCCCAATCCGCATCAAAAATCTGAATTTTACTCATATGACGGTTGCCGAGAAGGCCGGATTACCTGTCTCGCGTCGCCAGCCGGCCGGGCGCAAGTCGCAGCAGCGCGTGAAGGAGATTCTTCAGGCGGGGCGCGACGTGTTCTCCGAAAAGGGCTACGAACGCGCGACGACCGCGGAAATCGCGCAGCGCCTGGGCGTTTCCGAGGCGACGGTGTTCAGTTACTTTCGCGGCAAGCGCGAGTTGTGCGCTCGTGTCATCGGCGATTGGTACGACGAGATCATCGACGCGATCGAAGCGGGCCTGCCGCGCGACGGCAACGTGCGCCAGCAGTTCGCGTTCATCGTGCGCATGCATCTGCGGCTGATGCTCGTGAATGGCACCGATCTGTGCGCGCTGGTGCTGTCCGAAGGCCGCGCGCGGCATCACGAACTGAGCGAAGCGCTGACCGAACTGCAGCGCCGCTACACCGCGCCGTTGATGCGCGTGCTCGCGCAAGGCCAGCAAAGCGGCGAGATTCGCTCCGACATGCCGCTGCGCCTGTTGCGCTCGATGGTGTTCGGCCCGATGGAGCATGTGCTGTGGGACGCGACGCTGACGAACCGGCAGATCGATATCGACGCCACCGCCGATCAGCTGATCGACGTGCTGTGGGTCGCGCTGACGCCGCCCGACCTCGCACTCGGCGCGTTGCAGCGCTTTCGCGTGGAAGTGGCCGCAGCGAGCCGTCGTTTCGACGAAGCCAGCGCCGCGCGCCGCGAGAAAAGCGGCTAATCTACGAGCTTTCCCGCCGCAGCCCGAAGGAGAGCCCAAGTGCCCGCAGCGACAAGCGCGAAGGAAAGCAACAAGCGAAGCGAGAAGTCTGACGAAGAACGCGGCGACAAACCGAAGGCCGCAAAGAAAGCGCCAACGAAAAAATCAACCGAAACGTCGTCCAGATCCACGTCCGCCGCACGCATTCGCATCGGCATCGGCGGCTGGACCTATGCGCCGTGGCGCGGGCCGTTTTATCCGGAAGACCTGACGCAAAGCCGCGAACTCGAATATGCGAGCCGGCATCTGACGTCGATCGAAATCAACGGCACGTTCTACGGTTTGCAGAAACCGGCCAGCTATGAAAAGTGGTATCAGGAGACGCCCGACGATTTCGTGTTCTCGCTGAAAGCGCCGCGTTACGCGACCAACCGCAAGGTGCTCGCCGAAGCCGGCGACACGATCGAGCGATTCTTCGCAAGCGGCGTGCTGCTGCTCAAGCAGAAGCTCGGGCCCATCAACTGGCAGTTCGCGCCGACCAAAAAATTCGACGCCGACGATTTCGAGGCCTTTCTGAAGCTGCTGCCCGCGAGCATCGAAGGACAGAAGCTGCGGCACGCGGTCGAGGTTCGTCACGAGTCGTTCAGGACACCGGAACTCATCGCGCTGGCGCGCAAGTACAAGGTCGGGGTCGTGCTCGCGGCCGACAGCGAGTATCCGCAGATCGCCGACATCACCGCGCCGTTCGTCTACGCGCGCATCATGGGCACGAGCGAAAAGCAAGCCAACGGCTATTCGACGAAAGCGCTCGACGCATGGGCCGAACGCGCGCGCCAGCTCGCCGCGGGCATCACGCCCGACGATCTCGAGACCTGCGCGGAGCCGCCCGCGAAAGCCGCCACGCGCGACGTCTATCTATATGTGATCAGCGGCTTCAAGGAGCGCAATCCGGCCGCCGCGATGGCGTTGCTCAAGAAGCTCTGAATCCGCCGCGCCGCCTGCCCGCCGGTCCACCTGCCATGAGGCCGGCGCGGGTGTCATAATCGCGCCAGCGCATCCGTGCGCGGTCGCGTCGGCTTCGCGTCAAGCCCGACGCAAGACCTTGCGTCAAACCTCGCCCGAGGCACGCAGTAACCCAACCCGCACGGTCCACGTCAAACCCACGCGGCGCCCGCACGCCCTCATCGCGGCGGCGCTCGCATAATCAGGCGGCAAGGCCGCCTCATCAACCGATTGCGGAGAACATCTTGAGCGCCCTCGACAATCCCCTGCACGATCAGGAAGTCGGCTCGGCCGACGCCACCCAGGACACCACGCGCATCGACGACGTGCGCATCGGCGCGGTCCGTCCGCTGATTTCCCCCGCGCTGCTGCAGGACGAACTGCCGGTGCCGCCCGCGGTGCAGTCGCTGGTCGAGAAGACTCGCGTCGAAATCGCCGACATTCTGCACAGCCGCGACGACCGGCTCGTGCTGATCGTCGGCCCCTGTTCGATTCACGACCACGACCAGGCGATCGAATACGCGCGCAAGCTGAAGGCCGCCGCCGATCACTATCGGGACGATCTGCTGATCGTGATGCGCGTGTACTTCGAGAAACCGCGCACGACGGTGGGCTGGAAAGGCTACATCAACGATCCGCGTCTGGACGGCAGCTTCCGCATCAACGAAGGCCTGCGTCTCGCCCGGCAATTGCTGCTCGACATCAACGGTCTGGGCCTGCCCACGGCGACCGAGTTTCTCGACCTGTTGAGCCCGCAATACATCGCCGATCTGATCGCGTGGGGTGCGATCGGCGCGCGCACGACCGAGAGCCAGAGTCATCGTCAGCTCGCGTCGGGCCTGAGCTGCCCGATCGGCTTCAAGAACGGCACCGACGGCGGCGTGCAGATCGCCGCCGACGCCATCGTCGCGGCGCGTGCGAGCCACGCGTTCATGGGCATGACGAAAATGGGCATGGCCGCGATCTTCGAAACGCGCGGCAACGACGACGCGCACGTGATCCTGCGCGGCGGCAAGAAAGGGCCGAACTACGACAGCGCGTCGGTGCAGGCGACCTGTGAAGCGCTGAGTTCAGCGGGTCTGCGCGAGCAGGTGATGATCGACTGCTCGCATGCGAACTCGAACAAATCGCACTTGCGGCAGATCGAGGTCGCGGACGATATCGCGCGGCAACTGTCGGAGCGCGAGCGCCGCATCATCGGTGTGATGCTCGAAAGTCATCTGGAAGAAGGCCGTCAGGACCTGAAGGCCGGTGTGCCGTTGCGTTACGGCGTGTCGATCACGGATGCCTGCGTGAGCTGGGCGCAGACCGAACCGGTGCTCGCCACGCTCGCCGAGGCAACCCGCAAGCGTCGCGCGGGCTGACAGGGCAACGCACGGACCGCCCGATCGCGATGGCCGCGGCGGGTCCGCTTTAGACTCGATCGAAGCCGGTCGAGCCCACGAACGCCTGGCTCAAGGAGCCAGACACACGCGCCGCACCAACTGCCGGCGAATCGCCTGGCCGGGCTGGGCAGCGCGTGATCCTCACGCCCGACGCATCACTCACGCGCGCCTCACAGCGGGGCTGCGGCGCGCATCGCGAATGCTCCGGCGTGAAGCGCGTTGCTTACGACGCGTTGACGGCTTCCTTGAACGCCTTGCCTGCGGTGAACTTCACCGTCTTGGCCGCGGCGATCTGGATCTCTTCGCCCGTCGACGGATTGCGCCCCACGCGTGCCGCGCGCGCGCCGGTCGAGAACGAACCGAAACCGACCAGTTGCACCGTATCGCCGCTCACCACGGCCTTGGTCACTGCCTCGACGATCGCGTCGATGGTCTGGCCGGTTGCCGCTTTGCTTTCGCCCGTCGCTGCGGCGACTGCATCAATCAGTTCCTGTTTGTTCATAGCACTTCCCGTATGGTAATCATGGAACCGGCGCCCTCTGAGGCGCCGGGACCGACACACTAACGCATAGGCGCACCTTCGCGCAAACCCTTGGTGTAAGGCTTGTATCAAGGCGGAGGCGCCGGTTTGACGTTTTTGCGCCCCAAACTGCCATAAGAATCGCGAGCTTATGCGCGCGCGCCGCCTTATGAGCATTCGCCGCGCATCACAATCCGTTGCAATTTCAGTACTTTAGGTCGCGTTACGCGATCCCGCGCCGGCTTCCCGATGACGATAGCCCTTTTCGCGATGCGCGGGCGCGCCATTTGCGACACATGTCACAAGTTAACTATCGGCAAGACATAAAGAAGTGAGAATTCGCCACTTTGCAACATGCGCGCTGCTCGCCGCGTTGTCGTCGGCGGCGGCCGCGGCCGACGACAACGCGTGCGCGACCCTCGTCGGTGCGACCAATTCCAGCGCCGCGCAGAGCTTTTCTCTACGCGACGGCGAACCGGTCGACTTCGTTGGCGGCGGAAAAACCGTGCACGGCAAGCTGCTCGTGTTCAGCGACGGCGACGTGTTTCGCGCGTATTGGCAGCCGGATGACAGCCCGGAAAAATACGTGCTCGCGAATGCTGGCGCCGACGCGGTCCGGCTCGTCTCGGCCGCGCCGCGTGGCACGCCCGCGCCGGCCGGCCAGCCCGGCACCGCCATGCGGCCGCAGCGGGTGCTGTCGTGCCCCACGCTTTGAGCATGCGCGAAGGCCGCCTTTTGCTCGAGTCTCGCGATCGGCATCCGGCACAAACGTCTGGTTCCAGCGCCGCCAACACGCGCCGCCAGGTAGTACTTACCGCCCGACTATCCGTAAGCGCGCAGCCGGGTTCACGGACCCTTGACTGCGATGCTCCGTTACCCCTTTGAGCGCTCAAGTTAATCAGCCTCGCGCCGATATAAACAGCTGCGTTTAGCGCGCAAACGTTAAAGGGATGGCGATGGCTTGGCTTGCGAGATTGAAGAAGGTACTGTCGGTCGCCGAGGGTGACCGGGAGCTGATGCGTGCGCAGTTGCACGCGTTCCGCCGCCAGGTACCGCTTCTCTACTTCATCCTGCTCGTCAACACGGCGGCGGTGGCGGCGACGCATCTGGACAGCGCGCCGGCCTGGCTGTCGATGTATGTGCCCGGCACGCTCGGCGCGCTGTGTGTGTTTCGCTGCGTGCGCTGGTGGCGCAAACGCAACCATAAGATGACGGACGCTCAGGCGGTCCGCGAATTGCGCAGCGTGACATGGATCGTCGGCGTGTTCGGCGTCGCGTTCAGCGGCTGGTCGGTGCTGCTGTTTCCGTACGGCACCGCCTACCAGCAGGCGCAGGTCGCGTTCTATATGGCGACGACGCTGGTCGGCAGCATGTTCTGCCTGATCCATCTGCGCAAGCCCGCGCTTCTACTGCTTTGCATCGTCATCCTGAGTTTCTCCGGCTTCCTCGTGTCGAGCGGCTCGCCGGTGTTCTTCGCGATGGCCGTCGACATGGCGCTGGTCGGCGTCGCGCTCGCGGCGGTCATCCAGCTTTACTGGCGCACCTTTGCAGACGCGGTACACGCGCAACGCGAACTGCAGGCAAGCCAGCACAACACCCAACGGCTCAGCGACGACAACTACCGGCTCGCCAGCATCGACAGTCTGACCGGCCTGCCGAACCGGCGCAGTTTCTTCGCGGCGCTGAACGCGATATCGGAGCAGGCGCTCGAAACCGGTGGCGGCTTCAACGTCGGCCTCATCGATCTGGACGGCTTCAAGCAGGTCAACGACATTTACGGTCACGCGAGCGGCGACCTCGTGCTGCAGGAAGTCGGCACGCGGCTCGTGTTGATCGGCGAAACGGGCCTGATGTTCGCGCGTCTGGGCGGCGATGAATTCGGCGTGCTCGTGCGCCACAAGGTGTCGAACGAAGCGCTGGTCGAGTTGGGGCAGCGTATCTGCGATGCGCTCAGCCAGCCTTATCAAGTCGCCGACAATGTCGCGGAACTGTCGGGCACGATCGGCTGGGCCGCGTTTCCCGACGCGGGCTCCACGGTCGCGCAGGTGTTCGAACGTGCCGACGCCGCGCTCTACGTCGGCAAGGAAAACCGCCGCGGCATGCCGGTGATTTTCTCGACCGAACACGAAACGCAGATGCGGCGTCTAAGCCTCGTCACGCAGGAGCTGCGCCATGCGGACCTCGAAGCGGAGCTGTTCCTCGAGTTCCAGCCGATCTACGATCTGCTCACGCGCCGGCCGATCGGCCTCGAAGCGCTCGGTCGATGGCACAACGCCCGGCTCGGCATGGTCAGGCCGGAGGAATTCATTCGGATTGCCGAGCGGACCGAGCTGATCCTCGGCATCACCGACGTGCTGCTGCGCCAGGCGCTCGCCGAGGTCGCGCACTGGCCCGCCGATCTGTATCTGTCGTTCAACCTGTCCGCGATCGATATCTCGACGTCGGCGCGCGCGCGCCGCCTGATCGACATCGTCGCGGCAAGCGGCGTGTCGCCGCATCGCGTGACGTTCGAAATGACCGAAACCGCGTTGACGCGCGATTTCGAGCAGGCGCACAGCGCGATGACGATGCTGAAGCAGGCCGGCTGCCGGCTGTCGCTCGACGATTTCGGCACCGGCTATTCGAGCCTCAGCTACGTGCATCGGCTGCCATTCGACGCGATCAAGATCGACCGCAGCTTCGTGAGCGACGTCGATACCAACAGCGCATCGAAGAAGATCATCAAATCCGTGATCGACCTATGCCGCAACCTCGGGCACGAATGCGTGGTCGAAGGACTCGAAACTCCGTTGCAGGCCCAGGTCGTGAAGGCGCTCGGCGCGCGCGCGGTGCAGGGCTATCTGTTCAGCCTGCCGATGCGGGCGAGCGCGGTCGGCACGTTTCTGTGGACCGCGCTCGCCCAGAGCCACGCGGCGCAGACGCATTCGTAGCGCTCGATCGCTCCAGGGCAGCGCCGCTCAATACGCCAGCTTCGGATACCAGTCGGTGCCACGGCCGCCCGGCGTCATGTCGAGGATCGTCCACAAGGGCATCAGATCGGGCGCGCCGCGCGGGTCCTGTCCGGGGTCCGACGTCGACGGCCCCATCTCCTCGGCCCAGAAGTGCCGCACGACGCCGCCCGTGCGCGTGAATACGTTCAACGCGGGAAGGTCGTCGCCGGCGGGATCTTCGGCCGCGTAATCGCGATTGAACGTGTTGCCGCCCGACGAATACAGCCGCAGATGCCGCCAGCCGCGCTCCTGCTTGAACGCGACCAGCCTGTCGATCGGCGAGCGGCCGATCACCGCGAACGCGACGCGCTGCAGGATATCGGGCATTTCGCCGTCCCACGCGCTCAGTAGCGACGTGCACATCGGGCACGGCCGCGCGCGTTGCGGTCCGAACATCCAGTTGTAGGTCACGAGCGTGTCGTGCGCGCCGAACATCTGCGATAGCGTGACCGGGCCCGCTTCGCCGTCGAAGCGGTAATCCTCCGGCACGACGCCGCCCGCCGGCAGCGCGCGACGCTGCGCGGCGACACGCTCGATCCGGCGGCGCAGCTCGATCTCCTCGGCGAGCAACGCGTTGCGCGCGCGTCGATATTCGGGGCTCTCGTCCGGAAAGCGCGAGGGCAAGTCGGCCAGTTCGCGGGCCGGTTTCAGCGTATGCATCGAAGTGTTTGCGTCGTTCATCAGTCATCTCCTTGCGAGAAATCGTCAGAAAAACGGACGGAAGACGAGCGGGCATCGTCGCTTTGCCGCCCTTCCTGTAGGGACGACGAACGAGGCCGCGGAAAATCGACAGGCCTTGCCATGATTTTGCAGCGGCGGCTTCTTGCGGCGATTTTGCCGGCGGTTTGACCACCCACTCGCCAGGCGCCGGCGCAAGGTATGCTTGCGCCAAACAGCAAGCTCGTTACACCCGCCAACACCACCCGGCACGCGCGCCGCGCACGACGCGGCGCCTTGGGGAACGCACATGCCGCTTCGTCTGCCGCCCCTGCCCGCGCTTCGCTTTTTCGAAGCGGCCGGCAGGCATCAAAGTTTCAAGCTCGCCGCCGCCGAGCTGAACGTTACGCCGAGCGCGATCAGTCACGGCATCGTCGGACTCGAGGGAGCGCTCGGCGTCGAACTGTTCGTGCGCGAGCCGCGCGGCATCTCGCTAACGGCGGTTGGCGCGGATTATCTATCGTACGTCTCCGAGGCGTTTTCGCTGATCGCGATCGGCACGCAACGTCTGCCCAATCATCGCGCGGATCGGCCGATCGCGCTCAGCTGCGCGCCGACCTTCGCGTCGCGCTGGCTGCTGCCGCGCCTCGCCGGTTTTCGCGCGCGCTGGCCGCATGTCGTCGTGAGCGTGGACACCTCGCGTCGCCAGGTCGGCTTTCCGGTCGACGGCTTCGACTTTGCGATCCGCATGAGTCGCGCGCCGATCGCCGGCACGGCATGGACGCGCCTGTTCGGCGAGCGCTTCGTGCCCGTGTGCAGCCCTGCTTATCTGGAAACGCTGCGCGACGAGCGCGGCGTCCCGAGCCTGCGACGCGCGACGCTGATTCACGTGAACGCCGCGAGTGAAGACTGGCAGGCGTGGCTCGACGCGACCGGCTCAGGCGCGGTTCGAGGACGCGCCCGCGGCGCCGCTGCGCGAGGTTCTGTCACAAGCGATGCGCCATCGCGGCTACCGCTTGCTGACGCTCGGCTTCTTCACCTGCGGCTTTCAGCTCGCGTTCATTGCGACGCATCTGCCCGAGTATCTGACGCTGTGTCATATGCCGATCGGGCTGGGCGCCACCGCGCTTGCGCTGATCGGCCTGTTCAACATGGCGGGCAGTTGGGCATGAGGTTGGCTCGGCGGCCGGTTCCGCCAACATCATGTGCTCGGCTGGCTTTATCTGATTCGCAGCGCGACGATCGCCGCATTCTTCGCGCTGCCGAAAAGCGCTGTGTCCGTGGTGATTTTCGCGGCGGTGATGGGCCTCACGTGGCTCGGCACCGTACCGCTGACGAGCGGGCTAGTCGCCAAGGTGTTCGGCACCCGTCACCTCGGCAGCCTGTTCGGCGTGTGCTTTCTGAGCCATCAGATCGGCTCGTTTCTCGGCGCGTGGCTCGGTGGCCTCGTGTTCGATCTGACGGGCTCGTACTCACTGCTATGGGTAGCGACGGTCGCGGCGGGATTGATCGCGGCACTGCTGCATTTCCCGATCGACGACACCGTGGTGATGACGTCCGCGCGGCGTTCATCTCGCCCCGTGCAGGCGTGATGCGAATTGCCGATAGAGATGCTGAAGCGATTCCAGCCGAGGCTACTTTTTCGGTGTATCCGCCGCGGCTTTCGGCACACGCCCCATCAGATAGAACTCGTCGTTCGGACGCATCGAGATCACGTTGGCCATCCGGTTCGACAGCCCGAAAAACGCGGTGATTGCCGCGATGTCCCAGATGTCTTCATCGGTGAAGCCGTGGCCGCGCAGTGTCTGGAAGTCTTCTTCGTCGACCGTGCCCGACGCGCGGCACACCTTCAGCGCGAAATCGAGCATCGCCTTCTGGCGGTCCGTGATGTCAGCCTTGCGGTGATTGACCGCGACCTGATCGGCGAGCAGCGGCGCTTTTTCGTAGATGCGCAGAATCGCGCCGTGGGCGACCACGCAGTAAAGACAATCGTTGACCGCGCTCGTCGCGACCACGATCATCTCCCGCTCGCCTTTCGTTAGACCGCCCTCTTTCAGCATCAACGCATCGTGATAAGCGAAGAACGCGCGGAATTCGTCGGGCCGATGCGCGAGCGTCAGAAACACGTTCGGCACGAAACCCGCTTTCTCCTGCACTTCGAGAATGCGGGCACTGATGTCTTCGGGCCACTCGCTCGGCTCGGGGACCGGGTAGCGGCTGATGGGCTGAAGCGTGGCCATGCGCTGTCTCCGTGATCTCTGTCGGGGTATGCCGACCATTGTAGCAACGCGATTTCGCGGTCGCTCGCGCTTCACCAGGTCCGCTCGATCCCGTCCGACATTGGCGCCCGTATCGTCTAGACTTTCAGTTCGGCATGCGTGAAGCCGCCCGGCACGGCGGCGACGAAAGGAGCGACCATGTCAAACGTTACGCACGACGCGCGAGCCCCGGTGGTCAAGGTGCGCCCCGAACGGGAAATGGCGACGATGCAGCAGCTGCCCTATTTCGTCGGCATTTCGGCGGGCACCGCGGGCAGCACCGGGTTGTCGATGTACATGGTCGTGGTCCCGCCTGGCGGCCATGCGGAGCCGCACTTTCACGCCGACTACGAGACCGCGATCTATATGCTCGAAGGCAAGATCGAGACGCGCTACGGCCCGGGCTTGCGCGAGTCGGTCATCACCGAGCCGGGCGACTTCCTGTTCATTCCGCCGGGCGTGCCGCATCAGGCGTTCAATCTCGACGCGAACGCCGCGGCGCGCGCGATCGTCGCGCGCAATCACGCGGACGAGCATGAGCGCGTGGTGCCCTATGATCCGTCCGAGGATGCGTGAGGCAACGGGCCTCTTCCCGGACCGCCTCGCCTGAAGCGAGGCAAATCATGCTTCTCAACCCGGTTTGATCCACTTGCCGCGCGGCGCGTGCAGGCCGCGCCGCGTCGTGGGCCGCGCCCATTCGTCTGTCGCGCGCGATTTCGTCGGCGTTCTTTCACAACGCCGACTCGCCACCTGTGCTTAAATCCGTCTTTCGCGTCGACGCGCGGTGATCTTCGCGGCGGTTCTGGTGTATCGCTTGTTGCGGCGCTTGCAGTTTCGTCGCTGGCTCGCGCATACTCGCATCACGCCCGATCAGCTCGACGCGATGATGAAGTCGAACGAACCGCCGCTGATTCTCGACGCGCGCCCGAGCACCGTGCGCGAAAAGGAATCGCACCGCATTGCCGGCGCCCGGCCGCTCGATCTCGAGTCGCCCGATCCGATTCATCCGGAATACCTGAAGCGGCCGATCGTCGTCTATTGCGTGTGTCCCAACGAGGCGACCGCGAAGCGCATCGTCAGGCAATTGCATCGGAAGAACATTCATCATGTGCGCGCGCTGAAGGGCGGTCTCGATGCGTGGGAAAAGCGCGGCTATCCGGTCGAGCCACTGCCGACCGACTTCAATATGGCGATGGCACACATGCTCGAAGACAAGGGCAACGAAGGCGAATACACGGTGCGCGCACGTCTCGCGGAGTGAATGAACAGTAGACGAAACACGCGGCATCAGGCTCGATGCCGCTTTGCCAAAACCTAAAAATAAATTGACGGCATTTTTAGCTCGTATATCCTAGCTAGTGGGAGATCTTGTGGGCGGCGCGGCGAATTAAGCTACTACCGTCCAGTACCGTTTCTTCTCGATCAACCCGTGTCCTGTTTCTTCAATATCCGCTGTGGATTCGAAACAGGCCGTTCAATACCCTCAACTACGCCAGTCGAGTGTCATCGTGAGAGTCCGAGGCCCTTTGGTGAATTGGAATCGCAGTCAGGCGCGTTGTACTTGCGCTGACGGCGCCAGCGCCGACGGCAGCAACGGCAGCCTTGCGTTTCGCCGCTTTCTGTCCGTCATCACAGTCCTGTCGCGTCGTTCCGTTCGGCGCCGCAACGTCCTCTCCACCCGCGCGTTCATCGCGGTGCGCACAGACGAAGTCGCTTCGCTGCTGCCGTAGCGCCTCTCCTCTTTCATCTCTTTTCGCTGCTCGATTCGTCCGTTTGCGCGCGTTTTCGCGAGCTGGCTGCTTGCGTCCGCGCGGCACACTGACTGATCACCGCGCATCGCGACGGATTCAATCGAACCGCTTCTAATCGGGTAAGCGCTGCGCGTTATTGCGCGGATTCGCTTTGGCGTCGACTCGCCTTGGCGTTTTCCCACCTCGCCGCGCGCGCTATTTAACGCCGTTCACGTGATGTGCGGCGTGGGATCGACACGCCTATTCGTTATGCGAAACCAACCAATAGCAGGAATTACCGCCGATAGAACGATGCTCCGCGCTCATCCGTCGCACGTGGTCGGCGGACTGAACGACCATCGCGGGAACAAGGACGACTCGCTCGACGCGCAATACGCCGCATCGCATTCGATCGTACTGACGCGCGGCGGCATGCTGCAGCGCCTCGCGGGTTGCGCCCACGAAGCGCGGGTCAATTCATTGCACGGTCAGGGCATCGCGCGACTGGGCGTAGACCTCGAGGTCCAAGCCCTCGCAGCGGACGGCCTGATCGAAGCAATCAGCGTCAGTAACGCCAGCGCACGCATACACGAAGCCCTGCACACATGACCCAGGTCGCGGACCAGAACAGAGAGAACAATCATGCATGACATCGACGAATTTCTGAAAAAGCATCATGTCACCGAAATCGAAGCAATTATTCCGGACATGGCCGGCATCGCGCGCGGCAAGATCATTCCGCGCAGCAAGTTCGAATCGGGCGAATCGATGCGTCTGCCGCAGGCGGTGATGATCCAGACCGTCACCGGCGACTATCCGCAAAGCGATTCGCTGACCGGCGTCACCGATCCCGACATGGTGTGCGTACCCGACGCGAGCACGATCCGGATGATTCCTTGGGCAGTCGACCCGACCGCGCAGGTGATTCACGATTGCGTGCATTTCGACGGCACCCCGGTCGAAATCTCGCCGCGCTGCGTGTTGCGGCGCGTGCTCGATCTATATAAGGCGCGCGGCTGGAAACCGGTGATCGCGCCGGAGCTCGAGTTCTATCTGGTCGACATGAACCGCGATCCCGATCTGCCGTTGCAACCGCCGGTCGGACGCACGGGTCGCGCGGAAACCGGACGCCAGGCGTATTCGATCGAAGCGGTCAACGAATTCGACCCGTTGTTCGAAGACATCTACGAGTACTGCGACGTGCAGGAACTCGAAGTCGATACGCTGATACACGAAGTCGGCGCCGCGCAGATGGAAATCAATTTCATGCACGGCGATCCGCTCAAGCTCGCGGACAGTGTGTTTCTATTCAAGCGCACCGTGCGCGAAGCGGCGTTGCGTCACAAGATGTACGCGACTTTCATGGCGAAGCCGATGGAAGGCGAGCCGGGCTCGGCGATGCACATGCATCAAAGCCTCGTCGATATGGAAACCGGCCACAACCTCTTCACCGCCGCCGACGGCGAGCCGACCTCGCTGTTCACCGGCTTTATCGCCGGCTTGCAGAAATACACGCCGGCGCTGATGCCGATCTTCGCGCCGTACATCAATTCGTACCGGCGTCTGTCGCGTTTCATGGCCGCGCCGATCAATGTCGCGTGGGGTTATGACAATCGCACGGTCGGCTTCCGGGTTCCGCATTCCGCGCCGGTCGCGCGCCGCATCGAGAACCGGATTCCGGGTGTCGATTGCAATCCGTATCTGGCGATTGCCGCGACCTTGGCGGCGGGCTATCTCGGCATCACACAGCGGCTCGCCGCGACCGAACCGCTGGCGAGCGACGGCTATGCCCTGCCCTATCAATTACCGCGCAATCTCGAAGAAGGCTTGACGTCGATGAGCGCGTGCGAACCGATTGCCGAAGTACTCGGCGAGCAGTTCGTCCGCGCATACCTCGCGTTGAAAGAGACCGAATACGAAGCGTTTTTCCGCGTGATCAGTTCGTGGGAACGCCGGCATTTGCTGCTGCACGTGTGAGTGCCGCGGGCCAGTCGGTCAATGAGAACCTTGAAAAGACGGAGGCAGTATGAGCTATAAGACTGAAGACGTGATGTATGCGGAAAAGGAAACGTCGCAGCATGGCGGCACGAAAGACGCGCCGACCTCGCAAGCCACATCGCGCAGCACCGCCGAATACCGCGCGCTCGATGCCGCGCATCACATCCATCCGTTCTCGGATATGGGCTCGCTCAATCGCGCGGGTTCTCGCGTGATCGTCAAGGCGCAAGGCGTGTACCTGTGGGACTCGGAGGGCAACAAGATCATCGACGGCATGGCGGGACTGTGGTGCGTGAACATCGGCTACTGCCGCCAGGAACTGGCCGACGCCGCATTCCGGCAGATGCGGGAATTGCCGTACTACAACACGTTCTTCAAGACGACGCATCCGCCCGTGATTGAACTGTCTGCCCTGCTCGCCGAACTGACGCCCGCCCCATTCAATCACTTCTTCTACTGCAACAGCGGCTCGGAAGGCAACGACACCGTGCTGCGCATCGTCCATCAATACTGGGCGACGCAACGACAGCCCGCGAGGAAGTTCGTCATCGCGCGCAAAAACGCTTATCACGGGTCGACGATCGCGGGCGGCACGCTCGGCGGCATGGCTTATATGCATGAGCAGATGCCATCGAAAGTCGAGAACATCGTACATATCGATCAGCCCTATTTCTTCGGCGAAGCGGCAAGCGATCAGACGGCGGAAGAATTCGCACTGGCTCGCGCGCGGCAGCTCGAAGCGAAGATTCTCGAACTCGGTGCGGACAATGTCGCCGCATTTATCGGTGAGCCTTTCCAGGGAGCGGGCGGCGTGATTTTTCCGGCTGACACGTATTGGCCGGAAATCGAGCGCATTTGCCGCAAGTACGACGTGCTGCTCGTCGCGGACGAAGTGATCGGCGGCTTCGGCCGAACCGGCGAATGGTTCGCGCATCAGCACTTCGGCTTCGAGCCGGACCTGATCACGCTCGCGAAGGGACTGACGAGCGGTTACGTGCCGATGGGGGCTGTCGGTCTACATGATCGCGTCGCCCGCGCACTGATCGACAACGGTGACTTCAATCATGGCCTCACCTACTCCGGGCATCCGGTCGCAGCGGCCGTCGCGCTTGCGAATCTGAAACTGCTGCGCGACGAGAGGATCGTGGAGCGCGTCAAAGTGGATACGGGTCCGTACTTTCAGAACAAACTGCGTGAGACGTTCGCCGGTCATCCTATCGTTGGCGAGATCAGCGGCGCGGGCCTCGTGGCGGGCGTGCAACTCGCCGAGGAGCCGCTCGGGCGCAAGCGCTTCGCGAATGGCGGCGATGTCGGTACGATGTGCCGCGACTTCTGCTTCAACGGCAATCTGATCATGCGCGCGAGCGGCGACCGGATGTTGCTGTCGCCGCCGCTCGTGGTCAGCCGGCCGGAAATCGACGAAATCGTCTCGAAGGCAGAAGCGGCGATCGATGCGACCGCGCGGCGGGTGGGCATCCGATAGCACTGCGTGGTTGCGATTCAGTTTCCCTCAGCCCTCGAGTGCCCGCACAGCCTTCAAATCGCCGGTCAGCCGCAGGATCGCACCAATCATCTGCCCCCCGTGACCGCCGCCGGAACGCGCGGCGGTCCTACTTTACGTTGTACCGGTCGCGCGAGCGTTCCAGGTTATGGTCAGAAAGGCCACCAGCCCTTACCGCCGTTGCCTGCATCATGGTCCGGGTGCGACCCGTCATGATGCCCGTGCGTGTCGGAGTCCCGGTCGAAGTCGAAAAGATCGAACAGGTCGCCGATCGCGGGCGCATTGACCGGCACGTAGGGGTTGTCGCTGTGCTGGACCGGGTTCGGCAAGTTGTCACGACTACGTCCGGTAATCGGTGGCAGCCCCCAGTTGCGTTCGATGAACTTGACCAACGACGCGTGATCCGCATAGCCGTGCGAAATGCGCCCGCCAGCGGAATACTTCGACACTGCGATCATCGGTATACGCGAGCCGTCACCGAAGTAGTCGATGGGCTGCACATAGCCGGAATCGTAGTAGCCGCCGCCCTCGTCGGTGGTGATGAGGATCGCCGTAGTGGCCCATAGCTTCGGATCGCTCTTCACCGCGTCGACCAGTTTTCTCACGAATGCCTCGTAAAGCCCAAACTTCGACGATGTCGGATGTCCATCGAGCAGTCCGCCAGGCTTCACGAACGACACAGCTGGCAGCTGGCCCGCCTGGATATCCGCGTACAGGTCTGGCAAGTCCGCAAGATGTGTGTCCCGGACCTGCTGGTTCGTCATGATCGACGTCTCGTACAGGAACGGATTGCAGATGTTGCAGTAGACGCTTGTCGACGGATCCTTGATGAAGCTGTTCCAGCCCTCCCCGTAGTACTTCCACGGGATCTTGCGATCGAGCAGCGTGTCCCCGACGGTGCGCACGGGTGACGGGGGGATCGTGAACGGCGACTTCGTTCTGTCGAGCACCGTGCCGTCGCCGTTATATCCCGGGTTGTAATTGTTGAGCAGGTAATAGTGCTTCGGCGCGCAGTTCGGCTTGGGATCGTAGGGCAGCGATTCAAGGTATTGGCGGATCGCGCCGACGCCGGGCTGGCCCGGATCCGAACAGTTGCTATAGCTGCCCCCCGAGTAACCGTCCTGGGTGTACCAGTTGTTGGTGCCGGCCAACGGATCAGGGTTCTCGATCTGATCCGACGGCGGCGTTGCCGCATTGCCGCTGCCGTCGGTGTAGTAGTACGCATCAGCCGCACCGATCATGATGCTGTTCGCCCCGGTTCCGCCCATCACCGGTTGGTGATAGTTATCGCTCATCGCGTATTGCTGGGCCAGTTTCGTGAAGTACGGCATGTCGCCGTTGTTGACGTTGTAGAAGCCGAGCGCATTCGAGCCTTCGCCGGTGGTCTGATCGGTAAATGGCGTCGGTTGCGGCTTGCCGTTGCTGCCCGCGCCGATGGTGGTTTCCACCCAGGCGAACAGATCGCCGAGGCACCCGCTCGGATTCTCGCGGCTCGCATGTGCGACGGCACAATCCGCTTGCTGCCACGCCTGATAGAAGCGGTGCACCGGACCTCCCATGTACGCATCGTAGAGTGGCGGCTGCAACAGATATGGACCGCTCGGCAACGCGTTGTAGTTGGCCACCCGCGAATCCTTTACATCCTTCGGCAGTCCTGTCGCGCCGCTCAGCAACTGATCGATGTCGGACGCCTCGAGTGCCGTGCCTTCGGCCTGCACGGCCGCATCGTGCGTCGCGAAAGGTGGCGGACTTGCGTCGCTGGCCGCCGTCGGCGCACCGCCGGTATTGGGGGCCGGCAGCGGCATGTACGGGGTTTTGTTCGGCGGGGCTACCGCGAATTTTGCCGGTCCAACCAATTGCGCTTCGTATTGCTGCGCCTTGTTGAAGTTCGGGCCCGGCGAACCATCCGCATTGACGATGCCCCGCGACAGCAGATTCCACACTGATTGGCCTTGCGGGGGTTGGTAGGTGCCGAACACGTGGTCGAACGTTCGGTTTTCGCCGACAACGATGATCACATGCTTGATTGGCGTTAGGGTCTGGGCCGCATGATCGTCCCTTGCCGCAGACACCCCTGTGGGCATCGTAGCGAATGCGAGCGCGGCCGCTCCCGCAACTGCTGACATCGAAAGTCGTAGGTACAGCTTATTGCATCGTTGTGACAGGTGGAATGTCGACATTTACCGTCTCCTTACCGTTGGTTACAACGGTAAGACCTTAGGGTTCCTGCATGAACATGGAGAGTCGTTCGCATTACAGTTGGCTGTCGTCGGACTGCCTGAACGCATTGCGTCCACGATAGGGCGATTGATTACTGACAAGTGTCCGAAACGGCCGAACCATGGCTATGAATGGCCGGTTATCTACTTCGGCGGCATGACATTTGCGCAGTGTTCCGGAAAGGACAGCGGCGGCGTGTCGCACGCCGGCGTCATATGCCTGCAACTGGCCAAACGCGCTGGGGCGTGGAACGCTCGCCTGACGGATGCAGATTCGCCGCATCCATTTCCTCATCATGCCCCTTGGGCTGAATCGGTCGACGGATCCTTTGATCGATCGATCCGGATCGATACGTCATCGGAAACTGAACGTCGCTCCGAAAGCGAGTTGTTCAGACCAGCGCGCGCCCTTACCATTCGACGATGGCCTCGTATCGAGTGCCGTATTTCATCCGTCTAACGCATCACAGGACCCACCCATGACCCACCAGATCGTTTTGCTCCCTGGTCTGCTCTGCGACGACGCAGTATGGTTTTGCGCCGTGCACTGAAAAACGCGTAAAACGTTATCCGCACAGCGAGCGTTTCTGGCAGCCCTTCGCCCCGACGATCGGCTAGTCTGGCTTCGTTATCCGACTACCCAAAGTCATCGTCCCATCGGCGGACGTGCGGTGGCGGGACGACGGTTGAAAACGCTTGCTCAATTTGCCGCCCTATCGCTACCCCGTTGTCACTCCCGATAACAATGCGCGGGAGTTCGGTTCGTTTCGCTACTATTTTTCTATTTTGGGCAAGCCCGCAACGAGGGCGCGTCAGTGTTCAAGTGTGGGCAACGGCGGCACTGGCAGCAGGCCGGCTGTGCACAGGCCTGTCCTGTGTGCAGCGCCGTTGTCCACACGGCGGGGGCGGATTCAACCGGTCGATGCAATAGTTCGATGGAATCGTTCAGCCGGTGTTTCGTAATCCAGGGTCTTTCGTGGTCGCTCGTTCAGCCTTCGTGCTACTGCGTTGAGTTTGGCCTGTGAGTAGACCGACAGGTCGATGCCTTTCGGAAAGTACTGTCTTAA